>NZ_JBEYTI010000005.1:0-289963 GCF_040642975.1 Micromonospora sp. NPDC047548
CCGACGCACGGTGCTCACCGAGCGGCCAACCCGCTTGGCGAACTCGCCGATCCGATAAACGCTGCTCACAACAGTCAACTGTAGACAGCTCTAAGCGGAGAAGCAACCACTAGTCGCTGCTCCTCCGCCCGGCGTACGTCGGAGTCAGTGTCGCAGTCGAACCAGGGCGGCGGTGGTCGTGTCGGGGCCGCACCGCCCGCGAGCACCACCGCCGCGTACGCCGTCACCGCGCCACCGTAGCCCCGCGCGGACCCGTCCGCCCCCGCCACGTCGCCGTGCGGGTCGCCGGGCGCGCGGGGGAGGATGGCGGGATGGGACGGGCGACTGACCGGCGGAGCGTGCTCCGCATCGATCTCGACGCGGTGGCCGACGGACGCGCTGCGGTGCGCCGGCAGGACGCCGTCTCGGTGGAGGAGCCGCTGGAGATCCGGGTCGGCCCGGCCGGCCCGGGCCGACGCCGGCCGCTCGCGGTCACCATGCGCACCCCCGGCGACGACATCGACCTGGCGATCGGCTTCCTGCTCACCGAGGGGCTGATCCGGTCGACCGGGGACGTACTCACCGCCCAGCTCTGCGCCGGGGCGGAGACCCCGAACACCTACAACGTGGTGGACGTGGTGCTCGCCCCGGGCGTGCCGGAGCCCGCCACCGACCCGTCGCGGAACTTCTACACCACCAGCTCGTGCGGGGTCTGCGGCAAGGCCAGCATCGAGGCGGTGCGGACCCGGTCGTCCTACCCGGTGGCGGAGGACCCGCTGACCGTCCGGGCGCACGTGCTCGCCGCGCTGCCGGACCGGTTGCGGGCGGCCCAGCGGGCCTTCGACCGCACCGGTGGCCTGCACGCGGCGGGGCTGTTCACCGCCGACGGCGAGCCGGTGGTGCTGCGCGAGGACGTCGGCCGGCACAACGCGGTGGACAAGGTGGTCGGCTGGGCGGTGCGGGAACGCCGCCTCCCGCTGGCCGGGCACCTCCTGCTGGTCTCCGGCCGGGCCAGCTTCGAGCTGACCCAGAAGGCGTGGATGGCCGGCGTGCCGCTGCTCGCGGCCGTCTCCGCGCCCAGTTCGCTCGCCGCCGACCTGGCCGGGGAGGCCGGGATGACGCTGGTCGGCTTCCTGCGCGGCCGGACGATGAACGTCTACGCCGGCGGGCACCGGGTGCTCGTCGACTGACCGGCTCACCCGATGCCCCGTCGTACGCGTCGTGGGCGGCGGGGACGGCGGCGGACCACGCCCGGCTCACCGACCGCCGGCCAGCCGTCCAGCTCGGACGGGGGCACGCCGCGCCGGAGCAGGTCGTCGAGGAGTTGGGCCAGGGAGTAGTCGGGGTGGGTGGCCAGCGCGCGTTCCAACGCCACCGCGGCCAGGGCCCCCTGCCCGGCCCGCCAGGCGGCGAAGGCCAGCAGGCTCGCCGGCGCCGCGATCAGCTCGTCCTCGGCGCGCCGCAGCACGTCGCCCCAGAGGCTGATGTCCTCCTCCCGACCGTCGGTGCGTTCCCAGGCGTGGTCGCGGACCGGGAGGTGGGTCAGGAGCAGGCTCAGCCAGGCCACCTGGTCGTCGGTGAGCCGGGCGCTCCGGCGGTACGCGCGAAAGGCTTCCCGGACGGCGGCGACCCCGGCCGCCCGGACCGAGCGACCGCCGAGCAGGTCGGCGGCGGGCGCCTCCGCCAGCAGGGTGAGCAGTCGCCGCTCGGCCCGGACGCCGGCCCGCCGCATCGCCGCCCGGTCCTGCCCGTCGGCGGCCCCCACCTGGGCGGTGAGGGCGGCCCGGTCGGGCAGCGCCACCTGACCGGCGAAGACCGCGGCGGCGCTGACCTCGCTGCTGCCCGGGTCGTACGGGGTGCCGTCGGGCGGGCAGCACGCCGCCTCGGCGCACAGGTACGACCAGTACCGACCGTCGGTCACCCGCAGCGCGTCCAGCACGGTCAGGCCGGCCGTGGTCAGTGCCGCGCGTACCGCGTCCACGGTCGGGGTGACCCGGTCGGCCGGGCCGTACCCGACGACGGTGGCGGCGTCGGCGTCCTGCCGGCCGAGGACGTCGCCGAGGTGGCCGGCGGGCAACCGCGGGTCGGCGCCACGGTCGGGCAGGTCGGCGCGGGCGGCGAAGACGACCCGCTGGGCCCGCATCGCCACCACGACGACGCTGTCGGCGGGGTAGAAGCCGAGCAGGTACGGCACGGCAGCGAGGAGGTCGGCGGGCGAGCGGACGGTGAGCCGGGGGCGGTCGGTCGCGGTCATGCCGGCAGCCTGCGGCTCCCGGGACGCACCCGACAGACCCTGTGGACGACACTCGGGTTATCCACAGACACGGAGAGTGTTCCCGCAGGTGGGCGCGATCCACCCGTCGCGCCGATCCACCCGTCGCGCCAGACCACCCGTCGCGCCGGACCACCCGGAGCGCGCGGAACGGCTACCTTGCGCTGATGGACCTGGCGTACCTGCGGACGCACCCGGAGCACCTGCCGACGTTCCTGACCCACCAGCGGATCCGGGAGACGCCGGTCTCCGGCGGGAATGTCTGCGCCGCCTCCCGACTCACCCTGGACGACGGCCACTCCGTCTTCACCAAGACCTGGCCCGAGCAGGCCGACCGGCCGGTGCCGGAGGGCTTCTTCGCCACCGAGGCCGCCGGGCTGTGCTGGCTGCGCGCGGCGGGCACGGTGGCCGTACCGGAGGTGGTGGTGGCGCTGCCGGAGCTGCTGGCGCTGGACTGGGTGGAGCCGGGCGAGCCGTCCCCGGAGGCGGCCGAACGGTTCGGCCGGGAACTGGCCGGTATGCACCGGGCCGGGGCGTCCACGTTCGGCGCCGACCGGCCCGGCTTCATCGGCCCGCTGGAGCAGGACAACACCCCCGACGAGGGGCCCTGGCCGGACTGGTTCGCCCGACGCCGGCTGCTGCCGTACCTCGAGCTGTCGGTGGACGGCGGCGCGCTCGGCGACGCGGAGGCCGCGCTGGTGGAGCAGGTCGTCGCCCGGATCGGCGAGTTCGGCGGCGACGAGCCGCCGGCCCGGGTGCACGGCGACCTGTGGCCGGGGAACGTGCTCTGGGGCGCGGACGACCGGGCCTGGCTGGTCGATCCGGCGGCGCACGGCGGGCACCGGGAGAGCGACCTGGCCCAGCTGGCCCTCTTCGGCGGCGCGCCGCACCTCGACCGGATCGTGAGCGCGTACCGGGAGGAGTGGCCGCTGGCCGACGGCTGGCGGGAGCGGCTGCCGCTGCACCAGCTCCACCTGCTGCTGGTGCACACCGCCGCGTTCGGCGCGGTCTACCGCGACGCGGTCACCCGGGCCGCCCGGGCCGCGCTGGGCGGGACCGGCCGCGCTACGGTCGACGGGTGACTGCCGCCCCGACCGACGGCGTCCTCGTCGACCGGTACGGCCGCGTCGCCCGGGACCTGCGCGTCTCGCTGACCGACAAGTGCAACCTGCGCTGCACGTACTGCATGCCGGCGGAGGGTCTGCCCTGGCTGGCCGGGCCGCAACTGCTCGGCGACGACGAGATCGTCCGGCTGATCCGGGTCGCCGTGGAACGGCTCGGGGTGACCGAGGTCCGCTTCACCGGCGGCGAGCCGCTGATCCGGCCCGGGCTGGCCGGCATCGTCGCCGCGGTGGCCGCGCTGGCGCCCCGCCCCCGGATCTCCCTCACCACCAATGGCATCGGCCTGGGCCGGCTCGCCCCCACGCTGCGCGCGGCCGGGCTGGACCGGGTCAACGTCTCGCTGGACACCCTGGACCGCGACCGGTTCACCCGGCTGACCCGGCGGGACCGACTGGCCGACGTGCTCGCCGGGCTGGCCGGGGCCGCCGCCGCCGGGCTCACCCCGGTGAAGGTCAACTCCGTGCTGATGCGGGGCGTCAACGACGACGAGGCTCCGGCGCTGCTGCGGTTTGCCCTGAACCACGGCTACGAGCTGCGGTTCATCGAGCAGATGCCGCTGGACGCCCAGCACGGCTGGGACCGGGCCACCATGGTCACCGCCGACGAGATCCTGGCCTCGCTGGCCGGCGAGTTCGCCCTGACGCCGGACCCGGCCGAGCGGGGCGCGGCCCCGGCGGAGACCTGGCTGGTCGACGGCGGGCCGGCCCGGGTCGGGGTGATCGCCAGCGTAACCCGGCCGTTCTGCGGCGACTGCGACCGGACCCGACTCACCGCCGACGGCCAGGTCCGGGCCTGCCTCTTCGCCACCGAGGAGTCCGACCTGCGCGGCGCGCTGCGCGGCGGGGCCGACGACGCCGAACTGGCCCGCCGCTGGCGGGCGGCGATGTGGGGCAAGCGCGCCGGGCACGGCATCGACGATCCCACCTTCCTGCAACCGGCTCGGCCGATGTCGGCGATCGGAGGCTGAACCGTGGACCTCACCGTCCGCTACTTCGCCGGGGCAAGGGCCGCCGCCGGCCGTACCGAGGAGACCACATCCGCGGGCAGGTCGTTGGACGAACTGCTCGGTGAACTCGCCCAGCGGCACGGGCCGCGGCTGGCCGCCGTGCTGGAGGTGGCGAGTTTTCTGGTCGACGGGGTGCACTGCCATGATCGGGGGACGCCGTTGCCGGCCGGGGTCACGATCGACGTGCTACCCCCCTTCGCGGGCGGCTGAGAGAGGGCTGGCATGTTGGCGATCCTGGCGTTCGTGGCCACCCTGGCCCTGATCACCGGTCTGATCCACTTCTACCTGTGGAAGCGGCTGGTCAAGGACACCACCCGTCCGGGGCGATGGCGGCGGATCGGCGGCGTGACCGCGCTGGTGCTGGCGCTGCTCGTACCGGCCACGATGGCCGGCACCCGGGCCGTCGGGGCGTTCTGGCTGGCCTGGCCGGGCTACCTCTGGCTGGCGGTGATGTTCTACCTGCTGGTCCTGCTGCTGGTGCTGGAAGTGCCGATGGCGGTCGCCCGGCTGGTGCTGCGCCGCCGGTCGGCAGTCGCCGAGTCGACCGCCGCCGCGCCGGAGCCGGTGCTGGTCGGGGCGGCCGGCACCGCCGACCCGCCGGCCGTCGAGGCCGTCGACCAGCCGGACCACGACGCCTCGCGCCGGCTGCTGCTCGCCCGGGGCGCGGCGATCTTCGCTGGGCTCACCGCCGCCGGTGTCACCGGGTACGGCGTCCGGGTCGCGACAGGCCCGCCCGAGCTGGACCGGGTCCGCATCCCGCTGGCCAAGCTGCCGCGCGGCATGGACGGCCTGCGGATCGCCACCGTCTCCGACATCCACCTCGGGCCGCTGCGCGGGCGGGAGCACACCGAACGGATCGTGGCCGCGATCAACCGCCTCGACGCCGACCTCGTCGCGGTCGTCGGCGACCTGGTCGACGGCTCGGTCGCCGAACTGGGCGAGGCGGCGGCGCCGCTGCGCGGCCTGCGCTCCCGCTACGGCAGTTTCTTCGTCACCGGCAACCACGAGTACTACTCCGGCGTGGAGGAGTGGGTCCAGGAGGTGGACCGGCTCGGCCTGCGCGTGTTGCAGAACCAGCGCCAGGAGATCCACGCCCGGGGCGGCGTGCTGGACCTGGCCGGCGTCAACGACGTGACCGCCGCCGGCACCGGCCTGGCCGCGCCCGCCGACTACGCGGCTGCGCTCGGCGACCGCGACGCGAGCCGCCCGGTGGTCCTGCTGGCCCACCAGCCGGTCGCCGCGCACGAGGCGGCGAAGTTCGGCGTCGACCTCCAGCTCTCCGGGCACACCCACGGCGGCCAGATCGTGCCGTTCAACCTGGCCGTCAAGCTCCAGCAGCCGGTCGTCTCCGGCCTCGGCGAGGTGGACGGCACCAAGGTGTACGTCACCAACGGCGCCGGCTTCTGGGGCCCGCCGGTGCGGGTCGGCGCCCCTCCCCAAATCACCCTGGTCGAGCTGCGCGCCCCATAGCGCGCCCGGGCAGCGGAGTCCAGCACCGGATTACTCAGGTCACGCCTATGCGTGGCGGCGGGCGGGTAGTGGACCGGCCATGACAGGATGCGGCGTGCCCCCGTTCAGCGCCGCACCCCCCGGTGGCGTCCCGCCGTTCGTCGCGGACCTGCACATCCACTCGAAGTACTCGCGCGCGTGCAGCCGCGATCTCACCCTGCCCAACCTCGGCTGGTGGGCCCGGCGCAAGGGCATTGGCGTGCTCGGCACCGGGGACTTCACCCACCCCGCCTGGTACGACCACCTGCGCGAGACGCTGCACCCCGCCGAGCCCGGGCTCTACCGGCTCAGTCCCGAGGCGGAGCGGGACATCGCCCGCCGGCTGCCGCCCCGGCTGGCCAGCGAGGCGGAGACGGACCCGGTCCGGTACCTGCTCAGCGTGGAGATCTCCACCATCTACAAGCGGGACGACCGGACCCGGAAGGTCCACCACCTGGTCTACCTGCCCGACCTGGACGCGGTGGCGAGGTTCAACACGGCGCTGGGCCGGATCGGCAACCTCGGCTCGGACGGCCGGCCGATCCTCGGCCTGGACTCCCGGGACCTGCTGGAGATCACCCTGGAGGCCAGCGGCGACGGCTACCTGGTCCCGGCGCACATCTGGACGCCCTGGTTCTCCGCGCTCGGCTCGAAGTCCGGCTTCGACGCGATCGCCGACTGCTACGCCGACCTGGCCGAGCACGTCTTCGCGGTGGAGACCGGTCTCTCCTCCGACCCGGAGATGAACTGGCGGGTCGGCAGCCTGGACCGCTACCAGCTCGTCTCCAACTCCGACGCGCACTCCCCGCCGGCGCTGGCCCGGGAGGCGACGGTCTTCGCCTCCGGCCGCGACTACTTCGCGATCCGGGAGGCCCTGCGCACCGGCGACGGGCTGGCCGGGACGATCGAGTTCTTCCCGGAAGAGGGGAAGTACCACGCGGACGGGCACCGGCTCTGCGGCGTCAACTGGTCGCCGGAGCGGACCAGGGCGGCCGGTGGCTGCTGCCCGGAGTGCGGCAAACCGCTGACGGTCGGCGTGCTGAGCCGGGTCGAGGAGCTGGCCGACCGGCCGGCGGGACACCGCCCCGCGCACGCCCGCGAGGTCACCCACCTGGTGCCGCTGGCCGAGATCCTCGGCGAGATCAACAGGGTGGGCGCCCGCGCCAAGAAGGTCGAGGGAAAGCTCAACGAGCTGGTCGCGGCGCTCGGCCCGGAGCTGGAGATCCTCACCCGTACCCCGCTGGACGAGATCGGGCGGGTCGGCGGCGAACTGCTGGCCGAAGGCATCGGTCGGCTGCGCCGCGGCGACGTCCACCGGGTGCCGGGCTACGACGGCGAGTACGGCGTGATCACCCTCTTCGACCCCGCCGAGTTGGGCGCGAAGGCGACAGGAACGCAGGCGGAGACGCTCTTCGACGTACCCGTGCCGGCGCAGCGCCGGCCCGCGGGGCCGGCGGCGAAGGCGAAGGCCGGGCGCCCGGCGGCACCGAAGGCGGAGCCGAAGCGGAAGGCCGCACCGCCGCCCCCGCCGCCGATCGCGCCGGCACCCTCGCCGCACGAGCCGTTCGAGCCGATGCTCGCCGGCATGGAGGAGGTCGGCACCGGCCTGCTCGACCGGTTGGACGCGATGCAGCGGGTGGCCGCGTCCGCGCCGGGTGGCCCGCTGCTGATCGTGGCCGGCCCCGGCACCGGTAAGACCCGGACCCTGACCCATCGGATCGCCTACCTCTGCGCGGAGCTGAACGTCTTCCCCGAGCAGTGCCTGGCGATCACGTTCACCCGGCGGGCCGCCGAGGAGCTGCGACACCGCCTCGACGGGCTGCTCGGCCCGGTGGCCGAGGACGTCACCGTCGGCACGTTCCACTCGCTCGGGCTGGCCATCCTGCGCGAGAACGCGGAGGCCGCCGGGCTGCCGGCGGACTTCCGGATCGCCGACGACGCGGACCGGGCGGCCGCCCGGACCGAGGCCGGGGACGACCCGGACCGTTACACCGCGCTGCTGCGCAAGCAGGACCTGGTCGACCTGGACGAGCTGCTGACCCTGCCGGTGGCGCTGCTGAGGGCCGACAAGAAGCTGGTGCGTGCCTACCGCGAGCGCTGGCGGTGGATCTTCGTCGACGAGTACCAGGACGTCGACGCGGTCCAGTACGAGCTGCTGCGCCTGCTCAGCCCCGCCGACGGCAACCTCTGCGCGATCGGCGACCCGGACCAGGCGATCTACTCGTTCCGGGGTGCGGACGTGGGCTACTTCCTGCGCTTCTCGCAGGACTTCACCGATGCCCGGCTGGTCCGCCTGAACCGCAACTACCGCTCATCGGCGCCGATCCTCGCCGCCGCCGTGCAGGCCATCGCGCCGTCGTCGCTGGTGCGCGGCCGCCGGCTCGACCCGGCCCGGCTCGACCCGGAGGCCCCGCTGGTCGGTCGCTACCCCGCAGCCTCCGTCTCCGACGAGGCCGATTTCCTGGTACGCACCATCGACGAGCTGGTCGGCGGCCTCTCCCACCGGTCGCTCGACTCCGGACGGATCGACGGCCGGTCGACCACGCTCTCGTTCTCCGACATCGCGGTGCTCTACCGCACCGATGCGCAGGCCGCCCCGATCCTGGACGCCCTCGCCCGGGCGAACATCCCGGTGCAGAAGCGCTCGCACGACCGGCTGCGGGACCGGCCCGGGGTGACCGCCATCGCCCGGGAGCTGCGGCACGCCGAAGGCCTCGGCGGCGGCCTGCCCGCCCGGGTACGCCTCGCCGGTCAGGTGCTCGCCGAGCGGTTCGCCGCGCCCACCCTGGACGGCTCCGGCGCGGTACGCCCCGAGGATGTCCGCACGGCGGTCGACCTGCTCACCCCGCTGGCCCGCCGCTGCGGCGACGACCTGGGGCTGTTCCTGTCCCAGCTCGCGACCGGCGCGGAGGTCGACGCGCTCGACCCGCGCGCCGAGGCCGTCACCCTGCTCACCCTGCACGCCGCCAAGGGGCTGGAGTTCCCGGTGGTCTTCCTGGTCGGAGCCGAGGACGGGCTGCTGCCGCTGCGCTGGCCCGGCACCGAGCCGGACGCCGACGCGGTCGCCGAGGAGCGGCGGCTCTTCTTCGTCGGCCTGACCCGCGCCCAGGACCGGCTCTACGTCAGTCACGCCGACCGCCGGGTACGGCACGGGTCGGAACGGGAGTGCCGGCCGTCGCCGTTCCTCGACGTGATCGACCCCGGGCTGTTCGAGCGCTTCGGCGAGACCGAGCCCCGCCGGCCGAAGGACCGCCAGCTTCGCCTGATCTGACCGGCCTGGCCCGCCCCTACGGACGGTGACCTCCGTCCGAGCGGAGATCCCGGCGACCTCCCCCTGCCGACGCGCCCGGCGCTGCATGTCGGCGATGTGCGCGCATCGGGGCGTCCACCGGACACCGCCACCGGTCAGGCGAGCAGCACGGCCAGCCAGGCGCCGGCGAGCAGCGCCGGGCCGAACGGCAGGGCGGTGTCCCGGCGTACCCGTCGGGCGGCCAGCAGGGCGAGCACCACCACGCCGTTGAGCAGGTGGGGCAGGAGCATCCCGAGGCCCAGGGTCGACCAGCCCAGCCAGCCGAGCGGCAGGCCGAGGGCGGCGGCAAGCTTCACGTCGCCGAAGCCGAGCCGGGCGCCGGGCAGCAGCGCCAGCACCACGTACCCGGTGAAGGAAAGCGCGGCCCCGGCGAGGGCGACCGCCAGGCGGCCCGGCGTGCCGGCGGCGAGGGCGGCCACGCCGAGGCCGGCAGCGCCGCCGAGGGCGGCCGCACCCACCAGCGGGTCGGGCAGCCGCAGGCAGGCCAGGTCGATCACCGCCAGGACCACACCGGAGCCCGCCACCAGCAGGTACGCCGGCAGGGCCGGATCCGGCCCGAGTGCGGCGGCCAGCCCGGCGAACACCATCGCCCCGACGAGAGCCCAGCCGCTCGCCGACCAGGCCGCGGTGGCGGCGGACAGGTCCGGGGTGGCGGCGAACCGGCGGGCGACCGCCGGCGCCGCCGCGCCGACGAGCGCGCCGCACAGCGCGGCGGAGGTCACCAGCCCGACGGACACGGGCCGGGACGTTACCGGTGCGCCGGTTCCGCGGCTGTCCCGTCGGCGGCCTCCGCCGCCGGCCGCCGAGGTCGCTCGGTGCTCACCACCAACGCCACGCCCGCCACGATCACGGCGCCGCCGAGCAGCACCGGCGCGGTGACCGGCTCGGCGACCAGCAGCGCGCCGAGCCCGACCGCGACGGCCGGATTGACGTAGGCGTACGTGGCGACCAGCGAGATGGGCGCGTGGTGCAGCAGCCAGACGTACGCGGTGAAGGCGACCAGCGAGCCGGCCACCATCAGGTACGCCAGCGCCGCCCAGGACCGGGCGGTCACCTCGGCCGGCGAGAAGTCGCGCAGCTCGCCCCGGGTCAGGGCGACCACGGCGAGCGCCGCCGCGCCGGCGAACATCTCGTACACGGTGGCGACGAACGGGTCGGCGGGCATGGACAGCCGGCCGGAGAGGAACGAACCGATCGACCAGCAGGTGGCCGCGGCGACCACGGTGAGCGCGCCGGCCAGCGGCACCGCGTCCGTACCGCCGGTGGGGAGCACCAGCAGCACCAGGCCGAGGAAGCCGAGCACCACCCCGGCGAACGTCCACCCGGGCGGCCGGTCCCGGGTGGCCGTGCGGAGCAGCACCACCAGCAGCGGGACGGTGGCCACCAGCAGCGCGGCGATGCCCGACTGCACGGCCACCCCGGGCGGACCCGACTCGGCGAGCACCACCAGGCCGTTGCCGCAGGCCAGCAGCAGCACCCCGACCAGTGCGGCGGAGCCGAGCTGACGCCGGTCGACCCGCAACGCCCCCGGACCGCGGCGTACCCGCAGGACGACGGCGAGTACCAGGCCGGCGACGGCGAACCGGAGGGTGGCCGAGGCGAACGGCGGAATGGACTCCACGACGATCCGGATGCCGAGATAGGTGGAGCCCCACAGGACATAGACCAGCACCAGCGCCGTCCAGATCAGGCCGGGCCGGGTCGGTGTCGCACTCGCGGGCGGTGAGCTCATCGGGGGACCACGCTACGGTGACCACGGCGTCGGTGTCCCGCGCGGGTGGCCGGCCTCTCAGCACCGAGTACGCAGGAGGCGTGCATGGCGAACTACGGACCACCGGGTGGCGGCGACCCGGAGCCGTGGGGTGGACGACGCCCCGACGACGCGTACGGCGCCGCACCGGATCCGCATGGCACGCCCGGTTTGGGCGAGCCGCCCACCGGCTACCAGCCCTACCCGCAGGCCGGTTACGCGGCCACCGAGGTCCACCCGCCCACCGAGCCGTACCGGTCGGCCGGCCCGGCCGGGTACCTCGGCGACCAGCCGCCGCAGCGCCCGAAGCGGGGCCGGGGTCCACTGGTCGCGGTGCTGGCCGTGCTGGCGGTGTTCGTCCTCGGCGGCGCCGCCGCGCTGTGGTACCTGGCCGGTCGGGACGACGCACCGGCGTCGACCGCCGCGCCGACCGCGTCCGCGGAGCCGGGCGCGGCGCTGCCCGGGTCGGCCGAGCCGGCGCCCACCACCCCCGCGCCGGCCTCCTCCGCCGACCCGCGCTTCGTCAAGGCAGGGCAGTGCGTCCGCAACGAGGGCCCGTCGGGTGGCAAGCCCAGGCTGCTGATCAGCGACTGCGCCCCGCAGACGTACGAGGTGCTGCGGCGTTTCGACGGGGAGACCAGCGGTGAGCAGGACGCCGAGGCGAAGTGCGCCAAGGTGGCGGGCTACACCAACTGGTACTTCTTCGACAGCGAGTTGGACACCCTCGACTTCGTCCTCTGCCTGAAGCAGCGCTGATCCCATCCGCGAGGACGAGACCAGGCCAATCTTGAGCTGTCTAGCGTGGACGCTAGACAGCCCTAGATCTCTGTCGAGACCGGGAGACACGCCGGTAGCCCCGTCTACGCATCTCTAGTCTCGCGGCTAGACGGCCCGATACTGTGCGATGCGTGGATCCGGTCCGCAACCCGTACGCCCCCGGCGCCGGCCAGCGCCCGCCCGAGCTCGCCGGCCGGGGGCGGGAGCTGGACGTCTTCGACGTGGTCCTGGAACGCATCGCCCGGGGCCGCCCCGAGCGCAGCCTGATGCTCACCGGGTTGCGGGGCGTCGGCAAGACCGTGCTGCTCAACACCCTCCGCTCGCAGGCGATCAACCACCTCTGGGGCACCGGCAAGATCGAGGCCCGGCCCGACCAGTCACTGCGCCGACCGGTGGCCGCCGCCCTGCACATGGCGGTCCGCGAGCTGGCCCCCCGGCACCGCGCCCCGGACCGGATCGACGCCTTCCTCGGCGTGCTCAAGGCGTTCGCCCAGCGCTCGGCGCCGACCGGGCGCGGGGCCGCCGCCCCGAAGCTGCGCGACCGCTGGCAGCCCGGCATCGACGTACCGGCGAGCAGCGGCCGGGCCGACTCCGGCGACATCGAGATCGACCTGGTCGAGCTGCTCAGCGACGCGGCGGGGGTGGCCACCGACGTCGGCACCGGGATCGCCGTCTTCATCGACGAGATGCAGGACCTCGGCGCGGAGGACGTCTCCGCGCTCTGCGCCGCCTGCCACGAGCTGTCCCAGCTCGGCGCGCCGCTGATCGTGGTCGGTGCCGGCCTGCCACACCTGCCGGCCGTGCTCAGCGCCGCAAAGTCCTACTCCGAGCGTCTCTTCCGTTACCAGCGCATCGACCGGCTCGACCGGATCGCCGCCGACCTGGCGCTCTGCGCCCCGGCCGAGCGGGAGGAGGTCGAGTACGAGCAGAAGGCCCTCGACCTGCTCTACGAGAAGTCCGGCGGCTATCCCTACTTCGTCCAGGCGTACGGGAAGGCGACCTGGGACCACGCGCCCCGCTCGCCAATCACCGCTGCGGACGTCCGGGTGGCCGCGCCCGAGGCGGAGGCCGAGCTGGCGGTCGGCTTCTTCGGCTCCCGGTTCGAGCGGGCCACCCCGGCCGAGCGCGAGTACATGCGCGCCATGGCGACGCTCTCCCTGGTGGAAGGGGAGGCCGACGGCGGCGGCCGGGACGACATGGACGCGGCCGTGCCGACCGCCGAGATCGCCCGGGCGCTGGGCCGCAAGCCGGCCAGCCTCTCCCCGGCCCGGGACGCGCTGATCAAGAAGGGGCTGATCTACTCCGGCGAGCGGGGCACGGTCGCCTTCACCGTCCCACACTTCGGCCGCTACCTGCGCACCCAGCCGACCTGACCGCCGCCTCGGCCGTTGGCCTCAGACGCGGGACCAGGGCGCCGGAAAGAACACCTCGCCGCGCGGCGGCGGCCCCTCGCCGCTGGCGCTCGCCGGCAGCGCCAGCGCCTGCCACGGTTCCCCCAGCCCGGACCACGGGCTGGTCAGGCCCATCCGGTCCGCCCGGCTGAACCCGAAGCGCCGGTAGTAGGCGGGGTCCCCGAGCACCACCACCAGGCACTCGCCCAACTCGGTCGCCGCGTCCAGCACGGCCTGCACCGCCGCCGTGCCGTGCCCGACCCGCTGCCGGTGCGGGGCCACCGCGACCGGCCCGAGCGCCAGCGCCGGGGCGCGGACGTCGTCGGACCGTACGAAGACCCGGCTGAGCAGCGCGTACCCGACCACCTCGCCGCCGTACTCGGCCACCATCGCCAGCTCGGGCAGCCACGCGTCACCGTCGCGCAGCTCATCGACGAGCGCCACCTCACCCGGAACGGCGGCGTCCGGGCGGGCGAAGGCGGCGGCCAGCACCATCCGGACCGGACCGGTGTCCGCCGGGTCCTCGGGTCGCAGCCGCAGGGTCGTCACCCGCGCGACGTTACCGGTCGAGGCGGGTCCATCAGCGACGGTCGCTCGGATCGGCGTGGCGCGGCGTCCATGTCGGCCGATCCGGATCGGCCGTTGCCGGGGTAGCCGACGCCCCGACGGGGTATGACTGATCCATGAAACCCGTGCGCTCCCTCGCCCGCGTCATGTTGAGCGGCATCTTCGTGGTCAGCGGCGCCCGCAACTTCCAGCACCCCCAGCCTCTCGTGCCGGCCGCCCAGCCGATCACCGACCGGATCGCTCCGTTGATCTCCAACGCCGCGCCCCAACTTCCCACCGACACCGCGACACTGATCCGCGCCAATGCCGCGGTGCAGGTCGCCGCCGGTCTGATGCTGGCCAGCGGAAGGTTCGCCCGGCCGGCCGCGCTCGTGCTCGCCGGCACGCTCGTGCCGATCACCGCAGCCGGGCATCCCTTCTGGAAAAACGACGACCCGACGATGCGCAGCAACAACCAGGTGCACTTCCTGAAGAACCTCGGGCTCTTCGGCGGCCTGCTGCTCGCCGCCGCCGACACCGAGGGGAAGCCGGGTCTGCGCTGGCGAACGGGCCACCGCATCGGCCACTCTCGACGTTCCGTGACCCGCGCGGTGCGCACCGCCCGACGGGAAGCGCGGATCGCCGTCCGCTCGGCGTCTGCGGCCCGGCGACTTCCGGGCTGACCTGCGTCAATACGGCCGCCACCCCCGCAAGGCCGCGAATCACCTGAACCACCCGAGTGCTGTTAACACGGTGGAAATATCAAAAACATGTGTGGGATCGGACACGGTCGCATAACGCGGGAGGCATCAACGTGAGGCGCCGTTCTAGGCTCCGTACCGGACCTGGACGGATAGGACGAGCTTGGTACGGGGGTGGCCACGCCATGCCGGCGATCGTCGGTAGAGGGCTGGACCGCCTCGCCCCAGTCCGTCGCGCAACGCGTGGTATCGATCGCAGGACAGTCGTACGAATCGGCGTCGTGGCCGCCGTCGCCTATGCCGCATGGCTCGCCATCGGTGCTTTCGGGCGGCCGTACAACTTCTTCGACATGAAGATCTACCACGGCGCGGTGGTGTGGTGGGCGAGCGGTCACGAGCTGTACGAGTTCATCGCGCCCACCACCACCCTCGGGTTCACCTACCCGCCCTTCGCCGCCCTGATGATGGTGCCGATGGCGCGGCTGCCGATCGAGGCGGCAGGGTGGATCAACGCGGCGGGCAGCATCGCCGCCCTCGCCCTCGTGCTGGCCGCGCTGCTGCGCCCGATCGTGGACCGGCTCGCCTGGCCGCTCTGGTTCACCGTCGGCATCGCGACGTCGATGTCCGTCGCCATCGAACCGGTCCGGGAGACCCTCGGGTACGGCCAGGTCAACCTGCTGCTCTTCGCGCTGATCATGGCCGACCTGGTCGGGCTGCGCTGGCGGTCGCGGCGCGGCACCCACGGCCGCCCGACCGACGGCCCGTTCGTGCGTTTCCTCTACAGCGGGGCGTGGGCCGGCATGGGCATCGGCCTGGCCACCGCCGTCAAGCTGACCCCCGCGCTCTTCATCGTCTACCTGCTGATCACCCGGCAGTGGCGGACGGCGGCCACCGCCGTCGCCACCGCCATCGGCGTGACGCTGGGGACGTTCGCGCTGGTCGAGACGGAGTCCCGGGCCTACTTCGGCGGCGTGCTCTGGCAGACCGAGCGGGTCGGTGCCGCCGACATGACGCCCAACCAGTCGCTGGCCGGCCTGCTCGCCCGGCTGTACGACTCGATCGAGACGCCCGGCCTGCTCTGGCTGTCGTTCTCGGTGCTGATCCTGGCGGTCGGTCTCTCCCGGGCCGCCACCGCGCGGGCCGACGGCGACGAGCTGACCGCGTTCACCCTGGTCGGGCTGACCGCCAACGTGATCAGCCCGATCTCCTGGACGCACCACCTGGTCTGGGTCATCCCGGCGATCGTCGTGCTCGCCGACGCCGCCGTACGCCGGCACGAGGCGAGCCGGGGCCTGGCGCTACGCGCCGGCCAGGCCTCCTCGTACGGGGGGCCGCCCGGCGTCAACGGGCTGCGCCCGCCGATCTGGTACCCGACGCTGACCGGCCTGCGGCACGCCGTTGCGGCGGTGGGGCTCTACCTGCTCTTCCTCGTCTCGCCCATCTGGCCGTACGAACACCAACTCCCCGAGGTGTCGCACTACCAGGACGGGCTCTTCGGCGCGCTGATGGAGAACTCCCTCGCGCTGGCGCTGATCGTGCTGGTCGCCGGGCTGCCCTGGCGACCGGGCGCCGAGCCGGCCTTCTACACCGACCGGCTCCCCCGCACCGCCGCCGTCCCCGCCCGCCGCTGACCCCTCCCGTGGGGGGGGTCAGGGGCAGTTGACCCATTCTTCGGTGCCGTCGGCGAAGAGTTGGCGCTTCCAGATCGGCAGTCGCGCCTTGACCTCGTCGACCAGGCGGGCGCAGGCCGCGAAGGCCGCGGCGCGGTGCGCGGTGCTGACCGCGGCGACCAGCGCCACGTCACCGATCTCCAGCCGGCCGATCCGGTGCGACACCGCGACCGCGTACACGTCGGGGTCGGCGGCGACCTCGGCGGCGACCTCGCGCAGCACGTCGGCGGCGCTCGGGTGGCCCTCGTACTCCAGCAGGGTGACGGGGCGGTCGTGGTCGTGGTCGCGGACCACGCCCTGGAAGGAGACCACCGCGCCGGCCCGGCGGTCGGCGACCGCGGCCTCGTGCGCGGCCAGGTCGAGCGGCTGGTCGGTGACCGCGAGGACGCTCACCGAGGGACCGGCGGTCACCACGAGCGCTCCCCGGACAGCAGCGGCAGCGGCACGACCGGCACCCGCGCCCCGACCTCGCCGGTGGTGCCCGGACGGATCACCGCGAACCCGTCGGCGCCGGCCACCCCGCGCAGCATCGCCGAGCCGACGTGGCGCAGCGGGTGGGCGGTGCCGGTGGCCCGGTCCAGCCGGACCAGGGCCAGGTGGGTGTAGTCGCCGCGGCCGGGCACCGGCTCGGCCAGCGTGGCGTGCGGCAACGCCGGCAGCGGCCGGCCGGTCAGCCCGGCGAGCAGCGGCGCGACCAGCGAGACCAGGGCAACGATCGCGGACTGCGGGTTGCCCGGCAGGCCGGCGACGAAGCGGACCCGGCCGTCGGCGCCGACCAGCCGGGCCAGCAGCATCGGAAAGCCCGGACGGACCGCGACCGTGTTGACCACGTAGTCCGCGCCCAGCGCCTCCAGCGCGGGATGCAGGTGGTCGACCGGGCCGTGCATCGTCCCGCCGGTGGTGCAGACCAGGTCCGCGTTGGCCAGCGCGGACCGCAGGGCCGCCACGTGGGCGGAGAGGGTGTCCGCCACCGGGCCGACCACGTCGGAGGAGCGCACCTGGCAGCCGTACCGGCGCAGCCAGGCCGGCACCGCCGGGCCGAGCGCGTCGCGTACCCGGCCGGCGCCGGGCGGGCCGGCGGTCAGCAGCTCGTCGCCGAAGACCAGCAGCGCGGCCCGGGGCTGGCGGCGCACCCGCAGCTGGTCGTGGCCGCAGGAGGCGGCCAGCCCGATCAGCGCCGGGTCGACCGGGGTGCCGGCGGGGAGCAGTTCCTCACCCGCGTACGCCTCCTCGCCCGGCTTCCGCCAATCCGGGCTCGGCCGCGGCCTGCCGTCCACCCGCCCGTCGGCGGTGCGGGTCGACTCCTCGATCCGGAGCACGGCGGTGGCGCCCTCGGGGACCATCGCGCCCGTGGCGATCTCGACGGTGGTGCCGTCGGCGGTGAGCGCGGGCGGGGTGTTGCCGGCCAGCACCCGCCCGACCACGTCCCACGGGCCCTCGCCGCGCACCGCCCAGCCGTCCACGCTGGAGGTCGGGAAGGCGGGCAGGTCCGTCCGGGTGGTCAGCGGCTCGGCGAGGGTGTGCCCGTCGGTCTCGGCGAGCGACCGCTGGACCGCGGGGAGCGCGGCAGCGCGGCCCACCGCGTACACCCGGGAGCGGGCCTCCTCCCAACCGGCCGGCGGGGGCGCCGCGACCTGCGCCGCGGCGGTGGCGGTTTCCGTGCTCACCGGTTGCCTCCGTTCACCAACTGCGGTGCGCGCGTCACCTCCGCGCACCCACCGGAGCGAGCCTATCGCCGTGGACGGGTGGGCCGTGGGTCAGTGGTCGCCACCGCGCAGCTGATCGACGGCGTGGACGAGGATCGGGCCGAGCACGGCGAGGCCGTCCCGCGCGCCGCCGGTCGACCCGGGCAGGTTGACCACGAGCATCCGGCCGGCCACGCCGGCGAGCCCTCGGGACAGTGCCGAGGCGGGCACCCGGTCACGGCTGTGCGCCCGGATCGCCTCGGCGATGCCGGGGATCTCGTAGTCGAGCAGCGCCCGGGTCACGTCGGGCGTCCGGTCGGTGGGGGTGATCCCGGTGCCGCCGCTGGTCAGCATGACGTCGACCCCATCGGCCAGGGCGGCGCGCAACGCCTCGCCCACCGGCTCGCCGTCGGGGACCACCACCGGCTCGTCGACGGCGCAGCCCAGCTCGCGCAGGCCGGCCACCAGCAGGGGGCCGCTGGTGTCGGCGTAGACGCCGGCGGCGGCCCGGTTGGAGGCCACCACCACCCGGGCCCGGATCACGGCCGACCCTCCGGGCGGACCCACTCGCCGGTCTTGCCGCCCTCCTTGCGGAGCACCCGCACCGCGTCGACCGAGGCGGCCGGGTCGACCGCCTTGACCATGTCGACCAGGGCCAGTCCGGCCACCGCCACCGCGGTCAGCGCCTCCATCTCCACCCCGGTCCGGTCGGCGGTCCGCGCCGCCGCGGTGATCTCGACGGTGTCCTCGGTGAGGTGCAGGTCGACCGTCACGCCGTGCAGCGCGATCGGGTGGCAGAGCGGGATCAGGTCGGGAGTGCGCTTGGCGCCCATGATGCCGGCGAGCCGCCCGACCGCCAGCGCGTCGCCCTTGGGCAGGCCGTCGCGGCGCAGCAGGTCGACCACCTCGGCGGTGGTGCGCAACCGGCCGGCGGCCACGGCGCGCCGGCCGGTGACCGGCTTGGCGGAGACGTCGACCATACGGGCCGCGCCCGCCGGGTCGACGTGGGTGAGCTGCGCGGAATCGGTCACGGTGGCGAGCATATCCGCCGGGTACGACCGGAACACCCTGCCCACTCCGGACGCCGGCCGGCCCTGATCCGGTCCGTCACCCTGGAATTGCGTGGTGAACTCGTATCCGCACCGATTCCCTGACCTGCGGCGAGGGTATTCACATGATCACGCCAGGGATGTCGCCGACGACGGGGAATGTTCGCCTGCACGTCATCGCGGGTGCCCGGTGCCCTTCACGTTCGAGGCGCCCGGACGTCGTGAAGTATTGCCGGGGAGATGGCCCGATTTGTGTATTGAAACAGGCGGCCGTGACGCCACACTGAACATTGTTCGGGTTGGGTCGTCCCGCATCCGATCGGTTGAGCTGCGGTCGATCCGGCCACGGACCACAGCGCTCCGCACCGAATGCGTGGACAGAACGTCACAAATGTCCTCGACTTCACTGATATTGCGCATACAGACATTTATCCGTACAAGACCGCGCGAATTGGCTTTACGCTTCCCCCATCGGCAGGACAGGAACGACAACAGTTGGGGGTCGCGGTGAAGTCGCACGAGTGGGGGTAGAGAGCTTTCTACAACAACACAAAGAGCAGTACGCTTGCGGAGCGCGCAGCCATCGGTGACGAATGAGGACGATGGATGGCTCCACAAGACCGACGAAACGGGACCGATCGGCGACTGTTGTCGCTAATCGGTCTCGTCGTCTTTCTGGCGACCGTCTCCGCCGTCGCATCGATCGTCGACCTCCACGGGCACCGGCACGCCCCGGCCAACGCCCCCGCGATGTGGCTGGCCCTGATCTCCCTGGCGGCGGTCGGCTTCACCGTCAAGGTACGGATCCGGATCCGGGCGACCAACCACTACATCGCCTGGACGGAAACGGCCATCGTGATCGGGCTGACCGTGGCCCCCACCTCCATGGTGGTCCTCGCCACGGGCATCGGCCTCGCGGTCGCCACGTCCCTCGCCCGGCTGACTCCAGTCAAGGTGGCCTTCGGCGTGGGCAAGAACATGCTGGTGGCAGCGTTTTCCGGGATGGTCCTCCAGGCCGCCGGCTGGCGGCTCGGCGAGGAGTCCGCGGTCAGCGCGATCCTGCCGCTCTCCCTCGCCTACCTGGCCGCGGTACTGCTCGACGAGCTGGTCGCCCTTCCGGTCATCGCCCTGGCCACCGGTGAACGACTCGCCGACCTGTTCCAGGAGGACGCCGGCCTCCGGGTGGCCGCCGCGCTGGCCCGACTCGTCGTCATCATCGGCACCGTCCTCATCCCCCTGGGCGACAGCCGGCTCCTGCTGGCGGTGCCGCCGCTGGTCCTCAGCCTCCACCTGCTCTACTCCAACCGGGTCAAGGCCCGCACCGAGCAGCAGGCCTGGCAGCGCCTCGCCCGGACCACTGACGCGCTCAACGTCGTCGACCTGGACAAGGTCCTCACCACCGCGGTCACCCAGGCCGGCGAGCTGTTCTCCGCCGACGAGGTCGAAATCGAGCTGCGCGACGGCGGCCGCACGGTCCGCGGCGCCGGCGGCACCATCGGGTACGACGGGCCGGCCGGCGAGCCCAGCACGGTCGACGGCGCGGTGCTGCCGGCCCGCCTGGAGGGGCACGACGGCAGCGCCGACGTGGGTGTGCTGCGGCTGCGCTTCCGTGGGCCGGTCCAGCTCTCCGAGCGGGAGCAGTACACGCTGCGTACCTTCGCCTCGGCGCTCTGCACCGCGGTCCGCAACGCCCAGGCGTACGCCGAGCTGGCCCGGGTGGCCGCCGAACACGCGCACGCCGCCACCCACGACGCGCTGACCGGCCTGGCCAATCGGCGGCACCTGCTGGAGCGCGGCACCGAGCAGCTCAGCACCCGGCACGCCGAAGGGGTGACCGCGTTGGTGCTGATCGACCTCAACCACTTCAAGGAGGTCAACGACACCCTCGGCCACGCCGCCGGCGACCAGGTCCTGATGCAGGTCGCCGACCGGTTGCGGGCCGCCGCGCAGACCGAGGACCTGGTGGCCCGCCTCGGCGGTGACGAGTTCGCCGTGCTGCTGCGTGGGCTGCCCGCACCGGCAATCGCCGCGCACCGGGCGGAGGCGCTGATCGGCACCCTGCACGAGCCGCTGGACGTGGACGGGATGCGGATCAGCATCGAGGCCAGCGGCGGCATCGCCGTGGCCCCCGCCAGCGGCGGCATGCCCGAGCTGCTGCGCCGCGCCGACGTGGCGATGTACCAGGCCAAGCGGGCCGGCCAGCGGGTCTCCACGTACGCCCCGACCCGCGACACCGCCGACCTCGGCCGGCTCACCCTCGGCGGCGAGCTGCCCCGGGCGGTGGCCGACCACGAGTTCACCGTCAACTTCCAGCCGATCGTGGACCTGGGCACCGGCGAGGTGACCGGCGCGGAGGCGCTGGCCCGCTGGCACCACCCCACCCACGGCATGATCGACCCGTTGCGCTTCATCGAGGCGGTGGAGCGTTCCGGCATGCTCCCGGCCTTCGCCGAGGCGATCCTCGACCAGGCGCTGCTGGCCGCCGGCAGCTGGCGGGCGGCCGGCTTCGACCTGCCGGTCTCGGTCAACGTCTCCCCGCGCAGCCTGCTCGACGCCCGTTTCCCCGGCGCGGTGCTGGCCCGGCTGCGGGCGCACGACCTCCCGCCCGACCGGCTGGTGCTGGAGCTGACCGAGACGCTGACGCTGAGCCAGCTCGACGTGGTGGACCGGGTGCTCAGCCGGCTGCGCGACTCCGGCGTCCGGCTGGCCCTGGACGACTTCGGCACCGGCTACTCCTCGCTCTCCCTGCTCTCCCGCATCCCCGTGCACGAGCTGAAGATCGACCGCAGCTTCGTCACCGCGATGGAGAGCTCGGCGGAGGCGGCGGCGGTCATCCGCTCCACCCTCGACCTGGGCCGCAGCCTCGACCTGACGGTGGTCGCCGAGGGGGTGGAGAGCGAGCCGCAGCGCCGGGCGCTCTGGGAGCTGGGCTGCGCCGCCGGCCAGGGCCACCTCTTCGCACGTCCGCTGCCCGCCGGCAGTGTCCTCGCCGCCCTGCAACGCGGCTCGGGTGGCCGTCCCGGCGCCCTCGTCCCGCCGCTGCACGACACCGGCGCCGTCATCCGCCTCGCCCCCGGCCGCCGCCAGCCCGGCCGGAGCCGTCCGACGGGTCTGCCACACTTGCCGGCGTGACCGCCGCCTCCCGCACCTGGCGGGCCCTGGACTCCGCCGCCGGCGGCCTCGCCCTCGACCTCGGCCTGTACGCGGTCTCCGCCACGTTCGCCGCGGTCACCGCCGCCACCTCCACCCTGCCCCCGCACCGGGCCTGGGGGAGCGTCGCCGCCGGCGGCTACCTGCTCGCGGCGCTCCTGGTCGGCGGGCAACTCCTGGCCCGGGGTCGCCGGCCGGGGCTGGCCGGGATCACCGCCCGCTGGACGGTGACCGGGCTCGCCTGGGCGACCGCCGCCCTGCTGCCCCTGGCGCTGCAGAGCGCGCAGCGGGCATCAGGGCGTACCGACCGGGCGCAGGAGGAGGTGGTGGTCGTCGAGCACGCCGGAATCCGGCTCGCCGAGCAGGGCACCCCCTACCTGGGGCACGACGCGATCGCCGCGCTCCCCGCCGACGAGCGGCTGCTCGGCTACACGCCGTACCAGCCGGGGATGGCGCTGTTCGGGCTGCCCCGGGCCGGCGTCGAGGCCTGGTGGACCGACTCCCGCGTCTGGTTCGCGCTGGTCACCGCGCTGGTGCTGGCCATCGCGGTGGGCGCGCTGCGCGGCGCCGGCCGCCGCTGGGCGGGCCGCCCCGGCGCGGCCGCGGTGCTGCGGGGCGTGCAGGCCGCGACCGTCCTGCCGGTCTGCGCGCTCACCCTCGCCACCGGCGGCGACGACCTCCCCGTACTCGCGCTCTGCCTCCTGGCGCTGGCGTTCGCCGCCGCCGGCCGGCCCGGCGCGGCCGGCGTGGCGGTCGGGCTCGCCGGCGCGCTGAAGCTCTTCGCCTGGCCGGTCGCCCTGGTCCTGGTGTTCTGGGGCGCCACCCGGCGGGCCGGCCGCCGGGTCGCCCTCGGGGCGCTCGGCCTGCCGCTGCTCGCCCTGGTCCCGGCGCTGCTGGTCGACCGGGACGCCCTGGCGGAGAACGTGCTGCGGTTCCCACTCGGCCACGGCCTGGTGACCAGCCCCGCCCAGTCACCCTTCCCGGGGCACCTGATCGCGACCGCGCTGCCCGCCGGCCGGGTGGTCGCCGCCGCGCTGCTCGTCGCGGTCGGCGTGGCGATCGCCGTCCGGCTGCTGCGCCGCCCGCCCGGCACCGCCGCCGCCACCGCGCTGATCTGCGGGTACGGCCTGCTGGCGGCGATCCTGCTGATGCCCGCCACCCGCTTCGGCTACCTGCTCTATCCGCTCGCCCTGCTCGTCTGGGCGCCCGCGCTGGCCGGGCCACCGGCGACAGTTTCGCCGGACTCGCCGACGTGGGCCCGCCCCAGGGCGTAAACCTGAGGACATGAGCAGCACCTACCGCGATCGCGAGGACGCCGGCCGACAGCTCGCCGAGCGGCTGACCGGACTCGTCGGGCAACCCGACGTCATCGTGCTGGGGCTGGTCCGGGGTGGCGTGCCGGTGGCCCGGGTGATCGCCGACCGGATCGGCGCGCCACTGGACGTCCTGGTGGTCCGCAAGCTCGGCATGCCCTGGGCGCCCGAGGTCGCCTTCGGCGCGCTCGGCCCGGGCGGCGTCCGGGTGCTCAACGACGTGATCGCCGCCCAGCTCGGTCCCGACGAGATCGGCGAGGTGGAGCGCCGGGAGCAGGTCGAACTGGAACGCCGCGAGGCCCGCTACCGGGCCGGCCGGCCGTCGCTGGACCTCACCGGGCGTACCGCCGTGATCGTCGACGACGGGCTGGCCACCGGCGCGACGGCCCGGGCCGCCGTCGAGGTCGCCCGCCACCTCGGCGCCCGCCGGGTCATCGTCGCGGTGCCGGTCGGCTCGCAGGAGGCGTACGAGATGCTGGCCGCCGAGGCCGACGAGGTGGTCTGCCTCCAGCGCCCGCCCGAGTTCGGCGCGGTCGGCGCCTACTACGAGGACTTCCACGAGGTCTCGGACGACGAGGTCACCGAGGCGTTGATCGCCACCGCCTGAATCCTCGTCCCGACCAGGTACCGTCGAGCGATGCAGCTCACCTGCCCCAAGTGTCACGGAGACATGCGCCAGTACGAGCGCAGCGGAGTCGTCATCGACCAGTGCACCGAGTGCCGGGGGATCTTCCTCGACCGCGGTGAACTCGAGAAGCTGTTCGAGGCCGAGGCGAACTGGAACCAGCAGCAGGCCGCCCCGGCGCCCGGGCAGCCCACGGGCCACGGCCCCGCCCAGCCCGGCCACGCCGCGGGTGGGTACGCCCCGCCCCCGCCGCCGCCCCCGCACCAGCCGGGCTACCCGGCCGTGCCGCCCCCGCCCCCGCCGCCGCACGCGCCGGCCTACCCGCCGCAGCCGGCCTACGGCCACAGCGGGCACCAGCAGCACTACGGCTACCACGGGCACTACAAGCGCAAGAAGCACAAGAGCTTCCTCGACGAGATGTTCGGCTGAGTACCGCGACGGCCGGGCCGGCTGGAGAGCCGGCCCGGTCGGATCACGTCGGCCCCGGCCGGCGTGCCGACCGACGCGTACCGTGCGACGCTGCTCCCCATGACGCCCACCGGACGGCACATCGCGCTGGCGCAGGCGTACGACGGGGTCATCCGGGTCGTCGCCGACCTCGACGACGCGGACCTGCAACGACCCACCCGCTGCCATGGCTGGCTCGTCGCCGACCTGCTCTTCCACCTGCTCTGCGACGCCCAGCGCGCCCTGGTCGCCCTGGCCAGCCCCGCCGCCGGGCCGCCCGACACCGACGACGTCAGCTACTGGCGGTCCTTCCCGCCCGGCGGTGACGGCGACGGCGCCCGGCACGCCTGGTGTGCCCGCCGCTCCGCCGCCGCCTTCGACCGGCCGAGCGGAGTGGTCCGGCTCTGGTGCGACACCGCCCCCGCCGCCGTCCGCGCCGCCGGTGCCGCCGATCCGGACGGCTGCGTCAGCACCCAGGGGCACGTGCTGCGCGTACCCGACCTCCTGGCCACGCTGACCACCGAAGCCGTCATCCATCACCTCGACCTGGTGCTCGACCTGCCGCACGCACCGCTGCCCGGCGGGCTCGCCGTGCGGGTCGCGGTGGCCACCATGGACGGGCTGCTCAGCGACGACGCGGTCCGCCCGAGCGGCTGGGACGACGCCGAGTACCTGCTCAAGGCCACCGGCCGCGAGCCGCTCACCGACCGGGACCGGCTGGAGCTGGGCGAGGCCGCCGGCTGGTTCCCGCTGCTCGGCTGAACCGCCACCGTCAGTCCAGCACCGCGCCCGCGCTGACGTTGGCCACCGTGCCGGTCATGCCGGCCGCCCGGCGCAGGGTCAGACGATCGCCATGTCGACAAAGCGGGACAGGTGCAGCTGGGCGGCGACGGTGATGCTGTCGGTCGGACCATTTCTGTGCTTGGCGACGATGAAATCCGCCTCGCCGGCGCGCGGCGACTCCTTGTCGTAGTAGTCATCCCGGTGCAGAAGGATGACAACGTCGGCATCTTGCTCGATCGAGTTGTGGGTGGCGATGCCGTTGGCGATGAAGTTGTGAGTCCCGAGCACGGTCGCGTCGAAGACATCCTGCTCACCGAGGGACTCGATCGAGACGATCTCGTCCCAGAAGATGTCGTTGGTGGCGTGCAGCTCGAGGTCAGCGGCGTCGAGAACAGAGGCGATCTTGGCGAGCCTCGACCGGCTCGGTGCGTGCTTCCAGAGCGTGCTTCCACAGAACTGGGTGCCGATCGCCTTCGCGAACTCCCGATGGCTCATGCCCTGCTCGACCAGGATCTCCCGAACTCTGGTCCACACCTCTGGCGGCACCGTGTCGACGTTCGTGTTGCTCGTCATCGACTCCAGCGAGGCGAGCAGCTCAGCACAGTTGGGGGCCCGCTCACCATGCACTCCGATCTCGCGGAGGAACCGCAACTGATCGTCCCGCCCCGAAATGTCGAGGGTGTACTGCGGTCGATGGCGCGCCACGGGCACCACCTTGAGCCGGGCGGTGATTCCGTACCTGAGCAGGAGACGCGAGATGTCCTCGAGCATCCGGCGGCTGGTCGAGGAGAAGTAGACCCGCCCACCACGGCCCGACTTGTTCACGCAAACCGATCCGTCGGTCGCCCACAGATGCCGAAGGAAGAGCGTCACCTGTTCCTTGGGCATGCTGAAGACCGACTGGGGGAGGAACTTCTCATGCGACCGCAGGCCGAACAGTCCGAGGCCGTCCAGCCACTCTGCGATCGGATTGCGCCGGCCCCGAGCCAGCCGGTAGGGGGCGGGCAGCCGAAGGGTCGTGACCCGGGCGGCCTCGTACTCGTCACGAACGGCGGTAATACCGAAGTGCTTCGCGGCTTCGGCGACGGCTTGCAGGTTCTCTTCGTCCCGGCTGGCGTAACGGATCGGCTGCCGCCGTACGAATGAACCGTCACCGAGCAGGTGCGCCAGCAGCACCACTTCGGCTTCTACCCACGGCCGGATGGCCAGGGGCGGGGGTACGTGTCTCGGCGTGGCGAGGCGCGTGCCCGGCGTCAACTCACCGAGCGGGACCCACCCCGCGAAGGTGAGGAAGGGATGGTTGGCTGTCGCGTCGATCTGCTTCCCCGACGCGAGGGTCATACGGAACACCTCGCGATTGCCACTGGGAAAGACATGGGTCATGGTTCGCGGTGCGTACCGGAGATTCTCATCGAGCGCCCAGACCGGGATCTCCTTCGCGCCCGCCTCGAGCAACTCCCCCAGAGTGATCTCCGAGTTGTTGTCCGCCCGGATCAGCCTGGTGTCGGCGGTCAGGCAGCCCGACTCACGCAAATCGGACAACTGTGGGCGCTTGTCAGTCCGTTGCTCGGGGCCACGGTTCAGCTGGCTCACCGCGATCACCGGGCATTCGACCTCCTTGGCCAGCAGCTTCAGGCCACGGGAGAGGTCCGCGACCTCCTGCTGGCGGCTCTCCGTCCGCTTCGGCGAGGTCATCAGCTGGAGGTAGTCGACCACGATCATCTTGAGGTCGTGCTTCTGCTTGAGCCGGCGCGCCTTGGCCCGGATCTCCATCAGGTTCATGCTCGGCGTGTCGTCAACGAAGAGCGGCGCCTCGCTGATCTCGCCCATGCAGCGGGCCAGCTTGGTCCAGTCGTCGTCGGAGAGCTGGCCGCTGCGCAGCACGTGCAGCGGGACCCGGGCCTCGGCCGAGAGCAGTCGCATGACGATCTCGACCTTGCTCATCTCGAGCGAGAAGATCGCCGCCGCCTGGTTGGCGCGAATAGCTGCATTTCGGGCAAAGTCCATGCTAGCGGTACTTTTTCCGAGACCGGGCCGGCCGGCCACGATGATCAGCTGCCCCGGGTGCAGGCCGTTGAGCAGCCGGTCCAGGTCGGTGAAGCCGGTCGGCACGCCGGTCATCACCCCGCCCTGCGCCCCGACCGCCTCGATCTCGTCGAGCGTCGGCTGGAGCATGTCGGCCAGCACGGCGAAGTCCTCATTGACCCGGCGCTCGGTCACCTCGTAGACGGCCTGCTGGGCGAGGTCGACGATGTCGTCGACGTCCCGGCCGCCGCCGTTGGCGGTCCCGTAGCCGAGCTGCACGATGCGGGTGCCGGCCTCGACCAGCCGGCGCAGCACCGCCCGCTCGCCGACGATCCGGGCGTAGTACGCGGCGTTCGCGGCGGTGGGCACGCTGGCGATGAGGGTGTGCAGGTAGGGCGCGCCGCCGATCCGGGCGAGGTCGCCGGAGTCGGCCAGGGCCGCCGCGACGGTGATCGGGTCGGCCGGCTCGCCTCGACCGTAGATGTCGAGGATCGCGTCGAAGACGGTGGCGTGCACCGGTCGGTAGAAGTCGTTCGTCTTGAGGATCTCGACGACGTCGGCGATGGCGTCCTTGGAGAGCAGCATGCCGCCGAGGACGCACTGCTCCGCGGCGACGTCCTGGGGTGGGGTCTTGTCGAACTGCCCGTCGCGCTGCGCGGGGGCGGGCGGCTGCCCGCCGGCCCGGGGCTCCGCCCGCATGTCGTCGGTGACCGACACGGATCCCCCTCCACTGCGTCGGGTCGAATACCAGCTCTACCGGCCGGGTGCGACAACTTCCGATCGACCCGGCCGGTCGATCGGGGGCGATCGCGCGACCGGTCGGTGCCCCACGATACGGAACCCGAGGTCAGACCCCAACCAGGCCGGTGGACGAGCCTCGGGACAACCTGTGGACTGGGGTGGACGAGCATGTGCGCAGCGTGTGCACAGGTTGTGGATAACCGGTGGGGAATTCTTGGCGGATCGCCTCTGAGCTGGGTAAACATGATCCCCACCCTGTGGACGGATATTTTCCGGTGAGCCTTCAGGGTCGGATTTCCCGTACTATCTCCTGCGAACGGCTACACCTGGACAGCGGATTGCGCTTTCGGTTGAGAAGGGTCACGCTCCGGCCGTGAGTTACCGGGACTGGGAGCGCGGGGAGGGCAGCCCGCGCGAGCGTCAGCCGGTCGCCCCGTGGGACGACCTCGGCGAGGCCGTCCCGGCCGATCCCTACAGTTCAGGGGCGGACCGCTACCGCACGTCCAGCCGCCGCCGCGCCGTCGAGGGCGGCCGGCAGGAGCAGGTCGACTCCTACCTGCCGCGCTGGGCCGTGGAGTCGGGGATCGCGCACGCCGACGGGCGGGGGCGGCACGCCGCACCGGACGACGACGAGGACGAGGACCGTCCGGTCTCCGGGGGCGGGCGACGTTCCGCCGGCCGGCGGAGCCCGCGCAGTTGGGGCCAGCGCAGTTGGGGCGAGCCCCGGGCGTTCGGCGCCGCACCCGAGTCGGACCACACCCGGGAGTGGACCTTCGACCATCCGCAGGAGCAGGGGTACGTCGGCAGCCGGCGCGCCGATTCCGCCGAGGACGATCCGATCTCCGGTGCGGCGCCGACGCCTCGTCCGCGCCGGTCAGCGTCCCGCCGTCCGCAGGTGACCTGGTCGGGTGTCGAGGAGCCCGACGACGAGCCGGGCGCGGCCGGTCGGGAGGTGGAGCGGCCGACCCGGCGCAGCCGGCGGGCCTCGGCCGACGCCTGGTCCCGCCCGGCGGTCGACTCGTGGAGCCGTACGGAGCCGATGGCCGAGCCGGAGCCGGAATACCGGCCGGCGGTGGACCCGTGGGACGCCTCCGGGGTGCACGCCTGGCAGCGCTCGGGCCCCGAGGACCGCTGGGACCGGTCCGGTGGCGCCGCCCGGTGGGATCAGGGTGACAGCACCGGCCAGTGGGACCGGTTCACCGACACCGGCCAGTGGGACCGTGGTGACCTCCCCGGTCGGGGTCGGTACGACGAGCCGAGGTGGATGGACCCCCCGGCGTCGGCGCCCCGTTCCCCGGCGGTCACCTACACCGCGCCGCGCCCGCGGCCGTCACCCCGGCGTCAGGTGGAGCCGGCCGCGCCCGTCGCTGCGCCATCTCGGCGGGACCGGATCGAGTCGGTCGGCGGCGGGGTGTGGAACCGCCGGCTCGAAGGCGATCTGCTGGATCCGGATCCGGGTGGTCCGCTCCGCCCGCTGCTCTACACCGCGGCCTGCTACCTGGTGCCGGCGGCGCTGGTGTTCCTATGGCTGCTGACCCTGGACGGCCAGGTGCCGGCGGGGTGCGTAACGGACATCAGCGGTGGCGGCTGCGACTCGCCGCGGGCGCACGCGTTCGGGTCGCTGGTGGCCGTGGCGCCGCGCTTCGGGCTGGCGTTGGTGAGCAGCCTCGTCGTCGCGGGGCTGCTGCGTCGGGTGGGTACGACCTGGCGGTCGGCGACGGTGGCGCTGGCCGCGGCGGTGGTCGGCGGCGGTCTCTCCACCGTGATGATCAGCGCGGTGACCGGTCAGCCGATCGGCTGATCGCCGTACCCGCGTCGCGCGCTGGGATGCGGAAAGGCCCGCACCGGAGTCCGGTGCGGGCCTTTCCGTCGTGCGGTGGGTGTCAGCCCTGGACGACGTTGAAGTCGAACTTGGCGGTCACCTCGGGGTGCAGCT
This sequence comes from Micromonospora sp. NPDC047548, assembly GCF_040642975.1. Lineage (NCBI taxonomy): Bacteria > Bacillati > Actinomycetota > Actinomycetes > Micromonosporales > Micromonosporaceae > Micromonospora > Micromonospora sp. NPDC047548. The sequence continues at coordinate 29,767 of NZ_JBEYTI010000005.1, forward strand.
TGATCCGCACCGGGTAGGAGCCGGTCGACTTGATGTGACCGGGCAGCTCCAGCCGACGACGGTCGAGGGTCGGGCCGCCGGCTGCCTTGACGGCATCGACGATCTCGGCCGGGGTGACCGAGCCGAAGAGCCGGCCACCGTCACCGGCGCGGGCCTTCAGGGTGACCTTCAGGCCCTCGATCTGGTCCTTGACCTCGTTGGCGTGGCCGAGGTCGCGGATCTCCCGGGCCGAGCGGGCCCGCTTGATGACCGTGACCTGCTTCTCCGCGCCCTTGGTCCAGCTGATCGCGAAGCCCTGCGGCAGCAGGTAGTTACGGCCGTAGCCGTTCTTGACCTCGACGATGTCGCCGGGGGCACCGAGACCGGAAACTTCCTGGGTCAGGATGATCTTCATTTCGGTGCCTCCTCTCAGCGGGCCGTGGCGGTGTACGGCAGGAGCGCCATCTCACGGGCGTTCTTGACCGCACGGGCGATCTGCCGCTGCTGCTGCGAGGTGACGCCGGTCACCCGCCGAGCGCGGATCTTGCCGCGGTCGGAGATGAACTTGCGCAGCAGCGCGGTGTCCTTGTAATCGATGTAGGTGATCCCGTCCTTGTCGAGCGGGTTCACCTTCTTCTTCGGCTTGCGAAGTGCCGCAGCCTTGGCCATTGACCTTGCTCCTGGTTTGCGATCGCGGGCGCTCGGCGCCATTAGAACGGGGGCTCCTCGTCAAAGTTTCCGCCGCCCGAACCGGAGCGCGACGGAGAGGGCGCGGCCGAAGCCCAGGGGTCGTCGAAGTTGCCTCCGCCGCCACCCTGGCCACCACCGCCACCGGAACCGAAGCCACCGCCCCCGCCACCGCCACCGGAGCGCGACATCTTCTGCACCTTCGCCGTGGCGTAGCGCAGCGACGGGCCGATCTCGTCGACCTCGAGCTCGATGACGGTGCGCTTCTCGCCCTCGCGGGTCTCGTACGACCGCTGACGCAGCCGACCCGAGACGATCACGCGGGCGCCCCGCTGGAGCGACTCGGCGACGTGCTCCGCCGCCTGCCGCCACACGGTGCAGGCCAGGAAGAGCGGCTCGCCGTCCTTCCATTCGTTGGTGGTCTTGTCCATGAACCGGGGCGTCGAAGCGACCCGGAACTTGGCGACCGCCGCACCGGACGGGGTGAACCGCAACTCGGGGTCATCGGTCAGGTTGCCGATGACCGTGATGGTGGTGTCTCCTGCCATGACCATCTCCTCGCGCACTCATCAGTTCTGCCGTACAGGCTCTCAGAGCCCTCCGACAGCGCCGATGAGGCTGATCCGGGCGAACCGGGGGGTTGAATGCTTAGCGCATCTCCGGCCGAATGACCTTGGTGCGCAGCACGGACTCGTTGAGCCGCAGCTGACGGTCCAGCTCGGCCACCGCCTCAGGCGTCGCCTGGAGGTCGATGACGGCGTAGATGCCCTCGGCCTTCTTGTTGATCTCGTACGCGAGGCGCCGGCGGCCCCACACGTCGGTCTTCTCCACCGAGCCACCCGCGGTCCGGATCACGTTCAGGTACGTGTCGAGCGACGGGGCGACGGTGCGCTCCTCGAGGCTGGAGTCGAGGATCACCATGACTTCGTAATGACGCAAGACGTGCTCACCTCCTGTGGGCTATGCGGCCACGGTCCTTCCGTGGCAGGAGGTCGTGCGTCGCTGCCCGCTCCGGGGCCCGGGGGAACCCGGCCGGACGCGGACAACCGGACCAGGATACCCGGTCCGGACGATCATGCCCGGGCAGGTCGGAGTGGCCGGCCGGGCGTGGCGACAGGGGCCCGCCCCGGCGCCCGAAGGCCGGTGGCGGACCCCTGTCCACGGGACCGCGGGGCGTCCCGTCCGCATTCCTTGGGTGGGACCTGGGGAGGAACGACCACACCGATGAGGTTGGATCGGAGGCGCCCCGCGGAGCTTTTTCCTGTTGTTATCCGACGGTACAACGACTCTCGTCACCAGTTGACGGAAATGCAACTATTAGTCCGAGATTTCCTGCCGGTCGACGCCGGACCTGGGCCCCGCGGGTCCCGCCCCCGACGTGCCGGGCCGCACGACGGGGGTGACCCGCACCGGGATCGACCACGGCGACCTCGACCAAGGCGGCCTCGACCGCACGTGCCGGAAGAGCCGACCATCGATCCCACCCCGGTCAACGACCGCCCGGCCCGACGGTGACGCGACCGGACCCGAACCGGTGCCCCGACTCCCCGCCACCGTCACCCCGGGCGTCGGGGATGCGACGTAGGCTCGCCTGCATGCGTATCGGAGCCCACGTCGACCAGGCCGACCCGTTGGCGGAGGCGGCCGCCCGTTCCGCCGAGGCGGTGCAGTTCTTCCTCTCCGACCCGCAGGGCTGGAAGGCCCCGAAACCCCGGGAGGACGCGGAACGGCTGCGCGCCGCCGAGGTGGACCTCTACGTCCACGCCCCGTACGTCATCAACGTGGCCACCCTGAACAACCGGATCCGGATTCCCAGCCGCAAGCTGCTGCTCGGGCACGCGGCCGCGGCGGCCGGCATCGGCGCCAAGGGGCTGATCGTGCACGGCGGGCATGTGAACGCCGGCGACGACCTGGCCGTCGGCTTCGACAACTGGCGCAAGACCTTCGCGTACGCGGCGGACTCCGGCGGCTTCCCGCTGCCGGTGCTGATCGAGAACACCGCCGGCGGCGACAACTCCTGCGCCCGGCGGCTCGACGCGCTGGCCCGGCTCTGGGACGCCCTCGGTGACCACGAGGTCGGCTTCTGCCTGGACACCTGCCACGCGTACGCGGGCGGCGAGGAGCTGCTCGACCTGGTCGACCGGGTCAAGGCGATCACCGGGCGGATCGACCTGGTGCACGCCAACAACTCCAAGGGCGGCTTCAACTCCGGGCACGACCGACACGACAACCTCGACGGCGGCACGATCGACCCGGACCTGGTGGTCGCGGTGATCCGTGCCGCCGGCGCGCCGGTGATCGTGGAGACGCCCGGCGGGGCGGCGGGACAGGGAGCGGACATCGCCTTCCTGCGTGACCGGCTCGTCACGGGGGCCTGACCCGGATGACCACGAACGCGACCGGCGGCGGCCAGCCGACCGGGCAGACCGGCGGCACCGACGACCGGGATGCCACGTCCCCCGCCGCGGCAGGCTCGGCCAGGGCCGACACCGTGAAGTCCGGGACCGGCGACGCCGGCAAGGACGACGACACCGACGCGAAGTCGACCACCACGGACGCCGCGAAGGCCGGGCCGGACGGCGACCAGGGCCCGAAGAGCGACGAGGCCATCGGGTCCGACGGGAAGAAGAAAGACGGCGACGCCGAGCCGCCGGACCGCTGGTCGGCGTTCGCCCCAGCCCCCGAGCCGGTGCCGGGCCGCCCCCGCCGGGCGGCTCGCGCCGTCGGCCGGCTCCTGGTCCACGAGTGGACGCTGGCCACCCTGGCCGCGCTCGCCCTCGCCGTCGGCATGACCTGGCCGACGCTGCGCTACCCGCTCTACACCCTGCCTCAGGACTACTGGGACCCGAGCCTGCAGGCCTGGCAGATGGCCTGGTCGGGGCACGCCCTGCGGACCGAGCCGGCGCAGCTGTTCCACTCGAACACGTTCTTTCCGGAGCAGTGGAGCTTCGCCTTCTCCGACATGCTGCTCGGCTACGCGCCGGCCGGCATGATCGGCACCGGCCCCGAAGCGGCCGTGCTGCGCTACAACATCATGTTCGTACTGGCCCATGCGCTGGCCACGCTCGGGGCGTACGCGCTGGCCCGTCAGCTGGGTGCGGGCCGGGCCGGCGCCGCGGTGGCCGGGATCAGCTACACGTACGCCCCGTGGCTGCTCGCCCAGGCGGGGCACCTGCACATCATCTCCAACGGCGGCATCCCGCTGGCGCTGGCCATGCTGGCCCGGGGCCACGGCTGGTCGCTGCGGTACGGCTACCGCCCGGAACGGCGGCACGAGGGCTGGGCGTACACCGGGTGGCTGGTGGCGGCCTGGCAGCTCAGCCTGGGCTTCGGGATCGGCCTGCCGTTCGCGTACGTCCTGGCCGGCACGGTGCTGGTCGCGGCGGTGACCTGGTTCCTGCGGCGCTGGGTGGTCCGGCCGGTGAAGCGCCCGTTCGGCGCCCGGCTGCTCGCCGCGGACGTGGTCGGCGGGCTGCTCTTCGCCGGCGTGGGCGCGCTGCTGGCCATCCCGTACTTCAAGGTCGCCGACCTGCATCAGAACGCCGCACGCACGATCGGCGACATCGCGGTCTACTCGCCACCGGCGAGCGGCTTCTTCACCGCCCCGGCGGAGTCCCGGATCTGGGGCGGGCTGCACGAGGGGGCGCGGTCGGCGCTGCCCTGGCACCCGGAGATGACCCTGCTGCCCGGCTTCGTGCTGTACGCGCTGGCCGCGGGGGGCCTGTTCTTCTCGGTCTGGCGGCTGCGGCACCGGCTGCTGCTGCTCGCGGGGGTGCTGGTCACCATGGTGCTGGCCATGGGCACCCGGTTCTTCGGCGGCACCTTCACCTACGGCCTGCTCTTCGAGCACCTGCCGGGCTGGAACGGGCTGCGTACACCGGGCCGGATGATGCTCTGGACCACACTGCTGCTCGGCCTCCTCGCGGCCGGCGCGGTGAGCGCCTTCGCCGAGCGGGTCCGCGAGATCGCCGCGGAGCGTGTCCCGTACCGGCCGTCGCTGTGGCTGCGGGCGGCCACCCTGCTGCCGCTGCTGCTGGTCCTCGTGGAGGGGCTGAACACCACCCCGCACCCGGTGGTACCGGAGCAGCCGGTGGCGATGCGGACCGTGGACGGCCCAATGCTGGTGCTGCCGAGCAGCCAGAACCTCGACCAGCCGGTGATGCTCTGGTCCACCAGCGGCTTCCCGGACATGGTCAACGGTGGCAGCGGCTTCACCCCCGTCCAGCTCGACGAGGTGCGCCGGGTGACGCTCGCCTTCCCCGACCAGACCAGCGTCGACTACCTGCGCACGCTCGGCGTCCGCAACGTGGTGCTGCTGCGCGACCAGATCGTCGGGACCCCGTGGGAGGTGACCGTCAACGCGCCGGTCGACCAGCTGGGCATCACCCGCGAGGAGGTCGGCGACGCCGTGGTGTTCCGTCTCTGAGTCGGCTGCGGGGTGGGGTTTTCGGGGGAGCCCTGCCGGCTCCGGGCGGTCAGGCTTGATCCCTGCGCCGGCCGGGCTCCCCCGAAAACCTGACTTCCCGAGGCCGTCCTTGACTTGCGCGGCTTCAGGCGGGTGCTGGCTCGGGTGAGCGGGTGGCCCGGCGGTCGGCGAGCCAGGTGGCGTCGGGGGCGCCGTCGAGCACGCCGCCGTCCGGGTCGTCGGGGTAGGTACGCCGCACCGCGTCGCGTTCGGGGTGCAGGATGTCCCGGATGATCAGCACGCAGAGCAGCACGACGGTGCCCAGCCGGAGCGTCGCGGCCAGCACGAACACGCCCTCGGGAAAGACGGGCCGGCTGGTCGCCGCGCCGAGCAGTTCGCCGTAGAAGGCGGCGAAGTAGCAGACCTCGGCGAGCTGCCAGGCGAGGAAGGCGCCCCAGCGGGGGCGGGCCAGCACCGCGAGCGGCAGCAGCCAGAGCACGAACTGCTGCGACCAGACCTTGCTGAAGATCAGGAACGCGGCGACCACCAGGAAGGCGAGCTGGGCCAACCGGGGGCGGCGCGGCGCCAGCAGCGCCAGCGCGGCAACGCCGAGGCAGGCCAGAAAGAACAGGGCGTACGACAGGATGTTGAGCGTCGGGATGTGGGCGTTCAACCACTGGAACGGCCCCTGGTCGCCGGCCACGCCGGTGTTCACCTTGCCGTCGAGGTACCGCCCGATGTACCAGAGCGTGCCCCAGTCGATCGGCCGCTCATTGTTCAGCTCGAAGAAGCGGTTCCAGTTGTCCCGGTACGGGATCGCCACCGGCAGGTTCACCGCGACCAGTGCCACCAGCCCGGTGCCGAGCGCGGTCAGCGCGGCGCGCAGCCGACCGGCCCGCAGTGCGAGCACCAGGATCGGCCCGAGCAGGAACAGCGGCCACATCTTGGCCGCGCCGCCGAGGCCGAGCAGCACGCCGGCGAGTGCGGGTCGGCGTCGGGCCCAGGCGGCCAGGCCGAAGGCGGCCAGCCCGATGGCGAGGAAGTCCCAGTTGACGGTGGCGGTGAGCAGCAGCGCCGGGGCCAGCGCGAAGAGCGCGGCGTCCCAGGGTCGTCGGCGGCGCAGGGCAAGGATCACCCCGACGGTGGCGACCGCTAGCGCGCTGAGCGTCAGCGCATTGAGGTTGTAGAACCACTGGCCCTGGTTGAGCTGCGGGTCGTCGACACCGAGGGCGTGCACCGGCAGGCCGAGCGCGCCCATGAAGTAGCCGGTGAGCACCGGGTACTCGACCGGGTGGTCCTGGTAGGGGACCTTGCCCTCGTTGAGCCCCTCGGCGTAGTAGAGGGCGAGCACGTCGGTGTAGCAGAGCCGGGTGTACTGCACGTTGTTCTGCCAGGCGCCGTCCTGGCAGGGCGACTTCTGCACCCAGTGCAGGGCCAGGGTGAGGCAGGCCAATGCCAGCACGATCCGCGCCGCGGTCCAGAACCGTCGTTCCCGGCCGGCGGGCCGGTCCAGGGCGACCGCGTGGTCGCCGAGCGGGCCGCCGATCACCTCGGAGACGCCGCGGACGAAGCCGTCCGACCGGGACGGGTGATCGCTGGTCCCGGCGTCGTCGAGGCCGGCCGTCGACTGGGTGCTCATGGAGAGGCATCCTGCCGTACGTCCGGGGTCTCCGTCGCGTCCCGGAGCGCGACAACCTGAAAAAGGCGACGGCGGCCGGACGCGGGGTCCGGCCGCCGTCGGCGGTGTCAGGGGTGGCTACTCCCGGGGGCGGGGCGAGAGGGTCGGCAGGAGACCACCGCCGGTTCCTCCGTTGCCGCGGCCCGGACCGGGCGGGGTGCCCGGGCCCTGGTTGCCGTCCTGCGGGCAGAGCCAGCCGAACGGTCCGCAGTCCTGCGGCTGCCCCTGGTCCGGCACCGGCGGCGGCGCGGTCTCGATGCCGTTGCCGGCGTTTTGGTCCCCGATGCCGGTGACACTCGGCATTTCTATGCGGTCCTTGCCGTCGAGCGCGTCGTCCATGTAGCGCTGCCAGATGGCACCGGGCAGCTTGGAGCCACCGATGTTGTTGCCGTTCCGGTCGAGGATCTTCGGCTTCTTCGAGTCCTTGCTGCCGACCCAGACGGCGGTGGCAAGCTGCTCGGTGTAGCCGACCATCCAGGCGTGCGCGTTGGTCTTGGCGTCCCCACCGTACTCCCAGGTACCGGTCTTGCCGGCCGCCTGCCGGCCGTTGTCCAGCGAGCGGTTGTTCGGCCTGGGGATCTGCTTGAGCACACCGGTCACCTCGTCGGCGACCTCCGGCCGGATCGTCTGCTTCGGGTTGCGCTTCTCCCCGGTGCCCGGGACCACCTCCCACTTGCCGGTGTCGCGGTTCTGCTGCTGCACCTTGATGACGAAGTGGGCCTTGTTGTAGACGCCGTGGTTGGCCAGGGTGGCCAGGCCGTTGGCGTGCTCCAGCACGGTGACCGGGTACTGGCCGTAGCCGACCACGTGGAAGAAGGGCTCCGGCGCAACGTCCTCGCCCTTGGTCTTCAGCAGGTTGACCGGCTCCGACGACCCCTTCGGGGGCGTCGTCCACATGGTGGTGATGCCAGCGGCCTTCGCCATGTCGACGATCTTGGACGGCTGGATCTTCTCCGACACGTGGTAGAACGGCACGTTGTACGACTGGATGGTGGAGTATTCCAGCGTGCACCACTTGCCACAGGTCTTGCTCACGTCACGACCGGCGTTCTGCACCGGGTTGTCGAAGCCCTCCGGCTTGAACGGGCTGGCGTCCCAGTGCGACTTGACCGAGATGCCGGCGTTGATCGCCGCGGCGAGCGTGTAGACCTTGAACGACGAACCCGGCGGGTGACCACCGGTGAGGTTGCCCCCGGAGTCGATGTTCTTGCCGGCGTAGTCGAAGTCGGCGCCGGAGTCGCCGCCGTAGTAGGCGAGCACCCGACCGGTCTTCGGCTCGACCGACACCACCGCCGCCATCAGGTTCTTCGGCTCGGGGAAGATCTCCGAGCCCTTCTTGCGCTGGGCGGCATTCTCAGCCGCGGCCTGCCGCTTGGGGTCGATCGTGGTCTGAATGCGGTAGCCGCCGTCGCGCAGCTCGTTCACGCAGCTCGGCTTGCCCGGAGCGTTGGAGTTGGTGCAGAGGCCCCACCCCTCCATCTCCTCGCGGACGTAGTTGACCACGTTGCCCCGGGGCGTCTTCACGCCGAAGCCGGCGCCGCCGTCCTTGGGTTTCTGCAGCGACTTGGTCGGGTAGACCGTGGGGCGCTGCGGCTTGCCGGGGGCGTTGAGCCAACCCTTGGTGACCATGCCGTCGAGGACGTAGGTCCACCGCTTCTCGGCCTCGGCCGGGTTGACCGCCGGGTCGTACCCCTTGTGCCCGTTGGGGTCGGTGCTCGCGACCGGCTGCTTGATCAGCGCGGCGAGCACCGCCGCCTGGGCCACGTCCAGGTCCTTGGTGCGCGTGTTGAAGTACGTCAGCGCCGCCGCCTCGATGCCGTACGCGCCCCGGCCGAAGTAGATCACGTTCAGGTAGTGCTGCATGATCGTCGGCTTGTCGTACTTGTCGTTGAGCTTGGAGGCGAGGATCGCCTCCTTCACCTTCCGGGCGTACGTGTCGTCCTTCAGGTTCTCGTAGGCGTTGCGGGCGTACTGCTGGGTGATCGTCGAGGCGCCCTGCTTTTCGCCACCGGTGAGGTTGTTCCAGGCGGCCCGCGTGATGCCCTTGTAGTCGACGCCGGAGTGGTCGTAGAAGTTGCGGTCCTCGGCGGCGGCGACCGCGTCCTGCACGTGCTTGGGGATGTCGTTGATGGTGACGAAGGTGCGGTTCTCGTCGCCGAGCTTCGCCAGCTGGGTCTTGTTGTCCTGTGCGTAGATCGTGGTGGACAGCGGCAGCGGCACCTCGTTCGGCAGCACCACGGTGGTCGAGTAGTAGGTGAAGCCGACCACGCCGATGCCGGCGAGCATGATGAAGACCGCGAAGCCCGCGATCAGCATGTTGCCCCGCTTGCGCTTCCTGGCCCGGGCCACCGCGTCCGGGTCGCCCGGCCCGCGTCCGCCGCCACGGCCGCCGCGCCGGGGCCCGTTGGGGCCGCCCGGCCCGCCGGGGCCACCGCCGGAGACCGGCGCCACGCCCGCTCGGGCCACCGCCGCCCGGCCGCCGACCGCGGCCGAGCCGACGCTCGCCCGCCCGGCAGAGCCCGCGCCCACCGAGGCGCGGCCGGCCGAGCCGGGCGCCGGGGAGACCGGCACGGACGCGCGTCCCGCGCCCGCCCGGCCGCCGGGCGCCGGGGAGACCGGCACGGAGGCCCGTCCCGCGCCCGCCCGGCCCACCGAGGCCGAACCGGACGCGCCCGCTCCGCGCGGTGACGGCGGCACCGAGGCCGAGGCCCGCCCGCTGGGCGCGCCGCCGACCGAGGCCCGGCCGGCAGATGCCGAGCCGCCACTGCGGTACGCGTCGTCCGCCGCCGGACCGGGGTCACCGTTCGAGCCCGGTACCTGGGCCCGCGCACGCGGGGAACTGGGATCGCCGTACGAGTTCATTCCTCACACCCTGCCGGTCGCGGTGGGACGCGGGGGCGCCGCCACCGGGTTGCCGTGAGTTGACACACGCGACGACTGCCCCTGGTTCGACTGGAGCAGCGCCATCGTATGCGTACTATTCGGACCAATCGGGCGGCCGAGCTGCCGGGCGGGGTGTCCGTCGTCGACGGCACCGGTAGCGACCGGTCCAGCCAGGTTCACCGTTGCGCCTCTCGCCTTCTGCCCTGGACCGGACCGGCCCCGGGGGCGGTCACGCCGCCCACCGCGCCCTGCTCCGACCCGCCCTCGGCCAGCCCATCCCGGCCGAGCAGGAACTGCTCGACGAGATGGTTCCAGTCACAGCCGAGGCACACCTCCACCACGAAGACCTGGAACTCACGCAGCGTCATCGCCAGCACGGGCAATTCGGCCAAGGTGCGCGCCTGGCCGGCGGACTGCTTGAGTTCGTCCCCGTAAATGTAATGGACGCGGGTGAGGTTCTCGCTCCGGCAGATCGGGCAGCGCTCCTCGGTCGGTTCCCCGTGGAACCTGGCAGCGTTCTTCAGGTACGGCGAGGCGTCGCAGACGTCGTATGTGCCGACCCGGCCGGCGAGGAGTTCACGCAGCACCGCCCGCTTCTGGAGCGAGTAGTCCACCACCTGGCGCTGCGTACGCATGCGGTGAAGGGTACGCGGTCCGGCCGGGTGAGGCGACCACCGTCACGATGAGTGACGTAAACATCCCGGAACGAGGGTTTGCCCTGATCGCTGACGAGGTACTAACGTGCGATGTATCGGTCCGATACATCGCAGCGGTTAACGACCCTGTGCCAGGGGTAGGAAGGATGGCCCGTGCTCGAGCTCGCCATCCTCGGCCTCCTGCAGGAGTCTCCGATGCACGGCTACGAACTCCGCAAGGAGCTCACCGCCAAGCTCGGAGCGATCCGGGCGGCGATCAGCTACGGCTCGCTCTATCCGACTCTGCGCCGGCTGCAGGCGGCGGGGTGGATCACCGAAGCCGCCGAGACACCCGCGACCGCCGAGGAGGTTCCCGCGCTGACCAGCCGACGAGGTCGGGTGGTCTACAAAATCACCGCGGAGGGCAAGGAACGCTTCGCCCAACTGATCGGACAGGCCGGGCCCGAGACGTACGACGACACCGGCTTCGGTGTGCACTTCGCGTTCTTCGCCCGGACCGACCAGGCAACCCGACTCCGGATCCTGGAGGGTCGCCGACGCACGATCGAGGAGCGTCGCGAAGGTCTTCGTGACGTGCTGGGCCGGGCGGCCGAGCGCCTCGACGCGTACACCCTGGAACTGCAACGCCACGGGCTCGACGCCTGTGAGCGCGAGGTCCGCTGGCTGGAGGAGCTCATCGCCAACGAGCGCTCCGGCCGTGCCCCGACAGTCCCGAACCCCGGGACGGCCGGCGGCCGACGAGACAACAACAGCCCGCCCCCGCCTGGAGAGTCCAGGAAAGAGCGGCCGTGATGAAGAAGAAGGAGGCAGACGCTATGGGCTCCGTCCGCGTCGCCATCGTCGGTGTGGGTAACTGCGCCTCGTCCCTCGTGCAGGGCGTGGAGTACTACCGGAACGCCGACCCGAACGACCGCGTCCCGGGTCTCATGCACGTCACCTTCGGCGACTACCACGTTTCGGACGTGGACTTTGTCGCGGCGTTCGACGTGGACGCCAAGAAGGTGGGCATGGACCTCGCCGAGGCGATCGTGGCCAGCGAGAACAACACCATCAAGCTGTGTGACGTGCCGCCGACCGGCGTCACGGTGCAGCGTGGCCCGACCTTCGACGGCCTGGGCCAGTACTACCGCGAGATCGTCGAGGAGTCCGACGCCACGCCGGTCGACGTGGCCAAGGCGCTGCGCGACGCGCGGGTCGACGTGGTCGTGTCCTACCTGCCGGTGGGCTCGGAGCAGGCCGACAAGTTCTACGCGCAGGCCGCGATCGACGCCGGTTGCGCGTTCGTCAACGCCCTGCCGGTGTTCATCGCCTCCGACCCCGAGTGGGCGAAGAAGTTTGAGGACGCGGGCCTGCCGATCGTCGGTGACGACATCAAGAGCCAGGTCGGCGCGACGATCGTGCACCGGGCGCTGGCGAAGCTGTTCGAGGACCGCGGGGTGGAGCTGCTGCGCACGTACCAGCTCAACTTCGGCGGCAACATGGACTTCATGAACATGCTGGAGCGCAACCGCCTGATCTCGAAGAAGATCTCGAAGACCCAGTCGGTGACCTCCCAGATCCCGCACGAGATGAGCAAGAGCGATGTGCACATCGGCCCGTCGGACCACGTGCCGTGGCTGGACGACCGCAAGTGGGCCTACATCCGCCTGGAGGGCCGCTCCTTCGGCGACACCCCGCTCAACGCCGAGCTCAAGCTCGAGGTGTGGGACTCGCCGAACTCCGCCGGTGTCATCATCGACGCCGTCCGCGCCGCGAAGATCGCCCTCGACCGCAAGATCGGCGGCCCGATCCTGTCCGCCTCGTCGTACTTCATGAAGTCCCCGCCCGTGCAGTACGCCGACCACGACGCCCACGCCGCCGTCGAGTCCTTCATCAAGGGCGACGTCGAGCGCTGAAGCGCTGACGCTGCATCGCCGGAGCGGGCTCAAACCCGCACCAGCACGGCCGAGGGCCGGGTCCGCACGGACCCGGCCCTCGCCGCGTTCAGTCCATCATTTCCAGGTACGGCGAGAGCCGCAGCGCGAGTTCCTCCACCAGGTCGACCTCACCGCTGACCAGCGCGTCGGTCAGCGCCATCCGCTCCTTTGCAGGCATGTTGAGCGTGAACCCAGCCCGGCTCAGGAATACCCGGGTGGCCGCCCAACCCAACCCGGCGTTCCACACTTCCAGTGGTCGCCACATGACCAACCCGTGCAGGAGTGCCGCTGACTTGTCGAGCACCGTCGGGTAGACCGAGCGTCCGACCAGCCGGGCCTGTGGCCGGGCCGCTGCGGCAACCAGGATCCCGGCGTCCCGGACCCGGCTCTGCGGTCCGGTCCATCCGGCCAACAGCGTCAGAAGGTCCTCAGCGTCCGGCCAGGGTCTTGTCACCGGTCGCCCAGCGCCTCGAAGAACTCCGCGTCCTCGGCGAACACGCGCCGAGCAGCGTTTCGGGTCCACTCGTCGCGCTCGTGACGGTCGAGATATGCCTGAATCGCCACCTCGACGGTCTTGTGCATTGAACGTCGCTCACTCTCGGCGAGTTCCTTGAGCCGCTGCTCGACCTCGGGCTTGAGCGTCAAGGTGAATGCCATACCGAATTTGTATAGGGCAACAGCGCCAGCGTCAACGTCAGGACCAGGCGCGTCGCAGGGCGACGCCAGCCTCCAGCTCCAGCAGCCGCACCTTGCGCGGCAGCCCACCGCCGAAGCCGACCAGCTTGCCGCCTGCGCCGACGATCCGGTGACACGGGACGAGCACCGGGACCGGGTTGCGGTTGCAGGCCACCCCGACCGCCCGGGCCGCGCCCTGGTCGCCGACCAGCCGGGCCACCTCGCCGTAGGTGAGCGTCTCCCCGTACGGGATGCGGGTCATCTCCCGCCAGACCGCGCGCTCGAACTCGGAGCCGCGCCGCATCGCCACCGGCACGCCGAAGTCGGTCAGCTCCCCGGCGAAGTACGCCCGCAGGTCCGCCACCGCGCGCCGGGCCAACTCGTCACCGGGCTCGTCGACCGCCGACTCCACCCGGCCGAAGTGCGCGCCGCACACCGCGTCGTCGTCGGTGGCCACGGAGAACTCGCCGATCGGCGAGTCGAGCACAGTCCAACGCATGCCCGCCATTCTTCCCCTGCGCCACGGGTCACCGGTACGCCGGTCCGACCACCAGCCTTCGTCGTGACGACCACGGAGCAGATCGCCACGGAGACCGCACGGCGACGGGTGCCCGCCGCCGGGGCCGACCGAACGCGGACGTCACCTGGGTCTCGAACGACCGGTTGCTCTACCGCCGGCCGTACGGCAGCGGCGACTTCGTGCTCGCCGACACCGGGGGCCGGGAGCTCGAACGGCAGCCGCTGCCCCGGGAACTGGTCGACCGGGGGATCACCGTCGCACCGAAATGATCAAGCGGGGCGTTGCGTGATGTCGATACCGTGCAGGTCGTGGCCACGGGGACGTTCATCTTTCTGATCATCGGTGGGGCGGGCGTCGCCGTGCTGGCGCTCTCCCTGCTCGGCGCCGAGTTGCTCCACTTCGGCCACCCCGACGTCGACGGCCCGGTGTCGGTCGAGGCGGTCGCCGGTTTCCTCGGCGCGTTCGGTTTCGGCGCCGCGATCGTCAACGAGCTGGTCGGTGGCCGTACCCCGGGGATGATCGCGGCGGCGGTGGCCGGCGGGGCGCTCGCCGCCGTGCCCACGGCGTGGCTCGCGGCGCGGCTGAGCCGGGCAGCCCGGGACATGCGGACCGACCCCACCCCCACCCGGGACGACCTGGTCGGCGCGCTCGGCCTGGTGGTCACCCCGGTGCCCGCCGTCGGTTACGGCGAGGTCCGGGTACGCGTCGCCGGCCAGCCGGTGAAGCTCAACGCCCGCGCCGACCACCCGATCCCAATCGGCGCGCAGGTCTTCGTGGTGCAGGCGCTGAGCGAGACCAGCGTCCACGTCGAGACCTACTGAAACCCCCTCCTCACCCCCCTTTCGCAGAGACGGAACCTGCCCATGATCCTTGTCATCGCCGTCGGCGGCGCGGTCCTGCTGGCGCTCGTCCTGGTGCTCTTCGTGCTCTCCCGGATCAAGGTCGCCGGCCCGAACGAGGCGTTCATCGTCACCGGCCGCAAGGGCCGGACCACCCAGACCGCCGACGGTGGTCGCTCCACCGACACGTCGGGCCAGAAGGTGGTGCTCGGCGCCTCGGTCTTCGTGCTGCCGGTGGTGCAGAAGCTCCAGTCGCTCGACCTGTCCAGCCGCCGCATCGACGTGGGCATCCGGGGGGCGGTGAGCAAGCAGGGCATCCGCGCCGACCTGCACGGCGTGGCGATCGTCAAGGTCGGCGGCACCGAGGACGCCATCCGCGCCGCCGCCCAGCGCTTCCTGCACCAGCAGGACGAGATCGACAACTTCACCCGGGAGGTGCTGGCCGGCGCGCTGCGCTCGATCGTCGGCCGGCTCACGGTCGAGGAGGTCATCCGGGACCGGGCGGCGTTCGCCAGCGCGGTCGCCGAGGAGGCCGAGCACTCGATGACCAACCAGGGTCTGGTGCTGGACACCTTCCAGCTCCAGGACATCCTCGCCGAGGGCTCCTACCTGCAGGATCTGGGCCGGCCGGAGGCCGCCCGGGTGCTCAAGGACGCGGCCATCGCCGAGGCGCGCGCCCGCCAGCAGGCCGAGCAGGAGCGGCTGCTCGCCGAGGAGGCGATCGCCGAGGCGAACCGGAACCTCTCGCTCAAGCAGGCCGCGATCCAGGCCGAGATCGACGCGGCCAAGGCCAGGTCCGCCGCGGCCGGCCCGCTCGCCCAGGCCGAGCGGGACCAGGCGATCCTCTCCGAGCAGCAGAAGGTGGCCGAGCGCAACGCCGAGCTGAAACAGCGCCAGCTCGACACCGAGGTGCGCAAGCCCGCCGACGCGGCGCGCTACAAGGTGGAGCAGGAGGCCGAGGCCGCCCGCAACGCGGCGGTGCTCAACGCCGACGCGCAGCGGCAGGCCACCATCGCCGCCGCCCAGGCCGTCGCCGAGCAGTCCCGGCTGACCGGTGAGGGCGAGCGGGCCCGCCGGGCCGCGCTCGCCGAGGCGAACGCGATCGAAGGCGCCAAGGAGGGTGAGGCCGAGCAGCGCCGGCGCTCCGCGATCGCCGAGGCGGTCGAGCGGGAGGGCCAGGCCGAGGCCGCGGCCATCCTGGCCCGGGGTCAGGCCGAGGCCGACGCGATGGCCCGCAAGGCGGAGGCGTTCGCCGCGTACGGCGAGGCGGCCGTGTTGGACCTGCTGGTCAAGGTGCTGCCGCAGGTGGTCGAGGCGGCCAGCGCCCCGATCGGCGCGATCGACAAGATGACCGTCATCTCCACCGACGGCGCGTCGTCGCTGACGAAGTCGGTGGCCGGCAACGTGGCGCAGGGCCTCCAGCTCGGCTCCGACCTCACCGGCATCGACCTGGCCGGCCTGCTCGCCCGGCTCGGTTCGGCGTCCACCGCCGGCCCGGCGCTGGCGGACAACGGCAAGGCCTCGGTCGAGGGCAGCGCGGTCGAGAACCGCTGACCACCTGACCAGGGCGCCGTCCCCCGGTGGGCGGCGCCCCGGTCGTCAGCTCTGCTCGACGATGCCCTGCTCGCGGGCCCAGCGCAGCAGCTCCGCCTCGGCCTCGTCCCGCTCCAGCGGGCCGCGCTCCAGGCGCAGTTCCTTGAGGTGCTGCCAGGCCCGCCCGACCACCGGCCCCGGCGGTACGCCGAGCAGCTCCATGATCGCGTTGCCGTCCAGGTCGGGGCGGACCCGGGCGAGGTCCTCCTCGGCGGCGATCCGGGCGATCCGCTCCTCCAGCGCGTCGTAGTCGGCCGCGAGCTGGGCCGCCTTGCGCCGGTTGCGGGTGGTGCAGTCCGACCGGGTCAGCTTGTGCAGCCGGGCCAGCAGGTCACCGGCGTCGGTGACGTACCGGCGCACCGCCGAGTCGGTCCACTCGCCCCGGCCGTACCCGTAGAACCGCAGGTGGAGGGCGACCAGGGCGACCACCTGGGCGGTAACGTCCTTGGGGTAGCGCAGCGCCTTCATCCGGGCCTTGGTCAGCCGGGCGCCGACCACCTCGTGGTGGTGGAAGCTGACCCTGGCGTCCGGCCCGATTGACTTGGTGGCGGGCTTGCCCACGTCGTGCATGAGCGCGGCCATCCGGAGCACGAAGTCGCAGCCGTCGGTCTCGAAGGAGACCGCGTTGCTGACCACGGTGAGGGTGTGCTCGTAGACGTCCTTGTGCTGGGCGTGCTCGTCGATCGTCAGCTTGAGCCCGGTCAGCTCGGGCAGGAAGCGCTCGGCGAGCCCGGTGTCGACCAGCAGCCGCAGCCCGGTGATCGGGTCGGCGCCGCAGAGCAGCTTGGTGAACTCGTCCCGGATCCGCTCGGCGGTGATCCGGTCCAGGTCGGCGGCCATCCGGGTCATCGCCTCGTGCACGCCGGGGTGCACGGCGAAGCGCAGCTGCGCGGCGAAGCGGGCCGCCCGCAACATCCGCAGCGGGTCGTCGCGGAAGGACTCCTGCGGCGTGCCGGGGGTACGGATCACCTTGGCGGCGAGGTCGTCCAGGCCGCCGTACGGGTCGGTGAACCGATGGTCCGGGAGGCTGACCGCCATCGCGTTGATGGTGAAGTCCCGCCGCTTCAGGTCGTCGGCGAGGTTGGTCCCGTACTCGACGACCGGATTACGGCTGACCTGGTCGTACGCCTCGGCGCGGAAGGTCGTGATTTCCAGCCGGAGCCCGTCACGCTGGAGGCCGATGGTGCCGAACTCGCGCCCGGTCTCCCAGATCGACTCGGCCCAGCCCTTGATGATCCGCAGCGTCTGGTCGGGGTGGGCGTCGGTGCAGAAGTCCAGGTCGTTGCCGAGCCGGCCGAGCAGGGCGTCGCGGACGGAACCGCCCACCAGGTGCAGCTCGTGCCCGGCCTTGGCGAACCGGCGGCCCAGCTCGTCGGCGACCGGCGAGACGCGGAGCAGTTCGGCGACGGCGTTGCGCTGCGCGGCGGTGAGCTCGCGGCGGTCGGCGGCGTGGGATGCAGAGGCTTCGGACATGGGATCGCCAGCCTATCGGGCCGGGGCGGGATCTGATCCGGCGGGCGCGGGTAATGAGGACGGCGTTGACTAAGGTCTTGGGCGTGCGGGCCGTCCGGCTCCGACGTACCCCCCTGGAGGCTGGAGATGAGCGGCGGGCTCTACCGCAGCGCGAACGCCACGCCGGACGGCGCCATCCCGCCGACCGATGAGGCGACCTTCATCTCCGCCGAGCCGCTGAACCAGCCGGGGGCGGAGGCGGTCGCGCCGCCGCCGGAGGTGATCGCGGAGACCAGCGCCGCGGCGAACAGCGCGGTGATGGCCGTCGGCAGCCTGATCAGCCGGGGTACGGGCTTCCTGCGCACGTTGGCGTTGACCGCGGCCCTGGGCGGCGCGGCGGTCGGCGACGCTTACACCACGGCCCAGATCTTCCCGGGCATGGTCTACGAGTTCCTGCTCGGCGGCATCCTGACCAGTGTCCTCATCCCGGTGCTGGTCCGCCGCCGGAAGACCGACGACGACCAGGGCCAGGCGTACGCTCAGCGACTGCTCACCCTTGCGGTGATCGCGCTCGCCATCGCAGCCGTGCTCGCGGTGGCCATCGCGCCGGTACTGACCTGGCTGTACGCGAGCGACCAGCAGACCGGCGACTACCGCAACCTGGTCAACGCGCTGTCCCGGCTGATGCTGCCGATGATCTTCTTCACCGGCCTGAGCGCGCTCGTCAGCGCGGTCCTGAACACCCGCGGTCACTTCGCCGCCCCGATGTGGGCGCCGATCCTCAACAACCTCGTGGTGATCGCCACCGCCGGCCTGTACATCGCCATCTTCGGGGCGAAGATCATCGAGCCGGAGGAGATGACTCTCGGTCGGGTCCTGCTGATCGGCGGCGGCACCCTGCTCGGTGTCGCCGTCCAGGCCGCCGGGCTGCTGCCGGCGCTGCGTAAGGTCGGCTTCCGCTGGCGCTGGCGGTTCGACTTCGGCCTCCTGGGGCTGCGGGAACTCGGCCGCCTGGGCGTCTGGATGTTCTGCTACGTGGCGGTCAGCCAGATCGGCCTGATCGTGGTCTTCAACCTGCTCAGCCGGGCCAGCGGGTCGAAGGCGGCCGGTCCACTGATCTACAACAACGTCTTCCTGGTGCTGATGATGGCGCACGGCATCATTGCCGTCTCGATCATCACCGCGCTGATGCCCCGGATGAGTGCCGCCGCCGCCGACGGCAGGTACGCCGATCTCGCCGCCGACCTGTCCCGGGGCACCCGAACGGTCACCGCGGTGCTCGCCCCGATCGGCGTCTGTTACGCCGTGCTCGCCACCCCGATCGCGTTCGCCCTGTTCAAGCACGGCGCGTTCACCGAGCAGAACGCCCGGGACACCGTCCCGGTGCTGGCCGTCGCCGCGATCGCGCTGGTGCCGTTCGCGATCAGCCAGCTCTTCACCTTCGCCTTCTACGCGCTGCCCGACACCCGCACCCCGGCGCTGGTGAACATCCCGGTGGTGGCGCTGCGGGTCGCCGTGCAGATCGGGCTCTTCTCGGCCTTCGCGGCGAGCTTCGCCGCAGCGGGGATGATGCTCGGCAACGCCGTCTCCTACCTTGCCGCCACCGTCATCTCCGCGTGGCTGCTCCGGGGACGGGTCGGCCGGATCGGTCTCGGCGGCATCGTCCGGACCTTCGCCAAGGTGGCGGTGGCCGCCGCGGGCGCCACCGTGGTCGGCCTCCTCGTGGTGAAGCTGCTGCCCGGAGATGACGCGCCCACGCTGTTCCAGTCGGTGGTGCAGGCGGTGATCGGCGGGGCGGTGATCGTGCTGACCTATCTCGGGTTGGCCATGGTGCTGCGGATCGGCGAGATCACCGAGGTGGTCGGGATGGTCCGCCGCCGGCTCGGCCGGTGATCGGTCCCCGGGCCGCGACGGACCGCCCGGCACGGAGCGTGAACGAGGATCACCAACCTGGGGATGCGCCTGTGGATAACTCCGTGTTTCCCCGGCCAGCCACCGGATCAGCCTGTGGACAACCAACCGTACGGCTGAGCATGGAGGGCCATTCAGAGGGAACCTGAGCCGACGGCATCGGACCGCCACACCCGGGCCGGCCCCTGCTGCGACTACTTGCGGTCAACCTCTAGATTGGTTCGTACATGTGCCAGCAACGTGGCTGACAACGGTCGTAACCGGGCGAGGTCGTCCACTTCCGGCACGTCGCCGGGAACGGCGGGAAGATGACATGTCGGTATGACGGGCAGTCCGGGTAAGGTCGCTCTCGACGGACACGGCAGGTGGCCGACGTACGCGTCGACACGCCGGCCGGTTCCTTCGAAGGCAGAGCGGGAAGCCACATGCCCAGCAGCGCGGGTCCATCGATCGACACGATCACCGAGGGAGGACGGGTGACCCAGGTCGGCGAGGGTCAGGCGGCGGAGGAGACTGCTCCGCCGGTCATGACCTTCGGTGCTCCCACGGCCGGTGAGATCCTCGCCGAGCGGTACGAGCTGGTCAAGCACATCAACAACGACAGCGCCGGGCGGCTGGTCTGGCGGGGGGTCGACGTCGTGCTGCGCCGACCGGTCGCGGTCGTGCTGCGCTATCCCGGCGGCGACTCGGCCACCGAGATGCTCCAGGCCGCGGTGGCCGCGAGCCGGGTCATCCACCCCAACCTGGTCGGCGTCTACGACGCGATCGACGAGGACGAGCGGGCGTACGTCGTCCGTGAGTGGGTCGACGGCAACTCCCTGCGCGAGCTGGTCGCCGACGGGCCGCTGGACCCGGCCCGGGCCACGGCCATCGGCAACGCCGTCGCCAGCGCGCTGGCCGCCGTGCACGCCACCGGCATGGTGCATGGCAACGTGCACCCCGGCACCGTGATGATCAGCGAGGACGGCCGGGTGGTGCTGGCCGACGCGCGCACCGACGGCGCGGACAGCCAGGAGAACGACATCCGGGCGGTCGGCGGGATCCTCTACTTCGCCCTCACCGGGCACTGGCCACACGCCGAGGCCCCGCTGCGCGGCGCGACCGCCGGGCACGGCCGGGCCGCCATCCCGGACGCGGTCCGGGACGCCAGCGGCGCGATCGCCGCGCCCCGGCAGGTCCGGGCCGGTGTGCCGGCGTACCTCGACGACCTGACCATGGACCTGCTCGACGCCGAGATCGCCCCGCCCTCGACCGACGTGCTCGCCGCCGAGCTGGCCCGGCTCGACGTCCCGGCCGAGGACCACTTCCTCGACCAGACGGGCACGATCCGCTTCACCTCGGACCCGGGCGACGACCCGTCCCCGCTGGCCGCCGCAGGTGGGCGGAAGGTCGCCGTGGGCATCGCCGGCCTGCTGGCGGTCGCCCTGGTCGGGCTGCTCATCGGGATCAGCGCGCTGGGCGGCGACGACAAGACGCCCGAGACCAGGCCGGTCGCCCGACCGTCGAGCGGCGCCCCCTCCACCGACGCCGCCCCGCCCGGCCCCTCGGTGCGCAAGCTCAACATCGAGGACGTCCGGATCATCGACCCGGACAGCCGGGATCGCCAAGAGGTGCGCGACGCGGAGAAGGTGATCGACGGCGACGAGGACAAGGGCTGGGAGACCCAGACATACCGGAACAACGGCAAGTTCGGCGGCCTCAAGAAGGGCATGGGCATCTGGATCGACCTGGGCGCGCCGCACACCGTCAAGTCGGTGCAGGCGGTCCTCTCGTCGACCCGAGCCTCCGCCCAGCTCCTCGCCGGTGACGCCGACTTCCCGTCCAGCTCCGCAGGCGACAAGCAGCTGACGGCGGCCTACACGACCCGAATCGGGCAGCCGTTCGAGGAGCACGACGGCACCAAGATGACTTTCAACGGCTTCGACGCCGACAAGACCTACCGCTACCTGCTCTTCTGGATCTCGGAGCTGCCGGAGAAGGACGGTGGAGGCGGCTGGAAGCTCGGCGTCCAGGAAATCACGGTCCACGGGTCGTGAGCCGCCCGCCGCGAGCCCGGCACCGCACCCGACGGACGTGGTGATGGCCGGTCGCGGCGGGCGTACGCCCGATCCGGCGACCGGCGACGCGGTGCCGGTCGTACCGCCGCGCCCGGTCCCGCTCGCCGAGGCGACCGACGTCGAGCTGCTCCGGGCCCACGTCGCCGGTGACCGGGACGCCTTCACCGAGCTCTTCCACCGGCACCGCGACCGCCTCTGGGCGGTGGCCCTGCGTACGCTCGGCGACCGCGAGGAGGCCGCCGACGCCCTCCAGGACGCGCTGCTCTCCGCCCACCGGGCCGCCGCGCGGTTCCGCGGCGACTCGGCCGTGACCACCTGGCTGCACCGGATCGTGGTGAACGCCTGCCTGGACCGGATCCGACGCCGGCAGGCGCACCCGACCGTCCCGCTGCCCGACGGCACCCGCACCGACGAGGGTGGCTCCGGCGGAGCCGAGCCGGCCGCTCCAGCCCCCGACCACGACACCGCGCTGGTCGTCCGGCAAGCCCTGGCCACGTTGCCGGTCGAGCAGCGGGCCGCGCTCGTCCTGGTGGACGTGCAGGGCTACCCGGGCGCCGAGGTGGCCCGGATCCTCGGCGTTGCCGAGGGGACGGTGAAGAGCCGCTGCGCCCGCGGCCGGGCCCGGCTGGCCGTCCAGTTGGGGCACCTGCGGACCGGCTCCACCGACGTCGCGCCGGCCGTCGGCCGGGACGTGCCCGGCGTCACCGTCGGGAACCCGCGGGCGCCGGAGGGCGTCGGATCGGGGTCGGGGCACTCCCGGCGGGACGCCAACCAGGAGGACACGTGACAACCGGGGAGTTCAGCGGGGTCGATTACGACCTGCTCGCCGACTACCTCGGCGGGGTGCTGGACGACACCCCCGAGAAGGTGTCCGTCGCGCGGCTGGTCGAGGAGGATCCAGCCTGGGCCGAGGCGTACGCCGCCCTGGCGCCCGCCGTCGCCCAGGTCCGCGCCGACCTCGCCGGCTGGGCCGAGCCGGCCCCGCCGATGCCGCTTGCGCTCGTCGACCGGCTCACCGCCGCGCTGGCCGGCGCCGGGCCCGCCGCGGCCGACGCCCCGGCTGCCGGTGAGCACACCACGCCGGCCGGTGCCGTCACGCCAGCGGGTGCCGTCACGCCAGCGGGTGCCGTCACCCCGGCCGGCGGCCAGGGCACCCGGCAGCCGGTGCCGGCGCAGCCCCGGCCGGGTGCGGGGCGTACCGCCGGGGCCCGGCGGGGCGACGCGACCGGGCCCGGTCGGCAGCGCCGGCGCTGGGCGCGGCTCGCCGCTCCGGTGGCGCTCGCCGCGGCCTCGCTCGCGGCCGTAGGGCTCGGCGTCGACCACCTGCTCGACCGATCGGGGGTCGGCGGCGCGGCCGACACGACCGTCGCCGAGGGCCGGGGCGGCGCCCCCGCGGCGGCGCCGTTCCGGGTCGCCGGCGCGGCGCAGCGCAGCGGCACCGACTGGACGCCGCAGACGCTGGCCAGTGGTGCCGCGGCGACCGTGCTGCCCCGGGTGGCCACCGCCGGCCCAGGGTTCGCATCCAGCGGCGGGTCGACCGACGATGTCCCCACGAAGGGCCTGCGAGCGTCCGCCGGTGGGCTCGACCGGCTCGCCGCCCCGGGCGCGCTGGACGCCTGTCTCGGCGAGGTCTCCGCCGAGCACGGACAGGGGCCGATCACGGTGGAGCTGCTCGACTACGCCAGCTTCCAGGGGGAGCCGGCGCTGGTGCTCCGCTTTGTCGACCCGTCCGGCGGGCGCTGGGCCTGGGCGAGCGGCGCGGAGTGTGGCGTGCCGGGATCCGGCGCGGACACCCGCTACCAGGCGCGGGTAGGGTGAGGTCGCGGTCACCGGTCGTCCGGCGCCGCGTGACGTGACCCACCGGATGACCGGTTCGGGAATCCCCGGTTCATACGATGACGTTCTGCAAGTCAGTCGCCGGCGTCGCTGAGCCGTCGGCACTCGGATCGGCGTCCTCCCGGCGGCAGGTCAGCCGGGAACGGATGTCGAACACACACATCGGGAGACGGCAGTGGACGAGGTCCGCAACCTGATCATCATCGGCTCCGGGCCGGCCGGTTACACGGCGGCGGTCTACGCCGCTCGTGCCAACCTCAAGCCGCTCGTCATCGAAGGTGTGCAGTCCGGCGGCGCCCTGATGACGACCACCGAGGTGGAGAACTTCCCCGGCTTCGCGGACGGCATCCTCGGCCCCGAGCTGATGGACAACATGCGCAAGCAGGCCGAGCGGTTCGGCGCGGAGTTCCTCACCGACGACGTCACCCGGGTCGAGCTGAAGGACACCGGCATGATCGGGTCGGACGCGGTCAGCACCGTGTGGGTCGGTGAGACCGCCTACCGGGCCCGGGCCGTCATCCTCTCCACCGGCTCGGCCTGGCGTCCGCTGGGCGTGCCCGGCGAGCAGGAGTACCTGGGCCACGGCGTGTCGTCCTGCGCCACCTGCGACGGTTTCTTCTTCCGCGGCCAGCACATCGTCGTCGTCGGCGGTGGCGACTCCGCGATGGAGGAGGCGAGCTTCCTCACCCGGTTCGCCGACTCGGTCACCATCATCCACCGGCGCGACTCGTTCCGGGCCAGCAAGATCATGGCCGACCGCGCGCTCAGCAACGACAAGATCAAGGTTGAGTGGAACACCACCGTCGAGGAGATCATCGGCGACGACGGCAAGGTCAGCGGGGTGCGGGTCCGTGACGTGCACACCGGCGAGACCAAGGTGCTCGACGTGACCGGCGTCTTCGTGGCGATCGGCCACGACCCGCGCAGCGAGCTCTTCCGGGGGCAGGTGGAGCTGGACGACGAGGGGTACGTAAAGGTCCAGGCGCCGAGCACCCGGACCAGCGTGCCGGGTGTTTTCGCCGCCGGCGACGTGGTGGACCACACCTACCGGCAGGCCATCACGGCGGCCGGCACGGGCTGCGCCGCCGCCCTCGACGCCGAGCGCTTCATCGCCACGCTGCAGGGCTGAACGACAGAGAACCAAAGTCCCGGAGGAGGGTCATAGTGGGAGCAACAAAGGTCGTCACCGACGCGAACTTCGCCACTGACGTGCTGAAGTCCGACAAGCCGGTGCTCGTGGACTTCTGGGCCGAGTGGTGTGGGCCGTGCCGCAAGGTCTCCCCGCTGCTGGAGGAGATCGCGGGCGAGATGGGCGACCAGGTCACCATCGTCAAGCTCAACATCGACGAGAACCCGGAAACCGCCCGCGCCTACCGGGTGATGTCCGTGCCGACCCTCACCATCTTCAAGAACGGCGAGCCGGTGCAGTCGATCGCCGGCGCCAAGCCCAAGGGCGAGCTGGTCCGGCTGATCGAGTCGGCGCTCTGACGCTCGTAGCACCGGAACCCCCGTACCCTCCCCGGGTGCGGGGGTTCCGTCGTCCTGGGCCCTGAGCTGGGTGAACCACGGATGGCCGGGCACCGGTCACGGTACGCTCCGTAGGCATCCGCTAGGCGGAGAGCAAGCACTCCGTCGGAGTCCGGTCACGCGACCGTGGCACCCGGCCAGCCAGCATCCGTGCAGAGGGGGTCGTGCGTGCGTCCGATCCGACCCGGTGACCGTGGGCCCGCGGTGACGGAGATCCGCACGGTCCTGACCGGCCTCGACCTGCTCCCGCCTGCCACCGGCGACGAGTTCGACGTCGCCACCGAGCGCGCCGTCCGCGCCTTCCAGCAGTCCCGGGGGCTCAGCGTCGACGGGCGGGTGGGCGCGGAGACCTGGCGCGCCCTGGACGCCGCCCGCTGGCGGCTCGGCGCCCGCACCCTCTACCACGCCGTGCCCGAGCCCCTCTGCGGCGAGGACGTCCGGTCGCTCCAGGAACGGCTGCTCGAAATGGGGTACGACGTGGGCGGCGCCGACGCCATCTACGGCATCCGCACCTCGCGCGCGGTGGCCCAGTTCCAGCGCGAGGTGGGGCTGAAGCCGGACGGCTCCTGCGGCCCGCACACCATGGGCGCGCTGCGCCGGCTCGGTCGCAAGGTGGTCGGCGGCCGACCGCAGTGGCTGCGCGAGTCCGACGCGATCCGGCAGTCCGGGCCGGCCCTGGTGGGGCGGACGGTGGTGATCGACCCCGGCCACGGCGGCACCGACCCGGGTGTGGTGGTGCCCGACGGTCCGCTGTGCTGGACCGAGACGGAGCTGGTGCACGACCTGGCCAGCCGGCTGGAAGGGCGGCTGGCCGCCGCCGGCGTACGGGTGCAGCTGACCCGTGGCCCAGCGCCGGCGACCTGCCTACCGGACGTGGACCGGGCACAGCTGGCCAACTCCCTCGGCGCGGACGTGTTCATCTCGCTGCACACCGACGGGCACGTCAACCCCGAGGCCGAGGGAGTGGCCACCTACCACTACGGCACCGACAACGGCGTCACCTCAGCGACCGGGGAGCGGCTGGCCGGGCTGGTGCAGCGGGAGATTGTGGCGCGTACCGGGCTGCGGGACTGCCGTACCCACGCCAAGGCGTGGGACCTGCTGCGGCTGACCCGGATGCCGGCGGTACGCGTCGAGGTCGGCTACCTCACCTCCCCGCAGGACCGGGCCCGGCTGGTGGACCCCCGGTTCCGGGACCGGGTCGTCGAGGCGATCGTGGCCGCCGTACAGCGGATGTTCTTCCCGATCGAACGGGACGTGCCGACCGGCTCGATCGACGTCAGCGAACTGCGTGCAGTGGTGGCCGCGGGCGCGGTGGTGGACTGAGCCGCCATCCGGGGGGACACCCCCGGCCCCCGGCCCCCGGCCCCCGGCGTGCGCCTGAGCCTCAGCCGGCGTGCGTTCAGCCTCAGCCGGCGTGCGCCTGAGCCTCAGCCGGTGGTGGCGCGGGTGGCCGCGGCGGGGCGTACCGGGCGGAGCAGGGTCTCCGGGTTCATCGAGCCGAGCAGCTTCTCCAGCGCGTACTCGACGTCGGACTTCCAGCTCAGTGCGGTGCGCAGCTCCAGCCGCAGCCGGGGATAGCGCGGGTGCGGCCGGACGGTCTTGAAGCCCACCGAGAGGAAGAAGTCGGCCGGGGCGACGCAGGCCCGGGTCGCATCGTCACCGTCGCCGAACTTGGCGTCACCGAACGCCTCGATCGCCTTGATGCCGCGCTTGGTGAGGTCCCGGGCGACGCCCTGGACGAGCATCCGACCCAGCCCGCCACCGGCGAACGAGGGGACCACGTTGGCGGTCATCAGCAGCGCCGCGTCGGCGGACACCGGAGAGGTGGGGAAGGCCATCGAGCGGGGGACGTACGCCGGCGGGGCGTACATGACGAAGCCGGCGGGCATGCCGTCGACGTAGACCAGCTTGCCGCAGGAGCCCCATTCGAGCAGGGTCTGGGAGACCCATGCCTCCTTCTCCAGGCCGGGGTCGCCGGCCGCGCAGGCCCGGTCGGCGGAGACGGGGTCGAGCTCCCAGTAGACGCACTGCCGGCACGGACGGGGCAGGTCTTCCAAGGTGTCGAGGGTCAGACTGACCAGACGTCGCGACATTGGCGCATCCCCACAATAGGCTCCGAGGTGAAACCAGCGCGGAACGACGCCGCCGCCTTCCTGCCCCCCGACGAGCGATCGTACGCCGCCAGCCGACCGTACGGGAGGGGACGCGCGTACGACCACCCGATCCGGGGACGCCGGGCCCGGGATGTGGACGTACGCCACGTCAGCGGGTCCGGAGCTGCGGCCGCGGACTAGGATCGACCAACCGGCGTCCCGCGCCGCCATGGTCGCCGGCTCCGCGGGTACCACACGGGGCGGGAGCCCGACCGACACCCGATCGAGGTGATGTCATGACCGGCACGACGCTCGACGACTACACCGACCGGTACGCCCGGCGCGTCCGCGGGATGACCGCTTCGGAGATCCGGGCGCTCTTCGCGGTGGCCAGCCGCCCGGAGGTCGTCTCGCTCGCCGGTGGGGCCCCCTACATCGCCGCGCTGCCGCTCGACGCGGTCGGTGAGATGCTGGGCAGGCTCGGCTCCGAGCACGGTGCCACCACCCTTCAGTACGGCATCGGCCAGGGCACCCTGGAGCTGCGCGAGCGGATCTGCGAGGTGATGGCGCTCTCCGGCATCGACGCGTCCTGCGGCGCCTCCCCGGAGGACGTGGTGGTGACCGTCGGCGGCCAGCAGGCGCTCGACCTGGTGGCCCGGCTCTTCCTCGACCCGGGGGACGTGGTGCTCGCCGAGGGCCCGACGTACGTCGGCGCGCTCGGGGTGTTCCAGGCCGCCCAGGCCCAGGTGGCGCACGTGCCGATGGACGACGAGGGGCTGATTCCCGAGGCGTTGGAGGTGGCCATCGCCGACCTGGCCCGCGCCGGGCGACGGGTGAAGTTCCTCTACACCATCCCCACCTACCAGAACCCGACGGGCGTGACGCTGAGCGAGGAGCGCCGCGAGCGGGTGCTGGACATCTGCGAACGCGCCGGCCTGCTCGTGGTGGAGGACGACCCGTACGGTCAGCTCGGTTTCGAGGGGGAGGCGCCCGCGCCGCTGCGGGCCCGCCGCCGCGACGGGGTCTTCTACCTGAGCACCTTCTCCAAGACCTTCGCCCCAGGCCTGCGGGTCGGCTGGATCCTGGCCCCGCACGCGGTCCGCGACAAGCTGGTGATCGCCAGCGAGGCGCAGATCCTCTGCCCCAGCGGCTACGCCCAGGCCGCCGTGGCGACCTACCTGTCGACGATGCCGTGGCGGGAGCAGCTGAAGGTCTACCGGGAGGTCTACCGGGAGCGGCGGGACGCGATGCTCACCGCGCTGGAGGACCTGATGCCGGCCGGCACCACGTGGACCACCCCGGCCGGCGGTCTGTTCGTCTGGGCGAACCTGCCGGACGGGCTGGACGCCAAGGCGATGATGCCCCGCGCCATCGCCGCCCGGGTCGCCTACGTGCCGGGCACCGGCTTCTACGCGGACGGCTCCGGCACGGGCAACATGCGGCTCAACTTCTCGTTCCCGTCGCCTGAGCGCATCCGCGAGGGCGTCCGCCGGCTGGCCGGCGTGATGGAGCAGGACATCGCCATGCGCCGGGTCTTCGGCGCGGTGACCCCGGCCGGGCGCCGGCGGCAGGGCGGCGCGGACGCGCCGGGACCCGACTTGGCATGATTCCGGCATGGTCGTGACCTCTGCCGGGACATCCCCCGTGACCGCTCCCGCCGTCACCACCGACCTGCACGTCCTGGTGCTCGCCGGTGGCCTCTCCTACGAGCGGGACGTCTCGTTGCGTTCCGGCCGCCGGGTGCTCGACGCGCTGCGCGCCGTCGGGGTGGAGGCGGAGCTGCGGGACGCCGATGTGGCGCTGCTGCCCGCACTGGCCGCCGACCCGCCGGACGCGGTGGTGATCGCGCTGCACGGGGCGACCGGAGAGGACGGCTCGCTGCGCGGCGTGCTCGACCTCTGCGGCGTTCCGTATGTCGGCTGTGACGCCCGCGCCTCCCGGCTCGCCTGGGACAAGCCGTCGGCGAAGGCGGTGCTGCGGGAGAACGGCATCCCCACCCCCGACTGGGTGGCGCTGCCGCACGACCGCTTCTCCGAGCTGGGTGCGGTGGCGGTGCTCGACCGAATCGTGGACCGGTTGGGGCTGCCGCTGATGGTGAAACCGACCCAGGGCGGTTCGGGCCTGGGCGCCTCCGTGGTCCGGGACGCCGCGGCGCTCCCCGCCGCGATGGTCGGCTGCTTCGCGTACGACTCGACCGCGCTGGTCGAGCGGTACGTCCCCGGCATGGACGTGGCGGTCTCCGTGGTCGACCTCGGTGACGGCCCGCGCGCCCTGCCGCCGGTGGAAATCGTGCCGCGCAACGGCGTGTACGACTACGCGGCCCGCTACACCGCCGGGCGGACCACCTGGCACGCCCCGGCCCGGCTCGACAGCGCCGTCGCCGACACCGTCACCGAGGTGGCGCTGGCGGCGCACACCGCCCTGGGCCTGCGCGACCTGTCCCGGGTCGACCTGATCGTCGACGCCGACGGTCGACCGCACGTGCTGGAGGTCAACGTCTCGCCGGGCATGACCGAGACGTCACTGCTGCCGCTGGCGATCCAGGCGGCCGGGCTGGACTTCGGGCGGGTGCTGGGGTCGCTGGTCAGCCGCGCCGCCGCCCGGCGCGGCTGACAGCTTCCCCCGACAGAGCCGACGACGGCAGCCCGGCCGCTACCACGCCGGCCGGGTCTGATCTGGTCTCCACCCTGGGTGGGCGCCCGGGCGCTGAGGGGTTCGGGGACTGTTCCTCGTGGGCTGCCGGCAACCTGCGGCCACGTCCACACCCCGCCGCCGCTCGACAACCGTGCGCCTCGGCTGGCCGACGCGTCCGGCGACTGTGCTCGACCCGGCGGCTTGGCCGTCGGCCTCGTTCCGGCCTTACCTGGCGGGCTCGATCCCTCGGTGGGACTCCACGGCGGCCGGGTCGCCCGCGTCACTCCTGTCCTGGAAGTCGTCGTCCTCGGCGTAGTCGTTCACCCCGGCGTACCTCGTAACGCCGCCGACACCACCGTCGCCGGTCCCGTCGCGATCTTCGGTGTCGGCGGTGTCGCTCGCATCGTCCGCCGGCACGGGAATCTCCTCGTCCGACTCGATCACCGACACCGGTTCCTCCTCCACGACCTCCTCCTCCCGGGAGGCCTGCTCCTCCCGGGAGGCCTGCGCGGACAGGCTGGACGGTGCCTGCCACTGGATGCGCGGCGGCTCGGCCAGCGGGCGGCCACCGAACTCGGCGAGCCAGGCGGCCACCATGGCCAGGTTCTCCCGCCACTGCGACTCGGAGATGGGCGGGAGGATCGAGTCCCACAGCGACAGGAAGGTGCCCCGCAGCTGGAGCCGCCCGTACGGCCGGGCCAGGAACCACATGTGCAGGTGCGCCGACCCGTCGCCCCAGCGGTTGACGTGAACGCGAGCGACGCCGTCCAGCGACCGGATGGCGCGTTCCAGCCGCACCGTCATGACCCCGAGCTCGGCGGCGAGCAGGTTGGGAAGGTCTCCGAGGTCGAGGTGGGAGCGGGACTCCAGGATCAACACCATCGGCAGGCCGGTAGGGCGATCCATGGCGCGTACCCGCCACCGCTCGCCCACCCAGATGTAGGCGTCGTCGGGGGCGTTGCAGGCGGTGCATTCCCGGTGCCCTTCGCCCTTGCGGGGTGGTTCGACCGGGACCGGATCATCGAGGTCCTTGATGCGCAGATCGCCCTCGAAGGGGAAGGATGGCCACTGGGTGAAGTCCGGGACTGCGGGAGGGGTGTCGTGCACGAGGCTGACCCTAACCGAGTCGGAGACACCTGTCCCTACCCCAATGGTCGGCGATCGTGGGGACGTCTCGCGGGTCGAGGGTGCGCTCACCGAGGGCGCACGAAATCCACCGGAGAGCAGTTGTCCACAGGCTGGTGAGATCATCAGCACACCACGTCATCCACAGGCCAGCACACCGTCTGACAGCGTGTTTCACGTGAAACGGGGGCGCCTGTGGAAAACTGCTGTGGATAACCGACGACCTCCATCCACAAGTTGAGCCACAGGCGCGGCAGGCCCGTTTCTCCCAACGATCGAAGCGCCGGTTGGCTGCTGGCAGGGCCCTCGTTTTTCGGCCGGCCATCGCGGTCCCGGCCGCACCGAAGCCGACTCCGGCCGTCCCCGACGCCCTCATGCCCGACCCTCCAGGATTGACGCTGTGCCCTCTGCTGTCCCGGCTGGGCCATCCTCGGTGCCCGTCGTTCCGGTGCCATCACTCATGTCCGATCGGGGGCGGAGTGAT
Organism: Micromonospora sp. NPDC047548; assembly: GCF_040642975.1. NCBI lineage: Bacteria > Bacillati > Actinomycetota > Actinomycetes > Micromonosporales > Micromonosporaceae > Micromonospora > Micromonospora sp. NPDC047548. Next base: position 60,720 of record NZ_JBEYTI010000005.1, read on the forward strand.
CACGTAGATGTCGTGTGGGGTCGGGCGCTTGTTTCACGTGGAACGCCGCGAGCGGAATGATCCGCGTGGGCCACGGAATGGAGCCGACGGAATCTGAAGTCGCGTCATGAGTCGGCGTCGTAGGCCGGGTACCGGTGGCGGACGGCGGGTGGCGGACGGCGGGTGGCGGACGGCGGGTGGCGGGCAGCGGGGTGGCGGGCGGCGGGTGGCGGGTGGCGGACGGCGGGCAGCGGGTGGCGGGCAGCGGGTGGCGGACGGTGGGCGCAACGTCGGCGCCGGCCCGGGGCGGTCGGAACCGCCACAGGCCCGGTCGTGGGCGTGCGATGCGGCGCTGACATCAGGACCAGCCCTGGAGGCATCGCGCGGCGGGGCCTCGCACCACCCCACCAACGCGCTGGCCGGCCCTGTCCCCACCAACGACTGCAGGTCGTGCAGCCTCAGCCGTAGGTGTCGCGGGGGCCCCGGCCCCGGACCCACCGCGCCACTGCTCGACCTCGTTGCGCCAAGCGGGTGCAGTCGGGTTCGACCAGGGGGCTGCCCGGCGGCCGACCCCGGCGAGATGTCGGTGCCGATCCGCCGGCAGCTACTCAGCGACGGCAGCGGCAGTCGCTGCTCGGGGCCCGAGGACCACTTGGACCCGAGCCGGTGGCGCCACCGGTGGAATCAGGGCGGCAGGGAATCGTCCCCGCCCCGAACGCGCCCGAACAAGTCCTGCGGACTCGGCCCGAGTGCCCCGACGCGTCGGGGTCGCGGTCCGGCGCAGGGCGTCGGCGTAGGGCGTCGGGGCGGGCCCGGCCAGGTCGACGCCGGAGAAGGCCTGGGCACCCCGGCATGTCGTGAAGCTGGATTCCCGCGTCCCTCGTTTCACGTGAAACGAGGGACGTTCGGTCGCGGCGGCCGATGGAGCAGCGCAAGCCGTCGACGCAGCGCGCCCCTCCTTCCTGGAGGCAGCCCGGCAAGGCGCCTGCAATCGCCGTAGGCCGAAGAAGACGCCTGCCCGCCACCCGTGGGACCCTCCGGACTCTTCCATCCGCTCAGACGCCCACGTAGCGCCCGCAACAACTCGTCCGCCACGCCGCCGGCCTGAAATCGGACCCGCCGGCAGGGCTGCTTCCGCTTCACACCACCGGCGCCTCGGCGACGAGGCCGGCCGGATCGACCTACCGCGCGAGGGGTTGCTTCTGGTCGGGCGTACCACTGCACACCGTCAGCCGCACCTCCCGGGCACCCGTTTCACGTGAAACGGGGAAGCCCCGCCCGCCCCGCAGCGGAGCCGCCGCCCCCACCCAATGCATCGAGATCGCGGGAGAATACAAACCGGCCGCGTGCCCCACAGAGGCGACGCGGCCGGTCGACGGAACGAAGGCGGGATCAGCTCTCCGGCTCCTGCTCGCCAACGCCGATGATGCCCACAATCCGCTCCAGGTCGTCCACCGTGGCGAACTCGATCGTGATCTTGCCCTTGCTTTGGCCGATGTTGACCTTCACGCGGGTGTCGAATCGATCGGACAGCCGGTCGGCCAGATCGGTGAGCGCCGGGGCGTGCGGCTTGATACGCCGCTTCGCCGCCGGAGTCTTCGCCGGCCCGTCGCTGAGCGCCAGCGCCACGATCTCCTCGGTCGCGCGTACGGACAGGCCCTCGGCGACGATCCGGAGGGCCAACTGCTCCTGCGCCCCCGCCTCGTCGAGGCTCAGCAGCGCCCGGGCATGGCCGGCCGAGAGTACGCCAGCGGCGACCCGGCGTTGCACCTGCGCCGGGAGATTCAGCAGGCGGATCGTGTTGGAGATCTGCGGCCGGCTCCGGCCGATCCGCCGCGCCAGCTCCTCATGGGTGGCGCCGAACTCCTCCAGCAGCTGCTGATAGGCCGCGGCCTCTTCCAGCGGGTTGAGGTTCGCCCGGTGGATGTTCTCCAGGAGGGCGTCCCGGAGCATCGCGTCGTCCTTGGTGTCCCGAACGATTGCCGGAATGCTCTCCCGGCCCACCGCTTGGGCAGCCCGCCACCGGCGCTCGCCCATGACGAGTTCGTACTTCTCGGCGTCAAGCTGACGGACGACGATCGGCTGGAGGAAGCCGACCTCCTGGATGGAGGTCTTCAGCTCCTCCAGTGCCTCCTCGTCGAAGACGTGGCGGGGCTGCTTGGGGTTCGGCACGATCGCGTCAACCGGGATCTCGGCGAAGCGGGCACCCGGCACCGGGCTCAGCTGGGGCTCGGATTGGGCCGGCAGCGTGGCCACCGGCGCGGTCACCGCCTCGACCGGAGTATCCACCGCCGCACGCCCGGCGTCGACGACCGCGCCGGAGGCGTCCAGCCACTCGGCCTCGGCGGGCGCGGCGACTGTGGTGCCCGGCGCCTCCGGCGCCGGCCCGGTCGGGATCAGTGCTCCAAGCCCTCGACCCAGACCGCCACGGGGACGGTTCTTCATGCGACGCCTCCCAGCGACTCGTCCGCACTACGCATTCCGGCTCACCGGCTCCTTGACACCGCGCTCAGCAATTTCCTGGGCGGCCTCGAAGTAGCTCGTCGCCCCCCGCGAACCGGGATCGTAGGTCATCACGGACTGCCCGTAGCTGGGTGCCTCCGAGACCCGGACGTTGCGCGGAATGACCGCCTGGAGGACCTTGTCGCCAAAGTGGTTCCGGACGTCCTGCTCGACCGCGTCGGCCAGCCGGGTACGCCGGTCGTACATGGTGAGCAGGATCGTGGAGACCTCGAGCTTCGGGTTGAGGTGCTTGCGGACCAGGTTGATGTTGTTGATCAGCTGGTTCAGGCCCTCCAGCGCGTAGTACTCGCACTGGATGGGGATCAGCACCTCCTGCGCGGCCACCAGGGCGTTGACCGTCAGCAGGCCGAGCGAGGGCGGGCAGTCGATGAAGACGTAGTCGAAGTGCCCCGGGTACGCGGCGATGGCCCGGGCCAGCCGGGACTCCCGAGCGACCACGGACACCAGCTCGATCTCCGCGCCCGCCAGGTCGATGGTGGCCGGCACGCACCACAGGTTGGGGATGCCCTCGACCTCCTGGGCGACCTCCTCCAGCGGCACGCTGTTGATCAGGCAGTCGTAGACGTCGGGCACCCCGGTATGGTGCGGCACGTTGAGCCCGGTCGACGCGTTGCCCTGCGGGTCGAGATCGACCACCAGCACCCGGTTGCCGTGCAGGGCGAGCGCCACCGCCAGGTTGACCGTGGTCGTGGTCTTGCCCACGCCGCCTTTCTGGTTCGCGACGCCCATGACCCGGGTCCGCTCGGGCCGAGGCATGGTCACCTCGCCACTCGGATTAAGGATCTGCACGGCGCGCATCGCCTCCATAGCCAACGGTGGGTCATCCTCTTCGCGCGTCGGGGTTTCACGTGAAACGTACGCGGCGGCAGCCTGGTGGACGGCCACGCCCCCGGCGGCTGGCCCCGGCGTGTCCCGGGTGTCGGACGCGGAGTCCGGCACCGCCCCGGGGTGCGGCTGCTGCGGTACGGCCGGCACGTTGCCGCCGACCGGTGTCTCGAAGCGGGACGGCACGCCGGAGTTACGGCGGACCGGGGCGGTGTGGTCGCCGGACGCGTTGATCGGCCGGCCCGCGTCGTCCGCGATGGACGGCGGAGGAACGTACGACTCGGGCGACGGGCACACCCCGCCGACCGCGGGCACGTCCTGGCGTACCACCGGGTCGCAGTCGGGCGGGCCGGCGGGGCCTGACTGGCCGGCAGTGAGCCGGGAGTGGTCGGTTTCACGTGAAACAGGGTCCGCTCCGGAGGGAAAGCCCTCCGGGCGTCTCACCCGTGGATCGTCGTACCTGCCGTCGTCATGCACCTGTCATCCCTGCCCGCTCCGGATGGTCGGTCCGCACCCCGTCAATCAGGCCGCACGCGCACTCACACCACAACGCGTACGGCCCGGCGGGAGCGGTCGGGACCCGGTGCGCCCGACGCCCGCCCGCTCCACACTATCGACGCGCGGCCAGCCTACGGGGGACGGGCGAGGCGGGTCCATCTCGGTTGGCCCCCGGGCCATCACGACCCGCCCGAATTCCCGGCACGGAATCAGCGGGCGCGCTTGCGTCCGCCGCGCGAGCGCTTCGGCGCCTTCTTGGCCGCCGGCGGCCGGACCACCCGCTCGCGCACGATCTCCACCACGGTGGCGGGTGGATCGATGAGCTCGACCCCGCAGAGGTGCACGCTCGGCTCGCCACCGCCGAGCCGGTCAACGGCCTCGGCATGCTCCGCGACCTCGTCGGCGGCGGAGGACCCCTTCAGGGCGATCAACCGGCCGCCGGGCACGGCGAGGGGCAGGCACCAGCCGGAGAGCCGGTCCAGCGGCGCGACCGCTCGCGCGGTCACCACGTCCGCGCTGAGCGGGCCGATGCCGGTGGCGCCCGACGCCGCCTCGTCGGCTCGGCCACGGAACACCCGAACCATCTTGGCCAGCCCGAGCTGCTGCACCGCCTCGATGAGGAAGGAGGTACGCCGGGCCAGCGGCTCGACCAGGGTCACCTGAAGGTCGGGGCGGGCGATCGCCAGCACCAGCCCGGGCAGCCCGGCACCGGAGCCGACGTCGATGACGCTCGCGCCCTCCGGGATCCGCTCGGCGACGGCGGCGCAGTTGAGCAGGTGCCGGTCCCAGATCCGGGGTGCCTCGCGCGGGCCGATCAGGCCGCGCACCACTCCGTCGGTGGCGAGCAGTTCGGCGTACGCGGCCGCCAGATCCAGCCGGTCACCGAAGAGCGCCTGGGCCGCCGGGGCCAGCTCGGCCGGCAGCGCGGCGTCCTCCGGGGAGGGGACGGGGCGGACAGGCGACGGCCCGGGCGGCGTACCACCCGGGCCGGACACGGCATCGGCCGCGGCGTCGTCGTGGGTCACCCGGTCAGTCCGCCGGCCGGACGATGATGCGCCGGTTCGGCTCGACACCCTCGGACTCGCTCTCCACACCGCTCATGGCGTTGACCACGTCGTGCACGCACTTGCGTTCGAAGGCCGACATCGGCTCCAGCCGGACCGCTTCGCCGTGCTCCTTGACCTTCTCCACCGCGTTCTTGGCCACGGCGGCGAGCTCCTTGCGCCGGGTGGCGCGGTAGCCGCCGACGTCGAGCAGCAGGCGGCTGGGCGTACCGGTCTGCCGGAACACCGCGAGCCGGGCCAGCTCCTGGAGCGCCTCGAGGGTGGCGCCGCGCTGGCCGACCAGGTTCTGCAGCCGCCCGCCGACCACCTCGACGACCGGGCGTCCGCCGGAGACGAGTTCGTCGATGTCGCCGTCGTAGTCGAGGATGTCGAGCAGGCCCTCGATGTAGTCCGCGGCGATCTCACTCTGCCCGAACAGCTCGCTCTCGCCGACGGCCTTCTTCGGGGCGCCCGCCTCGGCCTCGGGCTCGCCGTCACCGGTCGCGGCGGTCGGCACGGTCTCCTCGTCCACGGACTGTTCCGCGCTGGGGATGCTGGTGTCGGTCACGGTCTCATCTCCGTACTCGCTCGGCCGGACCGTCGGGTCCGCTGGTTTCCCGGGGCGTCCGGCGGGAGATGGCCGGTGCCCACGGGCACGTCTGTACGGGCAGTCTCGCCCGTGACCGCGCCAGGCGCGGCGGTTCCGGCCCGGCGCCGGCCGTACGGCGGCTGCGCGGTGCCTCAGCCGCCGCCGGTGGTCCCGACGGCGGCCCGGTGGGTCAGCCCTGCCGCTTGGCCGGCCGACCCTTCTTCGGGTTGGTCGGCTTCGCGCCCGGCTTCGGCCCGGCGACCTTCGGCGCGGCGGGCTTGGCCGGCACCTGCGCGGCCGGCTTGGCGCGGTTGAGGAAGCTGCCGATCTTCGACGGCTGCACCGGGCCGCGGGGCGTCGTGCTGCCGGCCTTGGGGTTGGTCACCAGCGGCGGGAACTTGCGCAGCACCCACTGCTGCTGGCCGAGCGTGAAGAGGTTGTTGGTGACCCAGTAGATGATCACACCGATCGGGAAGATCGAGCCGGAGATCAGCAGCGACAGGGGGATGCCGTAGAGCATCAGCCGCTGGACCATGCGCTGCTGCGGGTCCTCCGCCCAGCCGGTCTTGAGAATCATCTGGCGGCTGGTCAGGTACGTCGTAGCGATCATGATCACCACCAGGATGCCGGCGACCAGCTTGACGGTGTGGCCGTCGGCGCCGAGGCGCACCAGTTCCTCCGGGGTGGAGCCGAACTTGGCGGCGATCGGGGCGGCGAAGAGCTTGGCGTGGGAGGCGCTGTCGAACTGGTCGACCGTCCAGCCGTAGAGGGTCTTGTTCAACTTGTCCGGGTCGAGGCGACGCAGCACGTGGAACAGGCCGAGGAAGACCGGGATCTGGAGGAACATCGGAAGGCAGCCCATCAGCGGGTTGGCCTTTTCCTTCCGGTAGAGCTCCATCATCTCCTTCTGGAGCGTCTCCCGGTCACCCTTGTGCTTCTCCTGCAGCTCCTTGACCTTGGGCTGGAGCGCCTGCATCGCCCGCTGCGACTTGATCTGCTTGACGAAGACCGGGAACAGGATCACCCGGACCGTCACCACCAGGAAGACGATGGCCAGGATCCAGGGCCAGTTCGTATTGATCACCGCGCCGGCCGGCACGATGGCGTCCCAGGCCGAGTGCCAGGTCAGCAGGATCCACGAGATCGCGTAGTAGATCCAGTCGAGACTCAATTCTCAGGCTCCAGTCACGTCGGCACGGCGGCGGCCGCCCGGCTCCGGCACCGGGTCGTGTCCACCTGGGTGGAAAGGATGGCAGCGCGACAAGCGCCGGACCGTCAGGCCGGCTCCCCGGAGCGCGCCGTGCCGGGCCACCGCCTCCAGGGCGTACGCACTGCACGACGGGTAGAACCGACAGCGGGCCGGCAGCGCCGGGCTTATCCAACGACGGTACGCGACGATGGGGCCACTCAGCATTCGGGCAGCCAGGCTGGTCGGCCGCGAACCGGCGGATCCGGTGCTCATCGGGACCGCCGCCCCCGGGGTGCCCGGGCGGCGGCGATCGCCGCGTCCAGGTCGGCACCCAGCCGGAGGTGGGACGCCTCGGCCGCGGCGGGCAGCGCGCGTACCACCAGGGTGCTCCCCTCGGGCAGCGCGGCCAGGCGCTCGCGGACCAAATGCCGCAGCCGGCGCCGGACCTTGTTGCGGACCACGGCGGGGCCGACGGCCTTGGACACGACGAAGCCGGCGCGGGTCGGCACGGAAATCGTCTCCGTGTCACTGGCCCGCGCCGGCTCCGGCGAGGTTGTCGCGGCGGGTTCGGGGGTCAGCGGCACGGTCAGGTGGACGACGACGGCGCCTCGTCCGGCGCGCCGTCCACCCCTGACCGCTGCGGCGAAGTCGTTACTGCGCCGCAGTCGCTGTGCGGCCGTCAGCACGACTGCCCACGTCCCCCGGACCGGACCCGTCGGCTCAGGCCGACAGGCGGGTGCGGCCCTTGGCGCGGCGGGTCGAGATGATGGCGCGGCCGGCACGGGTGCGCATGCGCAGCCGGAAGCCGTGGGTCTTCGCGCGCCGGCGGTTGTTCGGCTGGTAGGTGCGCTTGCTCACGTCAGGCTCTCCGTTTTCGTACGTCCACGGCGCGGGATCGCCGAGGTCGTGTGGTGGTCCAGGCCACCTCGGCGGTGGCCCCCGATCCGTGCTGCCCGACGATGCGGGACCTCGGCGATGCGGGGAAGCGACCGCGGACAGCAAGCACCCATCACCCTAGCAGAGGGCGACAGAGCAACCGCTCAAGCCTACGCAGGGGGGCAATGACCGTCAAACAGGTCACCGGAGGCACGAGCAGGGCGACGGCGCGACCGAACCGGCGGTTTTCACTGATGCCGACAAGCGGCCGGAGCGTCGGCGGTTGTTGGTGCCCCGCCGTCGCTGTTACCGTGCCCGATTGCGGTCAGCGTCGGTAGTTCCGGGTTGTCGCTGGTAGGCAAGGCCGGACACGGCAGTGAATCGTTCGGCACGATGAACCCGCTCAACGTCCCGCCCGACCAGGGGGGGCAGGTCCGACCCGCGCACGGCGGACGGCACAATCGGTCGGTACACACAGGCTGTGGATAACTTGTGGATGCCGGTCGGTCAGCCGCCCGGTGGGGTGAGGTACCACCCGCTCGAACGCGGTGGCGGGCCCGGAATGGCCGACTGGACCACAGCGGCGGCCGGGAGCAGAGGCGAGGGGGTGGCACGACGGTGGCCGGTACGACCGACCTGGCTGCGGTATGGACCGCGGCGACGGACGAACTCGCCGACGAGATCATCTCCGCGCAGCAACGCGCTTACCTGCGGCTGACCCGGCTGCGAGCGATCGTCGAGGACACCGCGCTGCTCTCCGTCCCGGACGCGTTCACCCGGGACGTGATCGAGTCCCGGCTCCGCCCGGCCATCACCGAGGCGCTCACCCGCCGGCTGGGCCGGCCGATCCAGGTCGCGGTCACCGTACGGGTCGCCGAGGATGTCTCCGGCCACCCCGCCGGCACCGTCTACCGCAGCGGCCCCGAGCCCACACAGCTCGGGCTCGACGTTCCCGCGGACGACTTCGCCACCGGAGCACCCGCGTTCCCGGACCGGGCACCGGCCTACCCGGAGCTGCCCGCGGAGGCGGAGCCGCCGGCGCACGACGGCCACCGCCCGGGGCGCATCCCGGCCAGCCGGGACGGCGGCCAGGACACCCTGTTCGGCGCCACGTTCGCCGAGCCGCTACGGGGCGGCGGTCCCGGTCCTGACCGGCGCGGCTTCTCCGAGCGCGCCCTCCCCGACGGGCCGGAGCTCGACGGGCGCGGCTTCGAGCCCGCGTACCGGGGCGAGGCCGGGCCGCCGCGCGATCAGCACGGGCCGCGCGGCCTATCCCGCGACGGCGGTACGGACAGCGGTCCCGGCCGGGCCGGCGCGGACCACCACCGCCCCGGCGGGCGGGACGACCGCCGCCCGGGGGGCGCGGACGGCGGCGGCAACCGGCTCAACCCGAAGTACATGTTCGAGACGTTCGTCATCGGCTCGTCGAACCGCTTCGCGCACGCGGCGAGCGTCGCGGTGGCAGAGTCGCCGGCGAAGGCGTACAACCCGCTGTTCATCTACGGCAGCTCCGGGCTGGGCAAGACCCACCTGCTGCACGCCATCGGGCACTACGCCACCACGTTGGGCAACGCCCGCTCGGTTCGGTACGTCTCGACCGAGGAGTTCACCAACGACTTCATCAACTCGCTGCGCGATGACAAGACCAGCGCGTTCCAGCGCCGCTACCGCGACGTCGACATCCTGCTGATCGACGACATCCAGTTCCTGGAGAACCGCGAGCGGACGCAGGAGGAGTTCTTCCACACCTTCAACACCCTGCACAACGCCAACAAGCAGATCGTGATCACCTCCGACCGCTCGCCGAAGCAGCTGGCGACGCTGGAGGACCGGCTGCGGACCCGGTTCGAGTGGGGCCTGCTCGCCGACATCCAGCCGCCGGACCTGGAGACCCGGATCGCGATCCTGCAGAAGAAAGCGGCCCAGGAACGGCTGTACGCCCCGCCGGACGTGCTGGAGTTCATCGCCTCCCGGGTGTCGAACTCGATCCGGGAACTGGAGGGGGCGCTGATCCGGGTCACCGCGTTCGCCAGCCTCACCCGGTCGAATGTCGAACTGTCGCTGGCCGAGGAGGTGCTGCGGGACTTCATCCCGGACGGTGCCGGGCCGGAGATCACCGCCGACCAGATCATGGTCTCCACCGCCGACTACTTCGGGGTGAGCCTGGAGGACCTGCGGGGCCACTCCCGCTCCCGGGTGCTGGTCAACGCCCGCCAGGTCGCCATGTACCTGTGCCGGGAGCTGACCGACCTGTCGCTGCCCCGGATCGGGCAGGCCTTCGGTGGCCGGGACCACACCACGGTGATGCACGCCGACCGGAAGATCCGCCAGCAGATGGCGGAGCGCCGCTCGCTCTACAACCAGATCGCCGAGCTGACCAACCGGATCAAGCAGAACGCCTGAGGCGTACGTCACGCCGGCGCGCGCCGGACGAGCAGTGCGAAGCCCCGCCCGGCCGATCTCGGCCGGGCTTTTTCGTGCCTGTGGAGAGCCGGCAGGTTGACCCTGCACCGGGTCGAGGGCCCAGGATCGGCGTCGTGTTCGTCCACAGCACGGCCCGGTTGTCCACATCCACTGTTCCACAGGCGGTGGAAAACCACGCAGCGTCCGAACCCGGTTACCCACAAACTGTGGACAAACCCTGGGGACAGTGCTGTGGACGCCTGGGGACGACGGTCGGGTTGTCCACCGACGACGGTCGACCTGTGCACGGCCTGTTGAAGGTTCTGGGGACGACGGGGTCGGTGGCCGTCGGCGCTGTCCACAGCACTGGGGAGAAACCCGGTGGATTACCGGTGGACAACCGGTGGACAACCGTGGACAACCTGGGGACCCGGCCGGGCTGTGGATCGGCACACGGGTTTACCCCCCGGTTCTCCACAGCCAAACCACCGGTGGATAACCTGCCTGACCTGGTCGAACGCGAGTTCTCCACAGTTTGCACAGGTGCGATGAAGACGATGAGTTATCTCTTCTAGAGAACAAAAACCAATCATCACCGTTGGACTTCCTGTGGATCGGGCTGGAACGCCGCCGTCGGCGGTTGCTCCAGCACCTGGATCCATGGGGTCGGGCGCACAGCCGATGCCCCCGCGCCCTAAGGTGCGATGGGTACCCGCACGGTCGGGCGGGACGGTGGGCAGCGGTCGGCATGAGAGAGTTGTCGCTGACGTCGACGCGGAGGCATTGATGAAGTTCCGAGTGGAGCGTGACGCGCTCGCCGAAGCGGTGGCGTGGACCGCGAAGAGCCTGCCCAACCGGCCGTCCGTACCGGTGCTCGCCGGGGTGATGCTCCGGGTCACCGACGGCAACCTTCAGGTTTCCGGCTTCGACTACGAGGTCTCCAGCCAGGTGACCGTCGAGGTGCAGGGGGACGCCGACGGCGCCGCCCTCGTCTCCGGCCGCCTGCTCGCCGAGATCACCAAGGCGCTGCCGGCCAAGCCGGTGGACATCGCCGCGGTCGGCGCCCACCTGGAACTGGTCTGCGGCAGCGCCCGGTTCACCCTGCCGACCATGCCGGTCGAGGACTACCCGGCCCTGCCGGAGATGCCGGAGAGCGCCGGCACCCTCGACGCGGCCGCCTTCGCCGCTGCCGTCGCACAGGTGGCCGTGGCCGCCGGCCGGGACGAGACGCTGCCGATGATGACCGGCGTCCGGCTGGAGCTCTCCGGCGGCACGCTGGCGATGCTCGCCACCGACCGGTACCGTCTCGCGCTGCGCGAGATGGAGTGGAACCCGGACGACCCCGAGGTCAGCATCAACGCGCTGGTGCCGGCGCGCACCCTGCACGACACCGCCAAGGCGCTCGGCCCGCTCGGTGGCCACGTCACCATGGCGCTCTCTCAGGGCGGGGCCGGCGAGGGCATGATCGGCTTTGCCGGCGGCACCCGGCGTACCACCAGCCGGCTGCTCGACGGGGCGAACTACCCGCCGGTGCGCTCGCTCTTCCCGGCCGCCCACAACGCCGAGGCGCGGGTGCCGGTCAGCACGCTGATCGAGGTGGTCAAGCGGGTCGCCCTGGTCGCCGAGCGGACCACCCCGGTGCTGCTGAGCTTCAGCTCCGACGGCCTGGTGGTCGAGGCGGGCGGCACCGAGGAGGCGCGGGCCAGCGAGGCGATGGAGGCCACCTTCACCGGCGAGCCGCTGACCATCGGCTTCAACCCGCAGTACCTGATCGACGGCCTGGCCAACCTGGGTGCCCAGTTCGCGTTGCTGAAGTTCGTCGACGCCTTCAAGCCGGCGGTGATGTCCCCCGCCGGGGAGGATGGCGAGGTCATCCCGGGGTACCGGTACCTCATCATGCCGATCCGCGTGTCCCGCTGATCGCAGCCCCAGCAGACCCAGACGCACGGAGGTAGGAGCAGATGCAGCTCGGCCTGGTAGGACTCGGCCGGATGGGCGGCAACATGCGCGAGCGGTTGCGCGCTGCCGGGCACGAGGTGGTCGGCTTCGACCACAACGCGGAGCTGAGCGACGTCGCGAGCCTGGCGGCGCTGGCCGAGAAGCTGGAGGCGCCCCGCGCGGTCTGGGTGATGGTCCCGGCCGGTGTCACCGACACCACCATCGACGAGCTCGCCGGCGTGCTGGGCGAGGGCGACATCATCATCGACGGCGGCAACTCGCGCTTCAGTGACGACGCTCCCCGCGCCGAGCGGCTGGCCGAGCGGGGCATCGGCTACCTGGACGCCGGCGTCTCCGGCGGCGTCTGGGGCCGGCAGAACGGGTACGCCCTGATGGTCGGCGGCGCCAAGGAGCACGTCGAGCGGCTGCTGCCGATCTTCGAGGCGCTCAAGCCAGCGGGCGAGTTCGGCTTCGTGCACGCCGGACCGGTCGGTGCCGGCCACTACGCCAAGATGGTGCACAACGGCATCGAGTACGGCCTGATGCACGCCTACGCCGAGGGCTACGAGCTGCTGGCGAAGTCGGAGCTGGTGACCAACGTGCCGGGCGTGTTCAAGTCCTGGCGTGAGGGCACCGTGGTCCGCTCCTGGCTGCTCGACCTGCTCGACCGGGCCCTTGACGAGGACCCGGAGCTGGCCGAGCTGAGCGGCTATACCGAGGACACCGGCGAGGGCCGCTGGACGGTCGACGAGGCGGTCCGGCTCGCGGTGCCGCTGAACGTCATCACCGCCTCGCTCTTCGCCCGGTTCGCCTCCCGCCAGGACGACTCGCCCGCGATGAAGGCCGTCGCCGCGCTGCGCCAGCAGTTCGGCGGCCACGCCGTCCACAAGCGCTGACCGGTAGCCACGAACCTGTGTACGTCCGCCGGCTCGAACTGGTCGACTTCCGCTCGTACGAGCGGGTCGGCGTCGACCTGGAGCCGGGGCCGAACGTCCTGATCGGCGCCAACGGCGTCGGCAAGACCAACCTGGTCGAGGCGCTGGGCTACGTGGCGACCCTGGACTCGCACCGGGTCGCCACGGACGCCCCTCTCGTCCGGATGGGCGCCGCCTCGGCGGTGATCCGTTGCGCGGTGGTGCACGAGGGGCGGGAACTCCTGGTCGAGCTGGAGATCGTTCCCGGCAAGGCCAACCGGGCCCGGCTGGGCCGCTCACCCGCCCGGCGGGCCCGGGACGTGCTCGGCGCGCTGCGGCTGGTGCTCTTCGCCCCGGAGGACCTGGAACTCGTCCGGGGCGACCCCGCTGAGCGCCGCCGCTACCTGGACGACCTGCTGGTCCTCCGGCAGCCTCGGTACGCCGGGGTGCGCGCCGACTACGAGCGGGTGGTCAAGCAGCGCAACGCCCTGCTGCGCACCGCGTACCTGGCCCGCAAGACGGGCGGGACGCGCGGGGGGGACCTGTCCACCCTGGCGGTCTGGGACACCCACCTGGCCCGGCACGGCGCCGAGCTGCTGGCCGGCCGGCTGGAACTGGTCGCCGCGCTGGCCCCGCACGTGACGAAGGCGTACGACGCGGTGGCGGCGGGCCGGGGCGCGGCGGGGATCGCGTACCGGCCGTCGCTGGAGCTGGCCGAGCCGACCACCGACCGCGCGGCACTGACCGAGGCGCTGACCGCCGCGCTGGCCGAGGCCCGGTCGGCCGAGATCGAACGGGGCACGACGCTGGTCGGCCCGCACCGCGACGAGCTCAGCCTCACTCTCGGCCCGCTGCCCGCCAAGGGGTACGCCAGCCACGGCGAGTCCTGGTCGTACGCGCTGGCGCTGCGGCTGGCCGGGTACGACCTGCTGCGCGCCGACGGCATCGAGCCGGTGCTGGTGCTGGACGACGTCTTCGCCGAGCTGGACGCGGGCCGCCGGGAGCGGCTGGCGGAGCTGGTGGGCGGGGCTGGTCAGCTCCTGGTGACCTGCGCGGTCGACGACGACGTGCCGGCGGCGCTGCGCGGCACCCGGTACGCGGTGGGCGATGGGACGGTGCGACGTGTCGACTGAACCGGAGCGCGCCGGCGAGGGCGGTCAGCCGACCCGCCGGACGGGTGGCCCGAGCCGCGCCGCCTCGGGCGGCCGGCGCGGTGCGCGTACCCCTCAAGGGGTCGAAACCGACGCGGGCGGTGCCGCCGCCCGCGTGGCCGGTGCCGGTGCGGACGCCGCGCCCGGTGGGCGGGGAGCCGGGACGGCCGGGAACGGCGACGTGGCGCGCCCGGCGGGTGGCGGTGCGGACGCCGCGCCCGGCGCGGGTGCGTCCGGGCCGGAGCTGGCGCGGGCGGTGCTGGATGCGGCGAAGGCCCGCCGGGACGCAACGGCGAAGACCCGCCGCAGGAGCGCGGTCGGTGGCGACGGCGGTGGTGAGCGGCGGCTGCGCGGCTACTCCGGGCCCGGACCGGACCCGCGCGACCCGCAGCCGCTCGGCGTGGTGCTGGAACGGTTGATGAAGGCGCGCGGCTGGCAGCAGCCGGCCGCCGAGGCGACCGTCTTCGGCGCCTGGGAGAAGGTCGTCGGGCCGGAGATCGCCCAGCACAGCCGCCCCGTGAAGCTGGAGGACGGCGAGCTGACCGTGGAGGCGCGGTCGACGGCCTGGGCCACCCAGCTGCGGCTGCTGGCCGGGTCGCTGCTCAAGCGGATCGCCGGCGAGGTGGGCCACAACGTGGTGCGCAAGCTGCACATCCACGGGCCGGCGGCGCCGTCCTGGTCGAAGGGCCCGCGGCGGGTCCGGGGCCGGGGCCCCCGCGACACCTACGGCTGACGCGGGGTCACCGCTCGGCGCGTCGGGCCTCCCGCTCGGCGCGCTTGCGTTCCCGCTGCTCGCGGCTCCAGCGCTTGCGGTTCTCCAGGTCCTGCTTCCACAGTTCCCGGGCCTGCGTCGAACCGCCCTGCATGGCGCCCTGCACTCCCTCGGCCGGGCCGGCCAGGTACTTGTACGCCCAGGCGAAGAGCCTGCCGCCCTCGCCGGGGGCCTTCTGGCCCCGGTTCGCCTCGCTCATCTCGCGCCCGACCTCTTCCTCGGTGTGCCGCCACACGCTTTGTACCCCAATGATTGGTACACCAATCATTGGTACGATAGCAACGACCATGAGGAGGCCGATCGGTGCGTGACCAGCTCGACGGGGATCCGCTGGCGCTGGAGCAGCAGGTGTGTTTCGCCCTCTCCATCGCCGCGCGCGGGGTCGTCGCCGTCTATCGGCCGCTGCTCGAACCGATGGGGCTGACCCACCCGCAATACCTGGTCATGCTCGCGCTGTGGCAGCACGCGCCGCTGTCGGTCCGGGAGCTCAGCCGTCTGCTCCAGCTCGACCCCGGCACGCTGTCGCCCCTGCTCAAGCGACTGGAGGCCGCGGGTTACGTGCGGCGCGAGCGGGACGCGACGGACGAGCGGAGCCTCGCCGTCAGGCTCACCGCCGACGGACAGGCGCTGCGCGCCCGCGCCGAGCAGATCCCGCCGGCGATCGTGGCCCGGCTCGGGATGCCGGTCGAGGAGCTGCGGCACCTGCACACGATGCTGACCGGGGTGATCGCCGCCGCCAACCGCGCCGCGGCGGCCGCCCTCTCCCCACCGGACCCGACGACCCCCTGACGGCGGTCGGCGACCCCGACCCCGTCCGGTCGACGGGGTCGGGGTCAGGATCAGGCGTCGGCGTAGACGGCGAAGCCGCGGTCCGCGCAGCGGCGGTAGAAGGCCGCCAGCACGCCCAGCTCGGCGCAGGTGAAGTCCCACTGCGGCGGGTCGCCGCTCTCGTCGCGCAGCGCGTCGAGCCGGGTGTCCAGCCAGCGCAGCTGCTGCTCGGCGAGCCGCCCGTCGGCCAGCAGGGAACGGAGCACCTCGCTGACCGACTCGAAGGTGACCGCCTCGCCGAACGGCCGGTGCTGGGCGACGAACTTCTCCACCCCGCCGGCGACCCAGGAACACCCGTCCGGGTCGATCACCGGGTCCTCGTCCTCGGCGGCGGCGTCAGTGGCGTAGAGCACATTTTCCAGCCCGAGGATCAGGTCGACCAGCTCGGTGTAAGCGGTCGCCCGAATCGTCCCGGTCTTGGCGATGTGTTCGGCGAGCGCCGTGGTCGGAGCGGAGATCTGCGGGATGTCCACGATCTCCCCGAAGTCGACGAACTCGGCCGGCGCGACCGGATCGTAGAAGCGGCCGGTCCGCGGCCAGTGCACCGCGACGTTGTCCAGCCCCATCTGGCGTCACCCCTTGTGAGCACGTGTCGGATCGATCAGGTCGATCGTCCGGGTTGCGGATGGAAAAGATAAAGACGAGCACCCGTGGCGCCGCAAAGCTACGGTACGGCCGCCCTGCGCGCGACCCCCGACCGGCCGGCGGCCCGGCCCGATTCCGTGGCAACGCCGCCCCCGATCCCCCCTTGGCGTGTAGGGGGAGTCGCGGATAGCGCGATTCGGCCCGCTACGGAGGTCTCAGAGGCCACAAAGGGGGTGCCGAGTGGCGTCTCTGTCGTTTGCGCACAGTAGGATTGACGGCGAGACGAAGACCCGACGCGGAGCGACCGGCACGGGGCCCAGGCCCTTGGTCGAAGTCCTGCGGCGGGTCGAGCCGATCGCGATCCGCGGGCAACCGCGGCGACCGGCGTACGCGATCCGTCACCCGGAGTTCTCGGGGCGGTCCGTGCGCCGACGTCGCGTCCTGTCCGCCGAACCCGCGCCCCCGCGCCCTGGCGCGGTCGGCGCGAGAAAGTGGCCGAGGGTGGCAGCGCAGGACAAGCAGGAGTACGGCGCCGAGTCGATCACCGTCCTCGAGGGGCTCGAGGCGGTCCGTAAGCGGCCCGGTATGTACATCGGGTCGACCGGCGAGCGCGGTCTGCACCACCTCGTGTGGGAGGTCGTGGACAACGCCGTGGACGAGGCGCTGGCCGGGTACTGCGACACCATCGACGTGGTGCTGCTCGCCGACGGCGGGGTCCGGGTCACCGACAACGGCCGTGGCTTCCCGGTCGACCTGCACCCCAAGTTGAAGAAGCCGGGTGTCGAGGTCGCGCTCACCGTGCTGCACGCGGGTGGCAAGTTCGACGGCAAGGCGTACGCGGTCTCCGGCGGTCTGCACGGCGTCGGCGTCTCCGTGGTGAACGCCCTCTCCACCCGGATGGCGGTGGAGATCCACAAGTCCGGTTTCGTATGGCGGCAGCAGTACAGCAACTCCAAGCCGGCTCCACTGGAGAAGGGCGAGACCACCGACCGCACCGGCTCGGCGGTCACCTTCTGGCCGGACCCGGACGTCTTCGAGACCGTCGACTTCGACTTCCAGACCATCTACCGGCGCCTGCAGGAGATGGCCTTCCTCAACCGTGGCCTGGCCATCCACCTGCTCGACGAGCGGGTTCAGGAGGGCGAGGAGGGCAAGCCGCGCGAGGTCACCTTCTGCTACAAGGGTGGCATCGCCGACTTCGTCCGGCACCTCAACGCCTCGAAGAACCCGATCCACAAGACCGTGGTGGAGTTCGGGTCCGAGGAGGAGGGCATGTCGGTCGAGATCGCCATGCAGTGGAACGAGTCGTACGGCGAGTCGGTCTACACCTTCGCCAACACGATCAACACCCACGAGGGCGGCACCCACGAGGAGGGCTTCCGGGCCGCGCTGACCAGCGTCGTCAACCGCTACGGCGCGGACAAGAAGCTGCTCAAGGGCGACGAGAAGCTCTCCGGCGAGGACATCCGGGAGGGGCTGGCCGCGATCATCTCGGTCAAGCTGGCCAACCCGCAGTTCGAGGGCCAGACCAAGACCAAGCTGGGCAACACCCCGGTGAAGAGCTTTGTGCAGCGGGTCTGCAACGAGTGGCTGGTCGACTGGTTCGACCGGAACCCGGCCGAGGCCAAGATGATCATCACCAAGGCGTCCCAGGCGGCCCGGGCCCGGATCGCCGCGCAGCAGGCGCGCAAGCTCGCCCGGCGCAAGTCGCTGTTGGAGTCCGGCTCGATGCCGGGCAAGCTGGCCGACTGCCAGTCCACCGACCCGCGCGAATCCGAGGTCTTCATCGTCGAGGGTGACTCGGCCGGTGGCTCGGCCAAGCAGGGGCGCGACCCGCGCACCCAGGCGATTCTGCCGATCCGCGGCAAGATCCTCAACGTGGAGAAGGCCCGGATCGACCGGGTGCTGAAGAACAACGAGGTCCAGGCGCTGATCACCGCGCTGGGCACCGGCATCCACGACGACTTCGACATCGAGAAGCTGCGGTACCACAAGGTCGTGCTGATGGCCGACGCCGACGTCGACGGCCAGCACATCCAGACGCTGCTGCTCACCCTGCTCTTCCGCTTCATGCGGCCGCTGGTCGAGCTGGGCCACGTCTACCTGGCCGCCCCGCCGCTTTACAAGATCAAGTGGAACAAGCGGGGCGACGACGCCCAGTACGCGTACTCGGACCGGGAGCGGGACGGGCTGATCGCGCTGCGCCAGCAGAAGAAGGCCAACGCCCGGCCGGACGACATCCAGCGGTTCAAGGGCCTCGGCGAGATGAACTATCCCGAGCTGTGGGAGACCACGATGAACCCGGCCACCCGTACGCTGCGCCAGGTCACGCTCGACGACGCCGCGACCGCCGACGAGCTGTTCAGCGTGCTGATGGGTGAGGACGTCGAGGCGCGCCGCTCGTTCATCCAGCGCAACGCCAAGGACGTGCGGTTCCTCGACATCTGACGGCGCCGCCTGGGTCGGCCGGGCAGTCCCCGGCCGACCCGGCGGTCCACAGAGTTATCCACAGCTTGGCCGGTTTCCACAGCCGTTATCCACAGCACGAAAACGACTCTGAGTCTGATAAGGGTTAACAGTGACCGATACTCCCGAGTCCATCCCGAACGAGCCGGAGACCCCGGAGACACCCGCCGTGGTCGTCGCGCAGCACGATCGGATCGAGCCGGTCGGCCTCGAGGTCGAGATGCAGCGCTCGTACCTCGACTACGCCATGAGCGTCATCGTCGGGCGGGCCCTGCCGGACGTCCGGGACGGGCTCAAGCCGGTCCACCGCAAGATCCTCTACGCCATGTTCGACTCCGGCTACCGGCCGGACCGCGGCTACGTGAAGTGCTCCCGCGTCGTCGGTGACGTGATGGGCCAGTTCCACCCGCACGGCGACTCGGCGATCTACGACGCGCTGGTCCGGATGGCGCAGCCCTGGTCGCTGCGGTACCCGCTGGTCGACGGCAACGGCAACTTCGGCTCGCCGGGTAACGACCCGGCCGCCGCGATGCGCTACACGGAATGCAAGCTCGACCCGCTGGCCATGGAGATGCTGCGGGACATCGACGAGGACACCGTCGACCTCCAGGACAACTACGACGGCCGGGCCAAGGAGCCCACCATCCTGCCGTCGCGGATCCCCAACCTGCTGGTCAACGGCTCCGAGGGCATCGCGGTCGGCATGGCCACCAAGATCCCGCCGCACAACCTGCGCGAGATCGGCGCGGCGGTGCAGTGGTGCCTGGAGAACCCGGACACCGACGAGGCCACCACCCTCGACGCGCTGCTGGAGATCGTCAAGGGCCCGGACTTCCCCACCCACGGCCTGATCGTCGGCACCCAGGCGATCCAGGACGCGTACCGGACCGGGCGCGGCTCGATCCGGATGCGCGCCGTGGTCGAGGTTGAGGAGGACAAGCGCGGCCGTCCCTGCCTGGTGGTCAGCGAGCTGCCCTACCAGGTCAACCCGGACAACCTGGCCGAGCGGATCGCCGAGCTGATCAAGGAGGGCAAGCTTGCCGGCATCGCCGACATCCGGGACGAGTCCTCCGGGCGTACCGGCATGCGGATCGTGCTCGTGCTCAAGCGCGACGCGGTCGCCAAGGTGGTGCTGAACAACCTCTACAAGCACACCCAGCTCCAGGAGACCTTCGGCGCCAACATGCTGGCCCTGGTCGACGGGGTGCCGCGCACGCTGAACCTGGCCCAGTTCATCCGCTACTACGTCGAGCACCAGATCGACGTGATCCGCCGGCGGACCGCGTTCCGCCTGCGCAAGGCCGAGGAGCGGGCGCACATCCTGCGCGGTCTGGCCAAGGCGCTCGACGCGCTCGACGAGGTGATCGCCCTGATCCGGCGCTCGCCCACCGTCGACGACGCCCGGCAGGGCCTGATCCGGCTGCTGGAGATCGACGAGATCCAGGCGACCGCGATCCTGGACATGCAGCTGCGCCGCCTGGCCGCCCTGGAGCGGCAGCGGATCGTCGACGACCTCAACAAGCTCGAGATCGAGATCGCCGACCTCAAGGACATCCTCGCCAAGCCGGAGCGACAGCGGAAGATCGTCTCGGAGGAGCTCGGCGAGATCGTCGCGAAGTGGGGCGACGACCGGCGTACCCAGATCGTGCCGTTCGACGGCGAGGTCTCGATGGAGGACCTGATCGCCCGTGAGGATGTGGTCGTCACGATCACCCGCACCGGGTACGCCAAGCGGACCAAGGTCGACCTGTACCGCTCGCAGCGGCGCGGTGGCAAGGGTGTCAGCGGCGCGACGCTGCGGCAGGACGACATTGTCAGCCACTTCTTCGTATGCTCCACTCACGACTGGATCCTGTTCTTCACGAACAAGGGTCGGGTCTACCGGGCCAAGGCGTACGAGTTGCCGGAAGCCAGTAGGGTGGCCAAGGGCCAGCACGTGGCCAACCTGCTCGCCTTCCAACCGGACGAGCAGATTGCGCAGATCATCGAAATCCCGAACTACCAGGTGGCTCCCTACCTGGTACTCGCCACGAAGAACGGCCTGGTGAAGAAGACGCGGCTCGAGGAGTTCGACTCCCCCCGTTCCGGCGGCATCATCGCGATCAACCTGCGCGATGAGGACGAGCTGGTCGGTGCTGCCCTCGTCGCGCCCTCCGACGACCTGCTGATGGTGTCGAGAAAGGCGCAGGCGATCCGGTTCAACGCCACCGACGAGGCGCTGCGGCCGATGGGGCGGGCGACCACGGGCGTGATCGGCATGCGCTTCACCGACGACGACGTCCTGCTGGCCATGGAGGTCGTTCGGGAGGGCCTGGACGTTCTGGTGGCCACGAACGGGGGATACGCAAAACGTACCCCGATCGAGGAATACCCGGTCCAGGGCCGGGGAGGTAAGGGCGTGTTGACTGCGAAGATCACCGAGCGACGCGGTGGTCTGGTCGGCGCGGTCGTGATCGACCCGGAGGACGAGCTGTTCGCGATCACCAGCAACGGTGGCGTCATCCGGACTCCGGTGAAGCCTGTACGCCGTACGCGTGACCGGAACACAATGGGGGTAAAGCTGATGGACCTCCCGGACGGCGTGACTATCGTGGCGATTGCTCGCAATGCCGACGAGCCTGACGAACAGGACTAGTTGAATGACGGAGACACAGGCGAAGTCGGGGAACAAGGGGACCTCGGCCACCCCGGTCGACGAGGAGGCCGCCAAAGGCGGCACATCGGCGGCCGGCCGCGCCGCCGTGGGTCGGGCGACCGTCCCCGCCGACGCGCCTGCCCCGAAGTTCACCCGGGCCCCCGGCATGACACCGCCGCCGGACACGCCCGGGGAGGACTCGGGGGCGGGCGAGCCGGCCGAGACACCGGCGACCGCCGCGGCGACCTCCGCCGCCGCGTCGGTCAGCGCCCCGGCTGCGTCGAGCAACACGACCCAGCCGATCAAGGCGGGCGCCGCCACGTTCCCGCCCAGCACCGGCACCCAGCCGAAGGTAGGCGGCGCGACCAGGCCGTCGCCCGACGGCCCCCGTCCGGGCGGCACAGGCCGCCCCGCCAACGGGGGCGGCCTGCCGCCGGGCATCAGCGGCGCGGCCGCCGTCGGAGCCGCGCGGGTGGGTGACGCGGTACGTGCTGCGCGTACCTCGGTCAGCTCGGCCGCGTCCCGCGGACCGCGCCGGGCCAGGCTGAACCTCAAGCGGATCGACCCGTGGTCCGTGATGAAGTTCGCGTTCGCCGTCTCGGTGGTGCTCTTCATCGTGGTGGTGGTCGCCACCTCGGTGCTCTACCTGGCCCTGGACGCGATGGGGGTCTTCCAGAGCGTCAACGACAGCCTGACCGACCTGGTCAACGCCGGCGGTGGGCAGAGCACCAGCGGCTTCCAGATCACCGCCCAGGGCGTGATCCTCAGCTCGGCGCTGATCGGCCTGGTCAACGTCGTCCTGTTCACCGCGCTCGCCACCCTCAGCGCGTTCGTCTACAACGTCTGCGCCGACCTGGTCGGCGGGATCGAGCTGACGCTCGCCGAGCGCGACTGATCTCCGACGTACGACGCCGGGGCACCGCCGACCGCGGTCGCCCCGGCGTCGTCGCGTCCGGGCTCCTTGACGCCGGCCCGGCGCGGCGGCGCCGCTTTGCGCACGCGCTTTGCGGTGTGTTCTGCGCACGCGCTTTGCGGTGTGTTCTGCGCACGCGCTTTGCGGCGTGTCGCGGTAACCCGGCGAGCTGACACCGCGACACGCCGCAAACGGAGTCGATCTTGGCCCGGGCCGCCCGGGGAAAGCGGTCGCCGCCGCGTGGCCGGTCCGGGTACGGTCACAAGTGGCGCGGCGCCACGACCACCCCGATTTGGGGCCGGACGTGGCGATGGGTTAACCTTGGCCGTCGCCACGCGGGGCTATAGCTCAGTCGGTTAGAGCGCAGAGCTGATAACTCTGAGGTCGCTGGTTCGATTCCAGCTAGCCCCACCACACACCGTTCCGACGGCAGTCGAGCGCGAGGGGTCGCCCCATGTTCAAGAAGCTTCTGTTCCTGGCTGGTGTCGTCGGCGTGGCCGCTCTGGTCGCCAAGAAGATCAAGGCTTCCAACGACGAGCGCGCCCTCTGGCACGAGGCCACCACCGCGCCCGACTTGCGCTGACCCGCCGGTCACTGCCAGCACCAGGCGGCTTTGACCGCCCGCGGGGCCCTAGCTCAACTGGCAGAGCACTGCCTTTGCAAGGCAGGGGTTAGGGGTTCAAGTCCCCTGGGCTCCACTCATTTCGCCTCTGACCTGCGGCGGATGACCTCGTAAGATCATCGGGACCACATCAGGACCACCCTACCGATGGTCCTGGTGGCCAGCGGCGGCCCGCAACACGTCACCCACGACACCGCGTCGGCGCTCTCGGCGGGGCCAGAAGTGGACGTAGGTCTCCAGGGTGATTTGCAGGGTGCTATGCCGCAGTGCCCGTTGGGCTTCCTTCGGGTCCACGTGGTTGATGATCAGCGTCGTGGCGAAGAAGTGCCGCAGAGCGTGGAAGCCGCCGTGCTCTTTGGGCCAGCCCGCCTTCTCCCGCCACTTGACCCACTCGGCCGACCAGGTGCGGTCGGTGAACGGGTTCTTGTGGGTGGTGGTGAACAGCAGCGGGACGCGACGGCGCACTGGGTTGCCCGAGGTTACGTCGATCATGTCGACCTCGGTCAGTGGGTACTCCTGCATGTGGCGGCGCAGCGCGGAAGCGACCATCGGGTCCAGGTCGACCGTGCCGGCCGAGCCGCCCTTGGGCGTACTGAGGTAGAAGCCGCCTTGGTACTCCTGCGGCGCGTACCGCAACTGCTGGACGACGTGTAGCTCCTCGTGCTCCGCGTCCAGGCAGCGCGGCCCGTGCTCAAAACCGAGCGCCGACGAGGAGATCTGCTTGAGTCCGCAGGGACTTGAGCCGCAGGGAGTGCGGTCAGGTGCTGAGCGTGTGGGAGCCCGTCGAGGGTCGCACCTGGTGGAGCTGTGCCGGCGGGCAGCAGCACTGCGGGGGTGAGGCGCCGGTAGGCGGTTGGCGGTAATCATTGGGCCGGAGGTGACACAAGCCAGGGTGAGAGTTCGTCAACCAGGCAGGAGTTTTGGATGGGTCCACCGCGAAAACGCGATGAGGACTGGTTCACCAGGGTCTACACCGCCGATTACGGACACGTTCTGAAGTACGGCCAGCGGCGGCTTGCCGATATGGAAGCGGCGGCTGAACTCGCTCAGGAGGTGTTCGTCATCGCCTGGCGGCGTCGCCGCGAGGTTCCGGACCGCAGCCTGCCGTGGCTGTATGGGGTGGCTCG
Organism: Micromonospora sp. NPDC047548; assembly: GCF_040642975.1. NCBI lineage: Bacteria > Bacillati > Actinomycetota > Actinomycetes > Micromonosporales > Micromonosporaceae > Micromonospora > Micromonospora sp. NPDC047548. The sequence continues at coordinate 84,596 of NZ_JBEYTI010000005.1, forward strand.
GCGCCTGCTTGCGAACGAATGGCGAGCGCGAAGAGGTGCGCCGGATGTACTACCGATGACCGACGCTGGCCTTCTGCAGAAGCCGGGCGTGTCGGGCGCCGACGCGACTGTGGGCGTCGCCGATCTTCAGGCCGCTCTAGCCACCCTCGCCGACCTCGATCAGGAAATCCTCCGGTTGGTCGGGTGGGAGGAGTTGACGGTTTCCGAAGCCGCTCAGGTCCTCGGCTGTACCCGCACCACCGCCGCAGTGCGCTTGCACCGCGCCCGTCGACGCCTTAACGACGCGATGTCGTACCGATCTGGACCACCGGCGCAGCAGCCGGTGCTGGCTAATCCTCGAAAGGCTATGTGATGTTCGGAGTACAGCGAACGCGCACCCTCCTCAAGCCGATTGACCCGGCCCGGCACAGCACCATCGCACCGCCCCGGCTGTCGGCACACGACCTGATCAACCGCGCGGGGGCTATCGGCGAGCCGCTCGCCCATCGCCGTCAGGCACGCCCGACCCGCAGGCTGGTTCTGACGGCCGGGACGCTGGCCGCAGCGGTCGGCGCCGTCGCAATCACCCAGACCTTCGGCCCGTCCAGTCCGGACACCTCGGAGATCGCCGGTCCGCCCGGGGCGGATCCAGGGGTGGTGCTCGTGCCGGTGGCCTACGGCTCTGGCGCCGGTGATGCTGGAAGCCAGTTGCGCGCGCTGGCGAGCAGGCTCGTTGACGCGGAGTACGACAACCGCACCGGTCGGTACATGTTCCACCACACGAAGACGTGGGGCGACCCAGTGATGACGTCTGCCGACGGTCGCTACCACGTCGCTTTCGCGGGCGATACCAAGGTCTGGCAGGCAGCCGACGGGACCGGTCAGCAGGTCACGGTTCAACTCGAGCCTCAGTATCCGGACCAGGAGTCCCGGGACTACTGGCAGCGTAACCTCAAGCCCAAGGCTGCCGCCTCCGCCACCCCCGCGCCTGCCAGCATTCCGCTGCCACCGAGGGACCTCGTGCCGCTGCCGTCGGGTCGAGCACAGCTGAACGACCTGCTCAAGGTCAGGTTCGGTGCCGCCTCGGTCAGCAAGGAAGTCAGCATGGTGTACGGGCGGTATGTCGTTCCGCGTCAGACGCGCGCTGAGATCTTGCGAGTCCTTGCCGACGTGCCCGGTTTCCGGTGGCGGGGCCAGGTGACCGATCGGGCCGGCCGGCCGGGTGTAGCCATCACCTTCGACGACCGCGACAACAACGCACAGTCCCTCCTGATCTTCGACCCCAACACCGGCGAACTGCTCGCCCAGGAGCGGCTAACCCTCTCACCGGTACGGATCAGCGCGTACCAGGTAATCCTCGACACTGCCTGGACCGATCGACTCAACTGAAATTGGTGCCGGGGCCGCGTCTACGGGGGTGGCCCTGGTCCGCGTTTCACCGCGACGGTCAGGTCGGGCCATCCACGGGCCAGTAACCGTGGCGCCCAGCGGTCATGAGGGGGCACGAGCGGCACCCGACTCCGCCGCCGGCCGCAGGCGTTTCGGGCAGCACGGCCCGTTGAGCGCGCTCTTCCAAACTGAAGCTCCACCGCTCGAACCAAGGCGTCTTCCGGCATGCGGGCAGCATCGCGTCCGTCGCGGACCGGACGCTGGGGCCACCTTGGTCGGCAAGATCAAGCGGCCCAGATCGGGCACAACCCAGCATTGATCTTGCCCCCTCTCAGCTCCGCGGCTTCCTCGCAGCGGCTTGCAGGATCGAACTCACCAGGCCGCGTTGACGCTCCCGCTTCGGCCACCAGTGCACGTACGTCTCCAACGTGATCCGCAGCGTCTTGTGCCGGAGCAGCCGCTGCACGTCCTGTGGCTCCGCGTGGTTCGTGATAAGCGTGGTGGCGAAGAAATGCCGCAGCGCGTGAAACGTTCCGTGCTCTTTCGGCCAGCCGGCTGCATCCCGCCAGTCCGCCCACTCCCGGGACCACGTCCGGTCAGTGAACGGGTTACCGCGGCGGGTGGTGAACAGCAGCGGCACTGACCGCCGGACGGGATCGCCGGAAGTCACGTCGATCAGCTCCACCGGCACCGGGGGAAACTCGCGTATGCGCTCGGCGAGGACCTGGCCGACAACCGGGTCCAGGTCAACCGTGCCGGATGAGCCTGTGTTGGGCTCGCTGAGATAAAAGCCGCCGTGCTGCTGTGGTGCGTACCCAGCCGGCAGCCGTGCCCAGCGCCCAGCCAGATTCCTGGATGGATGTCAGCCAACCAGCCCTCCCATCAGAGCCACGACGAGAAGAGACACGGCCGCAAGTACGGTTGCGCCAGCCCCGCACCCGGCAATCGCCAGACCGCGACCACGTTGCCCAGTCGTCTTGATCTGCTTCAGTCCCACTGCGCCCAGGGCAACCGCGCATCCGCTGAGCAGCAGCAGAGGGACTAGAGCTTCGATCAGCAGCTCTGACAGCCCAGCAAGGCCAGAGCCGACGTACAGCATCGGTCCCAGGCCCATGCAACAGGCCGTAATCGCCAGTACGTTATGCCCTCGCTGATTCTCAGAGAGCCGACCGGTCATGGCTGTTTTAACCCTTCGCTTGGCCACTCAAATGCCCTAGGTCCGCGCCCCGAGGCCTGCCCGTCCGAGGATTGTGAACGGAGACACCAGGAAGATCAAGAGTTGGCTGTACAGCCATTCGTACGGGTGGTAGTCGCGCTGGCCGCCGTCTGTGCCTGTCTTGGCTGCAAGGGTGGGATGTTTGCGGTGCGGGTGCTCTTTTCGGTCTCGACCTGGACGGGCTGGATGTAGTGGACCAGTTCCGCGAAGACGTCGGGTGTGACGGTGCGCGTCTTGAACTGGCGTGCCGCCTCGGCCTTCGTCGTGTAGGGGTTGGCTCCACCGGTGACGAGAACGACGGTCTTGCGGGATACGGAGCCGGTTACTCGTAGACCGGAGGCTTCGGCTCGACCTTCGAGCCGTACGTGCAGGAGTTCGTACCGAGGCAGTACGGCAAACTCAGGAACCGATCGACAGCCTGGACCCGCGTCCTCCCGACGGGGGTCGTCCCTTCTCTGGGATGAGTGCTGCGCCGCAGTTCACGGCGCCTCGGCTTCGCCCTTGGTCATCTTGGGGTAGCCCGCAGCAGGTGAAATCCACGATTCGCTGCGTAGAGGACAAAATGGCCATAGGTTCGGACTCGACCGGGGTCGTGATTCCCTGACGACGGCTGCTTCCGAATAGCGCGTTGGCATGAGCTGGCCCCGGGCCGTCCACCACATGAGAGGAAGACATGAGAAGTCTTGTACGTAGCGCGGTGCTCTGTGCCAGCAGTGCGGTACTCGCGGCCGGGCTGGCAGCGACCAGCGGTGCGGCATTCGCCGCCAACCCCCACACCGACGACAATCGTACGGGCCAGCCGTCAGTGACGTGCGGCGAGGAAGGCAACAACGTGAGGCCGGGTAGCGCGATGTCCGCTCGCGGTTCCGCGTTCAACCCGGACGGCATCGCCGGGATGCACTACGCGGGGGAGCAGCCGCAGAACTCGAAGAACCCAAAATCTGTCGCGCAGTACGACGTCGCCTGCTTCCAGTTGTCCCATTAACCGTTACACCTGCCGGTGCGCCGACGCGGTTACACCTTTCCGGGCTGAGTAGCCACGCGAGCAGCCGAGGCGGCGCACCGGCCCGGACACCCCCCCGTACCCCGGCGGACCTGTTATCGCAGCCGCATGGCCAGATCTCCGGGCACGTGGCAGCGGGTCGTACGCGTACTGCTCCGGCTTTCACCAGCACGAACACCAGGCACCCGCTTCAGCCTGGCACGTACGCATGCCCCGAGCCGGCGATCCGGTTACCTCCGCCCGACCCGGTGACCCATGGCGTCGAGGTCGTCGGCGAGGTCGGCCAGCGACAGGTCCGGGTTGAGTCGGCGTAAAACCTCATCGGTGAGCGGCCGGGCAGCGTAGTACGACATCCCGGCCGGATATGCCGTGGTGTCGACCTGATCCGGTCGGCATCCTTCCGCCATGACGAACGCCGACCGGTCCGCGCCGCGGGCCCTCCAGCTGTACTGCCGGGTCGAGGTGGCGGTCACCGATCCCGCCGCGCTGACCGCACACGCGGTGGCCCAGCTCCGCGCGGCCGACATCGACTGGTCGCGGGAGGAGGACGACCTGGACTCGGCGGCCGCGGAGCTGCGCGCCGACTTGACCGGGGCGCTCGGGTCCGTTGCCGACATCAGCCGGATCATCGACGGCGTGCCGGGGGTGGAGTTCCGGGGCGGGGCGGGGCGTGCCGGGCCGAGGCGGGCCGGCCGTGACGCCCGCCGGGCGGACAGCCGCCCGGCCCTGAGGGACCGGGCGGCGTTCCGCGCGGCCGGCCGGGAGACCGGTACGGCGGCAGGCTAGCGTCGGGGCGTGAGCACCGGATCCCCACGCGTCCTGCCCGCCGACAGCGGCGTCGCCGAGGCCGCCGCCGTCCTGCGCGACGGCGGGCTGGTGGCCTTCCCGACCGAGACCGTCTACGGCCTCGGCGCGAACGCCCTGGACGCCCGGGCCGCCGCCCGGATCTTCGAGGCCAAGGCCCGGCCCAGCTTTGACCCGCTGATCACCCACCTGGCCGACGCCGCCGACCTGGAGAAGCTGGTCGGGCCGGTGCCCCCGGCGGTGGCCGCGCTGGCCGACCGGTTCTGGCCGGGGCCGCTCACCCTGATCGTGGACCGGCCCGCCGAGATCCCGCCGATCGTCACCTCGGGGCTGGACACCATGGCCGTCCGGGTGCCGGACGAGCCGTCCGCCCGGGCGCTGATCCGGGCCGCCGGGGTGCCGGTGGCGGCCCCGAGCGCGAACCGGTTCGGGCAGCTCAGTCCGACCCGCGCTGAGCACGTGGTCAAGGGGCTCGGCGCGGCGGTGGACGTGGTGCTCGACGGCGGGCCGACCCGGTGCGGGATCGAGTCGACCATCGTCGACGCGCGCGGCACGCAGCCGGTGGTGCTGCGGCTCGGCGCGCTCGCCTTGGAGGAGCTGGTCGAGGCGGTCGGGCCGATGAGCGTACGGCCGGGCAGTTCCGGGCAGCCGGTGGCGCCGGGGACGCTGGCCGCGCACTACGCGCCGCGTACCCCGTTGCGGGTGGTGGCGGAGGGGCAGCCGGCGCCCGGCGACGGCGGCCGGCGCGGTTTCCTGGCCTTCCGGAAGCGACCGGCCGACGGGTACGCGGCGGTCGAGGTGCTCTCGCCCGCCGGGGACGTGACGGAGGCCGCCGCCCGGCTCTTCGACGCCCTGCACCGGCTCGACGCGGCCGGGGTGACCGAGATCCTGGCCGAGGCGGCGCCCGACGCCGGGGTGGGCCGCGCGATCAACGACCGGCTGCGCCGCGCCGCGGCCACCTGGGACGCGGCCGGCTGAGGGTCACACTGGGTGTCGGTCCGCTGCCGACCTGCGGCGACGACAACCGGCTCGAGGGGATACTCACCGAGGCGCGGCCATGCCGTTTGTCGTCCTAGCGGCCGGACGCCTCCTCCGGAGCGGACCCGTCCCCGGTCGGCCCGTCGTCGGTCGGCTCGTCCCCGGTCGGCCCGTCGTCGGCCGGCCCGTTCCCGGCCGGCGGGAGCCGGTCGACCAGTCGGGTCAGCGCGCCGTTGGCGAAGGTGGCGCCGAACGCGGAGCCGGCCGCGATGCCCCACCCGACCGGCCCGAGCGGGGTGCAGCCGAAGAACTGGCTCACCCCGGGTGTCTGCACCACCGCGCCGAGCACGCCGAGGGAGACCGCGGTGGAGGCGAGCACCATCGGGCTGGTGCCGCCGGCCAGCACCGTCTGCCCGAGCTGGGTGCCGACCAGTGACACCAGCGCCACCGTGCCGGCCCGCCGGGGCTGGCCGCCGGTGTACCGGGCCAACGTCCAGCCGGCGGTCGCGCCGAGGGTGGTGGCCGCGGCACGCAGGCTGATCTCCCGGGTCATCGTCTCGCCGAGCGAGGTGTCCGGCCCCTCCCGCAGCAGCCCGTCGGCGTGGTCGTGGCTGGGCGGCCGGACCGCGATGGCCAGCGCCGGCGCCAGGTCGGTGAGCAGGTTGACCAGGAGCAGCTGCCGTCCGGTGAGCGCCGACCGGCCGGTCGCCGCGGCGGTCAGCACGCTGAACGCGATCTCCCCAAGGTTGCCGCCGACCAGGATGCTCAGCGCGTGGCGTACCGAGGACCACATGGCCCGCCCCTCGACCAGGGTGGCGATGATGGTCTCCAGCCGGTCGTCGGTGACCACCAGGTCGGCGGCGGCCCGCGCGGCCGGGGTGCCCCGCTGGCCGAGGGCGATGCCCACGTCGGCCAGCCGGATCGCCGGCGCGTCGTTGGCCCCGTCGCCGGTCATCGCCACGGTACGCCCGCATTTCTGCAACGCCTGGATGATCCGCACCTTGTGCGTCGGGGTGCAGCGGGCGACCACGTCGGTGCGGGACAGCCGCTCGCCGAGCGCGTCGTCGTCGAGCTGGTCGAGTTCGGCGGCGGTCACCACCCGCTGCGCGTCGTGGTCGGCGCTGATGATCGAGGCGATCGCCTCGGCGGTGGCCGGGTGGTCACCGGTGATCATGATGGTGTGCACGCCGGCCTGCCGGATTCGGCGTACGGCGGGGGCGGCGCTCTTGCGAACCCCGTCGGCGAGGGCGAGGAAGCCGACGAAGACCAGGTCGTGCACCTCGTCGTCGGTGACCGTCTCGGCGTCGACCTGGCACTCGGCGACGGCGAGGATGCGGTGGCCCGCCCTGGCCCGGTCGGCGAGCATCGCGTGCAGCCCGGCCCGCCCCTTGTCGTCCAGCTGTTCGTCCCGTCCACCCTGCGTACGCCAGGCGCTGCACCGGGGCAGCACCGTCTCCGGCGCGCCCTTCACGCTGAGCAGCAGTCGGTCACCGGTCCGCCCGATGGTGGCGTGGTAGCCGCGGGACGGCTCGAAGGGCAGCCCGCCGACCGCCCCCCAGCCGTCCGCGCCGTTCTGCTCGACCACCCCGGCCTCCCGGGCGCCGTAGCGGACCGCCCGGTCGGTGTGCTGCGGCAGCTCGTCCGGGTTCTCAGCGGCGGGGGTGGCCCGCAGCGCGGCGGCGAGGGTCAGCCGCAGCCCGTCGTCGAGCCGGTCCACCGGGGCGTACCGGCCGTCGTCGCCGACGCCGGCCAGCCGCAGGCTCCCCTCGGTGAGGGTGCCGGTCTTGTCGAAGCAGAGCACGTCGACCCGGCCCAGCGCCTCGATGGTGCGCGGGTTGCGGACCAGCGCCCCGTGCTCGGCCAGCCGCCGGGCGGCGGCCAGCTGCGCGGCGCTGACCAGGAACGGCAGCCCCTCCGGCACGGACGCCACGGCCAGGTTCGCGGCGGTCGCGGCCGTCTCCGCCAGCGGTACGCCCCGCAGCAGCCCCGCCCCGGCCACCGCGATCGCCGAACCCGCCGCCAGCGGGACCGCCGCACTGGTCAGCTTGCCGAGCCGGGCCTCCACCCCGCTGGCCGGCGGGGCCTGCCGGGCCAGCGCCAGGCTGCGGCCGGACTCGGTGTCGGCGCCGGTCGCCACCACCACGGCGGTGCCGTGCCCGGCGGCGACGGTGGTGCCCTCGTAGAGCATCGAGTGCCGGTCCGCCACGGCGGCGGCCACCACCGGCTCGGCGGTCTTGCCCACCGGCAGCGACTCCCCGGTCAGCGACGACTCGTCCGCCTCCAGCCCGTCGGCGGTGAGCACCCGGCAGTCGGCCGGCACCGCGTCGCCCGGACCGAGCGTGACCACGTCGCCGGGCACGAGTTCCTCGGCGGGGAGCACCCGCTCGGCCCCGTCCCGCAGGACCCGGGCGGTGACCTCCGTGCGGGACAGCAGTTCGGCCAGGGAGCGTTCGGTGTTGCGCTGGTGGACCGCCCCGATCAGCGCGGAACCGCCCACCACCCCGCCGACCAGGGCGGCGTCGACCAGCGACCCGAACGCGGTGGAGAGCACCGCGCCGGCGGCCAGCACCGGGGTGAGGGGATTGGACAGCTCGTCGACGAAGGCGCGCAGCAAGCCGCCGCCCGACCCGGGTGTCGCGCCCGTGCCCTCGACGTGCCGGCTGCGCGCCTCGGCCTCGCCGAGCCCGCCGGGGCCGCTGTCGAGCTGCCGCAGCACGGTGTCCACCGGCATCAGGTGCCAGGCGGTGGTGGTCGCTGCGGGCGTCCCGTCCGGGTGGGGCAGCCGGTGCGCCCGCCACACCCCGTGGGCGAAGGCCACAGCTGCGGCCCCGTTCACGGCCGACAAGGTGCGGCCGGGAAGCTGTTGGGGGGCGGCGGTGAAGGCGCCCAGCGCGCCCAGGCCGGCGCCGGCCATGGCGACCCGGATGTTCTGCCGGGTCATCCGGCGGGCCACCCCGACCGCCTCGATCATCAGCGCCGGGATCCGCAGGTCGGCACCGACCAGCAGGTGGGCGCCCCAGGGCGGCAGCGCCTCCGGGTCGGCCATGCCGAGGCCGCAGTCGGACGCGGCGAGCGCCGCCCGGTCCCCGGAAACCAGCATCACCACCGCGCCCTCGCGTTGCAGGCTGCGCACCGACTCGGCGAGGCGGTCACCGCCGGGCAGTACGGTGTCGGCGAAGCCGTACCGCTGCGGGTCGTCGCCGGCCACCACCAGCCGCAGACCGGCCTGCCGGGCAGCGGTGGGCAGCGCGTCGACGCCGGGTGCCGGCTCCGGCTCGACCCGGAGCACGGCGGCGAGGGTGTCGCGGTGGGCGAGGCCGAGGAGCAGGCCGCCGCCGTCGCGCAGCCGGCGGCTGTCCGGGGTGTCCCCCGGGTCGGCTACGTCGAGCCCGTCGAGCGGTCCGAGCCGCCACCCGTCCGCCTCCCGTGACGCGTCGGGATCGGCCGGGTCGAAGAGCGCGAACGCACGGCCGGCCACCTCGCCGGTCGCCGCGCCGGCCAGCGGGGCCAGGTCGGCGAGCACGCCCCGCGCCGAGCCGAGCACGGCCGAGTCCAGCAGCACCGTGTCGATCCGGTCGAGTTCCCGCAGCACGCTGCGGTCCATCGCGATCACGCCGCGCCGGGCGAGCATCCGGCCGAGCTGGGCGGCGTACCCCTCGCGACCGCTGCCCGGGGCCTTCGGCAGCGAGGCCAGGCCGAGCGCGGCGGCGCGCTTGTGACCGGCGACGGGCAGGGCGGCGGCACCGGCCGCCGCCCCGGCGACCAGCGCCTTGGTGATGTACCGCTCGACGGGGCCGTCAGGCCTGGGCCGGGGCCGCTCGTTGGTGGGCGAGCGGGCGGCGGCCCGCTCCGGGTCGCCGGTCAGCTGCGGCTCGGCCTTGTTCCAGGCGGCGAGCTGCGCCCGGGCCTCACCCCACTGCACGATCCGCTGCACGCTGTCCAGCACTATGCCGGTCCAGCCGCCGGTGAGTCCCTGGACCACCGCTTCGGCCAGCGGGAAGAGCACCTCAGCGCGCGGGTCGGCGCGTAGCCCCCGGTCGGCCAGCGCGTGCAGCTTCGGGTGCAGGTCGATCGCGCCCAGCAGGCCGGCCACCTCGGCGGGGATCGGGGTGTACGGCAGGATCCGGGTGGCCGCCGAGATGGTCAGGCCGAGCGCGTCGGAGGCGAGCGCGCCGAGCGTCCGGGGAGTCCGCGGCCCCTCCTCCGGCGGGTGCGGGGGCGCGATGTCCGGGTCCGGCTCGTGCGGGCAGATTCGTTCGGTCCGGGCCACCGTGGCGATCAGGTCGGGCAGCCGGGGCTTCGGCTTCTCGACGGCCACCACCACCCGGCCCGACGGCGCGTTGACCCGGGCCCAGGCCACCCCTGGCATTCGTTCCAGCGCCGTCTCGACCTGCCGGGCCAGCCGGTCACCGCCGTTCTGGCAGACGCCGTGCACCTCGATGTGATGCCGTCCGTCGCGGGACCAGACCCGGCGCCGGGTCAGGCCGGCCGCGCGGGCCAGCCGCGCCGCGGCCGAGCCGACGGTACGGGACGCGTCGGCGACCAGCGGTGGCACCGGCACCGGCGGGAGCACGCGGCCGGCGACCCGGCCCAGCGCCGTCATCGAGCGGTACGGCCGAGCCGCCGGCCCCGCTCCCCACCGTGCCCGCCGCTGCTGCCGTACGCCATCTCGCCTCCCGCGCTCGTCAGGAGGCCTGGCTTCCCGGCGAGCCGCCCGTTATTCCGCCCGGTGCCGGGAAGTTTCCGCCGGGTGCCGGCGCATGGCGGCCGGTGATCGTGGAATCCGGGTGGACGTCGGAGGAGCCGGAGCCGGGGGAGGTTGGGATGAGCACGATCACGCGACAGCTCAGCGGTGGTCAGGAGACGGTCCGCGCGTACACCCGCCGGGTGGAGGTCCCGATGCTGGGCGAGGTGGCGGTCCCGCCGCCGGACAAGGTCGTCTACTACGCGGGGCTGGGGGTGCTGGCTGCCCTCCAGGTCATCGAGTGGCCGATAGCCCTGGTGATCACCGCCGGTCATCTCCTGGCCGATCAGCACCTGTCCGGCCTGGCCAAGGGGCTCGGTGAGGCGCTGGAGTCGGCCTGACGAGACCGGGCTCACGGTTGACCTCAACCCGGGTTGAGGTCGCAGGCTGAGTCTATGTCGATCACATCTCCCCGGGGCGGGGCGGGTCGGTGACGGCCACCGCCACCACGCCGCTCACCCCGGCCGCCCGCCTGTACGACCCGCGCCGGCGGGCGATGACGGTGGGCAGCATCGCCCTGGTCTCCCTGCTGGCGTTCGAGGCGCTGGCGGTCGGCACCGCGATGCCCACGGTCGCCCGTGCCCTGGACGGCCTCGCCCTGTACGCGCTCGCCTTCGGCGGCACGTTCGCCGCCGGGGTGCTCGCGATGGTGCTCTCCGGCATCTGGTGCGACATTCGGGGCCCCCGGGTGCCGATGTGGAGCGGGGTCGGGCTCTTCGTGGCCGGGCTGCTGCTGGCCGGCACCGCCACCGGGATGGGGCAGCTCGTCGTCGGCCGGGCGGTGCAGGGCTTCGGCTCCGGCCTGCTCTCCGTCGCGCTGTACGTGGTGGTTGGGCAGGCGTACCCGGAGGAGCTGCGGCGGCGGGTGTTCGCGGCGTTCGCCGCCGCCTGGGTCGTACCGTCGCTGGTCGGGCCGGCGGTGGCCGGGCTGATCGTGGAACACCTGGGGTGGCGCTGGGTCTTCCTCGCCGTGCCGGCGGTGGCGGTGCCGGCGGCGCTGCTGGTCCACTCCGGCCTGCGCACCCTGCCCGCGCCGGCTGCCGGCCGGCTGCCCGGCGGGGCGCTGGCGAGGATCGGCTGGGCGGCCGGGGCGGGGGTGAGCGCCGCACTGCTGCACCACGGGGGGCAGCAGCGCGGCCCGCTCGCCGTACCGCTGGTGCTGCTGGCGCTGGTCGGGCTGGCCTGCTGCGCGCCCCGGCTGCTGCCGGCGGGGTTCCTGCGGGCGGCGCGCGGGCTGCCGACGGTGATCGGACTGCGTGGCCTGGCCTCGGCGGCGTTTGCCGGCGCCGAGGTGGTGATCCCGCTGATGCTCTCCCGCGAGCGTGGCTTCACACCGACTGCTGCGGGCCTGGTGCTCACCGTCGGCGCGGTCTCCTGGTCGGCCGGCTCCTGGTTGCAGGGGCGGGTGCGGGCGCCCCGATCCTCGGCGACGTTGCCCCGGGCCGGGCTGGCCTGCATCACGGTGGGAACGGCCACGGTCGCGCTGGCGGTAGCGCCGGCCGTGCCGGTGGCGGTCGGGGTGGCGGGCTGGGCGGTGGCCGGGGCCGGGATGGGCCTGCTCTTCCCGTCCCTGTCGGTGCTCACCCTGGCGTTGTCCGCCCCGGGCGAGCAGGGGCGCAACACCTCGTCGCTGCAACTGGGCGACTCGCTCTTCGCCGCCACGGTCCTGGCGCTCACCGGCACCGTGCTGGCCGCCGGTGCGGCACCGGGCCCGGCCGACTACGCGGGGATGCTGGCGGTGGCGGCGGGCTGCGGCCTGCTCGGGTTGCTGCTCGCCGGGCGGGTGGTGCCCGCCGCCGTACCCAGCTGACCTGCCCCCCCCCGGGGCGCCCGGCCGGTGGCGTACCCGACCGGTCCGCGTGCCGGACGGCGGTCCCCGGCGGGCGGTGCGGCGGTCCGGTGATGCGGGCGAATCGGCCCTGGCCGGCGGGGTGGGGTCGGGAGGATGGGGAGGCGATGAGTTTCCTGCGCCAGCATCTGCGCACCTGACGTCACGATTGGCTCGGCCGTCCCGTCGAACCGTCGACTGGAAGGAGTCGAGATGAAGGTGCTGGTCACCGGTGCGGGTGGCACGCTTGGGCGGGCGGTACTGCCCCGGCTGCGGGCGGACGGGGTCGCCGTGCGGGCGATGAGCCGGCGGCCCCGGCACGACCCGGCGGCGGAGTGGGTGGTCGCCGAGGTGGGCAGTGGGGCGGGGCTGGCCGAGGCGGTGGCCGGCGTGGACGCGGTGCTGCACCTGGCGTCGCTGCCGAACAGCCGCCGTACCCACCAGGTGGACGTGCTGGGCACCCGGCGACTGGCCGTCGCCGCCGGTGAGGCCGGCGTCGCCCACCTGCTGTACGTCTCGATCGTCGGCGTCGACCGGGTGCCCTTCGCCTACTACCGGCACAAGCTGGCGGCCGAGCGGGTGGTGGCCGCCGGTCCGGTGCCCTGGACGGTGCTGCGGGCCACCCAGTTCCCGCCGTTCCTCGACGCGCTGCTGCGTACGGCGAGCCGGCTCGGCCCGGTGATCGGCGACCCGGCGGTGCTCGCCCAGCCGGTCGACCAGCACGAGGTTGCCGGCCGGCTCAGCGAACGGCTCACCGCGGGCCCGCTGGGCGCGATCGAGGAGTACGGCGGCCCGCAGGTGCTGCGCTTCGACGAGGCGGTACGCGCCTGGCGGGCAGCCCGCAGATCGCACCGTCCGTTGCTGCCGGTGCGGATCCCCGGCCGCCTCGGCAGGGCCCTGCGCGAGGGCGGGCTGACCACCACCGCCACCCCGACAGGCCGGCGGACCTGGGCGGACCACCTCGCTGACACGTACGGGGGAACCGGCCGGAGATGAAACCTCTCCCCGTTCACGTTCGCCCTACCGTGACGCCATGTTCACGTTCATCGCCACCGTGATCCTCTACGTCTTCGGGTTCGTCTTCCTCTACGGCGTGATCCGGCTCGCCGTCCGGCACGGCATGGAGGACCTGGAGGCCCGCCGGCCGCAGGTGCAGCGGGTCGCCCAGTCGGCTTTCGTCGACGACCGCGCCTTCATGCGGGAGAACGCCTTCCTCGGCGGCAACTGAGCCGCGTCGGGTCCGCCGGCCGGCGGACCCGACGGGCGGACCAGGGCGGCGGGTGCGAGGATCGCAACCGTGATGGGGACCCTGAAGGCCGAACCCGCCCGCCTCCGACTGGACCTGCTGGCGCCGCCGGTCGTCGCCGCGCTGGAGCGGTGGCCCGTCGAGGCTCCGGTGGACGCCGACGACGTGCTGGTCGCGCCGATCGACGCGACGCTCGCCGACACCGCCGCCTTCTGCGAGGCGTACGAGGTGGGGCTGGACGTGTCGGCGAACTGCGTGGTGGTCGCCGGCAAGCGGGAGGGCGAGATCCGCTACGCCGCCTGTGTTGTGCTGGCCACCACCCGCGCGGACGTCAACGGGGTGGCCCGGCGCGCACTCGACGTCCGCAAGGCGAGCTTCGCCCCGATGGCCGATGCGGTCGAGTTGACCGGCATGGAGTACGGCGGGATCACCCCGATCGGCCTGCCGGAGAGCTGGCCGATCCTGGTCGACTCCCGGGTGATCACGACCCCACACGTGATCATCGGATCCGGTGTGCGGCACAGCAAGATCGCGATTCCGGGCCCGGTGCTCGGCGCGCTGCCCGGCGCCCGGGTGGTCGAAGGGCTGGCCAGGCCGGCATAGTGCGTCACGCCGGTCGATGTGGTTGCACGTGAAACATCACAACCGTCGATGGTCGGTCAGGCTCCCGACTCGCGGCGCTCCACCTCGGACAGTGCGGCCAGCAGTGTCTCCGGCTCCTGCGCGCCGGTGACCGCATACTGGCCGGCCAGCACGAAGGTGGGCACGCTGCTCACCCCGAGCTGCTGGGCGGCGGTCAGGTCGGCGGCGACCTCGCGGCGACCGAGGTTGGAGTCGAGGTGCTCGCGCACCTCGGTCTCGTCGAGGCCGACCTTGGCGGCCAGTTCGACCAGCGCGCCCCGCGAGCCGAGGTCGACCCCGTCGGTGAAGTGCGCCGCGTAGAGGGCCTCGACCATCTCCCCGGCCAGGCCCCGCTCGGTGGCGAACCGGATCAGCCGGTGCGCCTCGAAGGTGTTGGCCTGCACCGCGCGGTCGAAGCGCATGTCCAGCCCCACCCCGGCCGCGACCTGCGTCACCTGGGCGAACATCGCCTCCGCCCGCTCCCGGCCGCCGAACTTCGCGGCCATCGCCTCCACCAGCGGCTTCGGCTCGGTCACGGGGGTGGGGTCGAGCTGGAAGGGGCGGTAGCGGACGGTCACCTCACCGCCATACGACGCCAGCGCCTGCTCCAGTCGGCGCTTGCCGATCCAGCACCAGGGGCAGACCACGTCGGCGTAGATCTCGATCTCCATAACGGGGGAGAACACCCAGCTCAGCCGGCTTGTTCCCGGACCTGGCGCTTGAGTCGGGCGAGGATCGCCGTGCCGCCGCGCACCCGCAGCGGGCTGATCGCCTGGGCCAGCCCCATCCGCTGGTAGAGGTCGTCCGGCACGGCCAGCACCTGCTCGGCGCTCGCCCCGTCCAGGCCCTCGGCGAGGATGCCGCCGAAGGCCCGGGTGGTCGGCGCCTCCGGCGGGCAGTCGAAGATCGTGCTCACCGTGCGGTCCGGGTTGACCTCGGCGCGGAGGAAGAACGAGGTCTGGCACTCGGGCACCTGCTCCATGCCCTCCCGGTCCACCCCGACCGGCAGGGGCGGGATGACGTCGGCGTATTCGAGCAGCATCTCCAGCACCAGGTCGCGGGGCGCGGCGGCGAACTCCTCGACGATCTCGGCCAGCTTCGTCGGCATCTCGGGCATCCCGTCAGGCTACCGCCGCCGGCCCGGCGGCCTCGGCGGTCGGCGGCGGCCGGCGAACGACCCGGCCGACCCGGTGCCGCCACGTCGGCGAGGGGCACCGGGTCGATCGGGTCAGGCGTTCGGCGCCGCCTCGCTGATGTCGGCCAGCGCCGAGGTCGGGTCGAGCTGCATGGCCAGGTCGCCCAGGGAGACGATGCCCACCAGCCTGCGCTCGTTGTCGCAGACCAGCACCCGCCGGATGTTGCGCTCGCGCATCAGCGCGGTCGCCTCCGAGGCGGTGGAGTGCTGCTCGATCATCATCACCTCGCGGGTGATGATCGCACCGATGGTGGTGGTCGACGGGTCGCTGCGCTCGGCCACCGCCCGCACCACGATGTCCCGGTCGGTCAGCACTCCGGCGAGGGTGGCGCCGTCGGTGACCACCACGTCGCCGATGTCCGCCTCCTTCATCACCCTGGCCGCCTCGTCCAGGGTGGTCTCCGCCGGCAGGTAGACCACCTGCTTCGTCATCACGTCACTGACCCGGTACATGAGAGCCTCCGAAACACCTTGGTCGATCCCGCAGCGGTACCCCGTGGCGCGTCCGCTACACCCGGTTGCCGAGTGCGCGACCCACTTCGTCGACCAGCCGGTCGACCAGCCCGTCCACCGGCAGCTCCACCCGCTCGCCGGTGGCCCGGTCGCGCAGCTCGACGTACCCGTCGGCGAGACGGCGGCCGACCACGACGGCGCGCGGGATGCCGATCAGCTCCGCGTCGGTGAACTTCACCCCGGCGGAGACGTTCACCCGGTCGTCGACCAGCACCCGCAGGCCGGCGGCGGCCAGCCGGTCGCCGAGGTCCAGCGCCGCGTCGAGCTGCGGCCCCTTGCCGGCGGCGATCAGGTGTACGTCGCACGGCGCGATCGCCGCCGGCCAGACCAGTCCCCGCTCGTCGTGGTGCTGTTCGGCGATCGCGGCCACCGCCCGGGACACCCCGATGCCGTAGCAGCCCATGGTCGGCCGGACCGGCTTGCCGGCCGCGCCCAGCACGTCGAGGGCGAACGCGTCGGTGAACCGGCGGCCGAGCTGGAAGATGTGCCCGATCTCGATGCCCCGGCGCATGGTCAGCTCACCGGTGCCGCAGGCCGGGCAGGGGTCGCCGGGACGCACCTCGGCCGCCTCGATGGTGCCGTCCGGGGTGAAGTCCCGGCCGCAGACCACGTCGGTGGCATGCCGGCCCGGCTCGTTCGCGCCCGTCAGCCAGGCGCTGCCGGTGACCACCCGGGGGTCGACCAGGTAGCGGACGCCCAGCTTTGCCATGACCTGCGGACCGATGTAGCCGCGGACCAGCTCGGGGTGCTCCGCCCAGCCGTCGAAGACCGTCACGGTGGCCGGGTGCAGGGCCGCCTCGACCCGCTTCAGGTCCACCTCCCGGTCGCCGGGCAGCCCGACGACCAGCAGGTCGGTTGCCTCCGCTCCCGGCCGGCGCACGGCCAGCACGACGTTCTTCAGCGTGTCGGCGGCGGTCCAGTCGTCCCGGCCGGCGAGGCGGCGGGTGTTCGCCAACTCGACCAGCGAGGCGATGGTGGGCGTCTCCGGAGTGTCGTGCGCCTCGCTCGCCCGGTGCGCCTCCGGGTCGCCGGCGGCCGGGGCGCGGGTGGTCACCGCCTCGGTGTTCGCCGCGAAGTCGCAGGCGGTGCAGCCGACGAAGGTGTCCTCACCGACCGGCGTCGCGGCCAGGAACTCCTCCGAGGCCGAGCCGCCCATCGCCCCGGACATCGCCTGCACCACCGTGTAGTCCAGCCTCAACCGGTCGAAGACCCGCCGGTACGCCGCCCGGTGCCGGTCGTACGACTCCTGGAGGCCGGTTTCGTCGAGGTCGAACGAGTAGGCGTCCTTCATCAGGAACTCGCGCCCGCGCAGCAGGCCGGCCCGGGGGCGGGCCTCGTCCCGGAACTTCGTCTGGATCTGGAACAGCGTCACCGGGAAGTCCCGGTACGAGGTGAGGAGGTCCTTCACCAGCAGGGTGGCCACCTCCTCGTGGGTCGGGGCGAGCAGGTGCTCGGCGCCCCTGCGGTCGGCGAGGGTGAAGATGTCGTCGCCGTACTCCGTCCACCGGCCGCTGGTCCGGTAGGGCTCCGCCGGCAGCAGCGCCGGGAAGTGCACCTCCTGGTCGCCGATGGCGGTCATCTCCGACCGGACCACCTCGGTGATCCGGTCCAGCACGAGCTTGCCCAGCGGCAGCCAGGCGTAGCCTCCCGGCGCGGCGCGGCGAATGTAGCCGGCACGGACGAGGAGCCGGTGGCTCGGCACCTCGGCGTCCGCCGGGTCCTCGCGCAGGGTCCGCAGCAGCAGGGTCGACGTACGTAGCAGCATCCGCGCAGCGTACGACCGGTGCGGCGGGACCGGCGATCCAATTAGCCCGGACGGTCGCGGGACTGTCGGAAATCAGCGCCGATGAGGGCAACCCGGGGTGCGAGGAGTGACGTCTGATCATCGTCGCCGTCGACTGACCCATCGGGTACGACCGGGGCGGGTCGTCCACCGGGACGGCCCGCCCTCGTTTCCAGCCGCAGCGACCCGCAGCCCGAGACCCCCTGTGCGGGGGAGCACCTCCACTCTCAACGGGGAGCCAATCGGTGGCGGACCGAACCAGGCTGAACCGTATGAAGATCAGTTCCGATCGCCTCCCACTCGTGGTCGGTTACACCACTGTTGCGGCGATGCTGCCGTATCTCGCCATCAAGACTGCCTGGCTCCTCGGAAGTGACGTCGGCGTCAACGATCCCGGCCTGATGCAAACGACGCCCTTCGTCGTCGCCAACCTGATCACCGCAGGGATGGAGGTCACCGGGGCCGCGCTGGCGTTGGCACTCGTCCACCGCTGGGGGTGCCGGATCCCGGCGTGGTTGGTGCTGTTCCCGATGTGGGTCGCCAGCGGGCTGCTCGCGCCGGTGATGGTTGCCGCGCCGCTCAGCTTCCTGGCCGAGTCCCTGGCCGGGGGCGTCGCAGCCGGCGGCACGGAGAGCGGCGACGCCCCGATTGCCGGCCTGCAGGGATGGGTGTACGCCGTCGTCTACAGCGGATTCATCCTGCAGGGCGCCGGCCTGGCCGTCGCGTTCGGGCTGCATCTTCGAGCGCGGTGGGGCGGCATCGTGCGCGGCTCTGTCGGCTCCCATCCGCCGGGCGCCACGCACGGCGTACAGGTCATGTCGACCGTCGCCGTCGGTGGGCTCACCGCGCTCGTCGTGGCGGTACGCCTGTACTGGGCCGGGGGCGGTGGGGCAGGCCTGCCCGCTGCCTCCGATGCCGGTCGGAGCCTCACCCAACAGGTTGTGGACGCCTCATCGGCCGCCCTTGCGCTGACTGGCCTGCTCGGATTGGTCGTCCTGGTGTCCCGCTGGCCGCGGGAGTTGCCTGCCTGGGCGCCTGTTACGGCGGTCTGGGTCGGTGCCGGATCGATGTGCTGCTCCGGTGCCTATCAACTCATCATCCTGCTGGCCCCGGGCAGCCCGTTCGAGGCGTCCGGCGGCGGCGGGTTCGGCCTGCTACTTGCGGCCCAGACGATGTCCGGCCTGCTGGCCGCGGTGACCGGCGCGTACCACCTTGCTGAGGCCTACCCGGAACGGCGGTACGAACGGCTGGACGCGGCACCGACATCAACCGGTGTTCGTGCTGCTGGAGCCCAGGGGACCTGAGTCCCCAGCCGCTGCCCTGCAAAGATCAAGACTGGAGACTGATCATGTCCGGGAACTCGTGATCCCTTCGCCCCGCCGTACGGATATTTCTCAGCCATTCCAGCCCTTCCTCGAGCTGGCAGTGGACGGCAGCGATCTTGCAACCCTGGTGCGCTCGTACCTTGACGACGACGAAGTGATGTTGTTGCCCGACGACCCTGACCGCGAGCATCGCGTGAACACCTGGCGCTACGGAGCACCCGATGGACCAATCGATGTGGCTGCGCCGGCCCACCGGCTTCCGTTCGGGGCGCCATATCGCTCGACTACCGATGCCAACGAGGTCGTCGCCCTGGCCGCCGCTGACTCCAGCCCTGGGCTCGTTCCATGGGAGGAACTCGTGGTCGCCGAGGCTGCTACGGCGTCGCCCACCGCCGAGGATGCGCTTCCGCGGTCGTTCCCCGTCTGGGTCGCGCCGTTGCAGTGAAGCCAGATCGATCCCTGGCGCGTGACGGCCCTTCCCAGCTGGGCAATCGAGCGCAGCGGCGCTGCCGCAAGCGGCGACCAGGGTGCGTTGACGTCAAGCAGGCTGCTTCATGATCGCCGTGATCGGAGATGTGCAGTGGCCACCGGGCTGCTGTGCTCTGCTCGCGGACGACCCAGCCGCACAGCGGCTGACCGACCTGCCCAAGGCGAAGCGACTCGCACATCCCGAAGCATGACCTGAAACAGACATTCCGGGATCTTGCCGTGGCCCCTGGTCGCGTTCCCACCTTGGCAAAACCGCGCTCCACGAGCGCATCGGCACGCGCGTCCGCCGCCTCCTGATCGGGTGCAGGGCGGCGCGGTGCCCTGATGGCGGCGGGGATTGCGCGCTCACCATACCTAGAACTACTATGCATTGCAGTTCTAGGGTTAGGCGGCCACATGCGCATCACCAAAGACCTCGTCGCGGCCTCGGCGACGCCGCTCGTGCTGGGGATCCTCGCCGAAGGCGAGAGCTACGGCTACGCAATCCTCAAGCAGGTCAACGAACTATCGGGCGGGCAGCTGGAGTGGACCGACGGCCTGCTCTACCCGCTGCTGCACCGCTTGGAGCGACTCGGCCACGTCGAGTCAGCCTGGGAGACCCCGCCCGGAGGACGCCGCCGCAAGTACTACCGCATCACCGACCAGGGCCGGGCCGAGCTCGCCGAGCAGCGCCGCCAGTGGGCCGCGGTCGTCGACGCCCTGCGGGGCGTCTGGAGCACGGCGCAGTCCATCAAGCCAATCACGGCACCGGCATGGGAGGCGGGACGATGACCGTCGACGGCGACAACGATCTGGAGGGCCAGATCGCCGAGTGGCGGGCCTACATGCACCGCCGCCGGGAGCTGCACCACACCGATGCCGAGGAACTGGAAGACCATCTTCGTAGCCGGATCACCGAGCTGACCGAGGCGGGCCTGCGAGCCGACGAGGCGTTCCTCATCGCTGTCAAACGCATGGGCAGCCTCGATGAGCTGTCGCGGGAGTTCGCTCGCGAGCATTCCGAGCGGCTGTGGAAGCAGCTCGTGCTACCCGGGGAGCCGGACGCGCCCGCCGCCGCCCGCTCCCGTCGCGAGCTGCCTGTCATGGTGCTCTGTGCGGCCGTCGCGGCGCTCGCGATCAAGGTGCCGGCCTGGTTCGGGCTTGACATGTCAGGGGACGATGCCGCCTTCTACGCGCGAAACGTCAGCCTTTTCGCGCTGCCGGCGCTGGCCGCCTACTTCGCCTGGCAACGCCGGGTCGGTCTTCGCATCATCGGGGTGCTCGCGTTGCTGTTCATTCTCGGCGCGGTCGCCGCGAACGCGTATCCGCTGGCCGATGACTCGCAGACCGTTGTGCTCACGGCGATCCACCTGCCGCTCGCGCTGTGGCTGGTTGTCGGCGTCGCCTATGTGGGCGGTGATTGGCGGTCAGACCGGCGACGGATGGACTTCATCCGGTTCACCGGGGAGTGGCTGATCTACCTGAGCCTCATTGGACTGGGCGGCGGCGTGCTCACCGCCTTCACGGTGGGCACCTTCAATGCCATCGGCCTTGACGCCGAGGGATTCACCGAATCGTGGCTGCTGCCGTGCGGCGCCATGGCCGCAGTCATCGTGTCGGCATGGCTGGTCGAGGCCAAGCAGAGCGTCATCGAGAACATGGCGCCGGTGCTGACCCGCGTCTTCACGCCGCTCTTCGCGGCCACCCTGCTGGCCTTCCTGGTCGCCATCATCTGGACCAACAACGGCATCGACGTCGAGCGCGATGCGCTCATCCTCTTCGACCTGCTGCTCGTCGTCGTGCTGGGCCTGCTGTTGTATGCCATTTCCGCCCGTGACCTCGTGGCCCGGCCCGGTCTTTTTGACCGCTTGCAACTCGCGCTCGTCGTCAGCGCTTTGATCATCGACGTCATGGTGCTGCTGGCGATCACCGGCCGGATCACCGAATGGGGCTTCAGCCCCAACAAGACCGCGGCATTGGGCGAGAACGTCATCCTGCTCACCAACCTGGCGTGGTCGGCATGGCTGTTCCTCGGCTTCGTGCGTGGCCGCATGCCCTTCGCCCGCCTGGAACACTGGCAGACCCGTTACATGATCGTGTATGCCGTCTGGGCCTGGACAGTCGTCCTCGCCTTCCCGCCCGTTTTCCACTTCGCCTGAGAGTGTCGGGTGTTCGTCGCCTGGGGGCCGTACCGGAGGCCGGTCATCGAGCGGCCAGACCGTGATCGATGACCTTCGCCACGTTCCCCAGGCGGGTAGCAGCGCGTCGGAGGGGGCCGGTGACAGACTGGTCGCCGCAGGCAACGAAGAGCGTGAGGGAGGCGGCGTGCGCTGGCGCAGCTTCGTCGCGGTGGGGGACAGCTTCACCGAGGGCATGAACGACGCGTACCCGGACGGCACCTACCGCGGCTGGGCGGACCTGGTGGCGACCCGGCTGGCCGCCGAGGCCGGACCGGATTTCGGGTACGCCAATCTGGCGATCCGGGGTCGCCTCTTCCCCAACGTGGTGGCCGAGCAGGTGCCCGCCGCCCTCGCGATGAAGCCGGAGCTGATCAGCTTCGCCGCCGGCGGCAACGACGTGCTGCGCCGCAACTTCGACCCGGACGCCCTGGTCGCCCGTTTCGACGACGTCGTCCGGCAGCTCCGTTCCGGCGGCGCCGACGTGATCCTCTTCCGGTTCGCCGACGTGATGGCGCGGCTGCCCGGCCAGCGCCTGGTCGCCCCCCGCGTCGAGCTGCTCAACCGGGCGGTCGGCGAGACCGCCGAGCGGCACGGCGCGATGCTGGTCGACCTGTACGCCGACGACACCTTCCTCAACCCGATGCTCTGGAGCACCGACCGGCTGCACCTCTCCGCCGCCGGGCACCGGCGGGTCGCCGCCCAGGTGCTGACCGCGCTCGGGGTGGGTTGCGACGAGGAGTGGCTGCTGGTCCCGGAGCGGCCCGCCCGCACGCCGTGGCTGGCCGCCCGCGCCGCCGACCTGCGCTGGGCCGGCCAGCACCTCGCCCCGTGGGTCAAGCGCCGGCTGACCGGGCGCTCCTCCGGCGACACGGTCACCGCCAAGCGCCCGCTGCTCGGCCCGATCACCGACTGACCGTGCGGACCATCCACGCCGCCACACTGCTCCGGGTGACCCTTGACGACGAACCGGTCCCGGGTCAGGCCGTGCTCGTCGGCGGGAACCGGATCGAGGCGGTCGCACCGCTGGACGAGCTGACGGAGGCGTACCCGCAGGTGCGGGTGCGGCGGTGGGCCGGCACGCTCGGGCCGGCGCTGGTGCACGACGGGCCCCTGCCGCCCGCACCGAGCCCGCGCGAGCGGGTGCACGCGCTGTTCCGGCTCGGCGTCGCGGCGGTGCTCGCCGCGCACGTGGCCGAGCCGGACCTGCGGGCCGCCGCCGTCCGCAACGATGTCGCGGTGCTCGACCGGGTACGGCCGCCGGCGCTGGTCCCGGCCGGCCGGGCCGACCTGGCCGTCGTCGCCGCCGACGGCACCTGCCTCGCCACCGTGGTCGCCGGCCGGCTGGTGCACCGCCGCGCCTGACACCGGCCGGTCCGCGTGGTGCGCGCGTCGATCCTCTGTGGTCCGCGGGTTCCGTCACTGTCCCGGGCCGGCGGTCACCTCCGCTGCCGATTTCCGATGGCCGGCCGTCGTGCCGCGATCCGGCGTACCTTGGGGATCATGCCGGTGTCGAGCGATCCGAATCCCCGCCTCCAGTCGTACGCCGATCCGCAGCGCCTGGTCACCAGCCAGTGGCTGGCCGAGCACCTGGGCGACGAGGGCCTTGTTGTGGTGGAGTCCGACGAGGACGTGCTGCTCTACGACACCGGTCACATCCCGGGCGCCGTCAAGGTCGACTGGCACACCGAGCTGAACGACCAGGTCACCCGGGACTACCTCGACGCCAGGAGCTTCGCCGAGCTGTGCGCCGCCAAGGGCATCGGCCGCGACGACACGGTGGTCTTCTACGGCGACAACTTCAACTGGTGGGCCGCGTACGCCCTCTGGGTCTTCTCGCTCTTCGGCCACGCCGACGTTCGGCTGCTCGACGGCGGCCGGCAGAAGTGGATCGCCGAGGGGCGGGAGCTGACCCGGGAGAAGGTGACCCGGCCGCGCGCCGAGTACCCGGTGCCGCAGCGCGACGACACGCCGATCCGGGCGTACCGGGAGCAGGTGATGGCGCACGTGGCCGCCGGTCGGCCGCTGGTGGACGTCCGCTCGCCCGGCGAGTACACCGGCGAGATGCTGCACATGCCGGACTACCCGCAGGAGGGCGCGCTGCGCGGCGGGCACATTCCGGGCGCGGTCAGCAAGCCGTGGAAGTCCGCGGCCAACGACGACGGCACCTTCAAGTCCGCCGACGAACTGCGCGCCATCTACGCCGACCAGCTCGGGCTGAGCCCGGCGGACGACGTGGTGGCGTACTGCCGGATCGGTGAGCGGTCCAGCCACACCTGGTTCGTGCTGCACCACCTGCTCGGCTACCCGCAGGTGCGTAACTACGACGGCTCGTGGACCGAGTGGGGCAACCTGGTCCGGGCCCCCGTCGTGAAGGGCGACCAGCCGGGCGGCCTCGCCGGCTGACCGCTTTCGGGCGGCAATCCGGCGTTGCGCCGCCGCGCCGGCCCGCAGCGGTGCAGGCTGCGAAGAAGCAGCCGTCGGACCGCCGAGGAGGGGGCGTGGGACGTCTGGACAAGCGGTTCGTCGCGCTGCTCGGGCTGGCCGCTCTGCCCCCCGCGATCGAGGGCGTCATCTTCGATGCGCTGGACTTCCGCGCCGCCTGGGGGCTCGCTCCGCAGGTCACCGCGGTCTGGCCGTACGACACGTACCACGACCTGCGGTGGTTGTTCGTCTACCACAACTCGTGGCCGACCTTTGCCGTCGGACTGGTCGGGCTCATCCTGTTCCGGGCGTTGCTCACCACCGGGCTGGTCGCCCTGGCCTGGCCCCGACAGGTGCCGTGGCCGGGCCTGCGTTGGCTGATCCGGCGGAACCTCGTGCTCACCGTGGTGATCACCCTGGTGGTCTCGCCCTGGGCGGCCCTGTCGATCGCCGCCTCGGTGGTCGCCCTCTCCTGGCTGTTGCTCGCCTCGTTGCTGCCGATGTTCCTGCTCGCGCCGTTCCTGCAACGCGCCGCCGTGGTCGGCGCCTGGTGGCGTGGGCTGCCCTCGATCGAACTGGTCGGCTGGTCCCTGCTCAACTTCGTGGTGCTCACCGTGGGCGGCGCCGTGGTCTGGGCGGTGCCGATCGGGTGGACGGGACCGACGGCAGCGGTCGCCGGGGTGATCAACGGGTTGCTCTGGCAGCGCACCGTGTCGGCCGCCCTGCTGCCGCGTCGTCCAGTGAAGTGGGCGCGGGTGCCGGTGGCGCCGTTGGCCGTCCTGCTCGCCTTCGTCGTGCCGCTGGCGGTCCAGCCGTTGCTCCTGCTCCTGCCCGCGACGTCGTCGAGGAGCCGGATTCAGTTGCTCAACCGGCCCCTGCCGGCCGATGTCAGGCACGCGGTGATCTTCATCGACGGGCACGGGAGCACGTACGGCGGGGAACCTGCCGCCGACCCGAACGTGCAGCAGTTCTCCTACCGCGGGCTCGCCCCGGACGGCCGACCGCTGCCGTACTCGGCGCGGGACACCCACCGGTCGATCGGGTCCAGTACCGCTCTGCTCGAGACCCAGGTGGACGCGCTGCATCGACGTACCGGCCGGCCGGTGGCGCTGATCGGGCTGAGTGAGGG
Source organism: Micromonospora sp. NPDC047548 (assembly GCF_040642975.1). NCBI lineage: Bacteria > Bacillati > Actinomycetota > Actinomycetes > Micromonosporales > Micromonosporaceae > Micromonospora > Micromonospora sp. NPDC047548. The sequence continues at coordinate 109,418 of NZ_JBEYTI010000005.1, forward strand.
CGCCCTGGTGGCCCGGACCTATCTGGCGGTCCGGCCGCACCCGGAGGTGGACACGCTGGCCATGTTCAGCCCGCTGATCAACGCGGGCCGGTCCTACTACCCGCCGCCCGGCGCGTCCAGCGGGTGGGGCCTGGCCGCGGGCTGGGAGTTGCGCGCGGTCTTCGGCCTCGCCGACGTCTTCGGCGGCGGCGTCGGCCCCGACGAGCCATTCGTCCGGTCACTGATGGACAACGCGCCCTTCTACCGGAACGACCTGATGTGCCCGGTACCCGGCGTACGGATCCTGGCGTTCCTGCCGACCACCACGGCGACCGAGGCGCCGCCCGGCGAGTACAGCGCCATCCCGGTCTTCCAGATGCCGGGCGTGCACGGCGGCCTGCTCCCCAGGCCGCTGATCCAGGCACGCCTGGTCAACTTCCTCGCCGGTGAGCCGGTCAGCCACCCGGAGCGCGGCTACGCCCTGCTCCAGGAGGTCGCCGCCGCCTGGCAGGCCCCGCCGCTGCCGCTGTCCGTCAACCCGGTCTGGCAGGGCAGCCGGGTGCCGGACGCGGCCTTCACCGGACGGATCTGCCAGCCTCGCTGACCTCGCCGCCCGCGTCCTCCGGCCGCGGGCGGCGCCGGAGCAGCCAGAGGACCGCCGTCGCCAGCCCGATCACCATCAGCGCCCACAACGGTTCGTAGGCGATCACGAGCAGGTGGAAGACGATGCCCACCACCGCCGCGGCGGCGGCGAGCCGGACCGACCAGCGCCGCCCGGAGAGCACCAGCAGCCCGCCCACCACCAGCAGCAGCCCGGTGGCCAGGTGCGCCCACGCCCACCCGGTCAGGTCGAGGTGGTAGAGCCCGTCGCGGGTGAACACCACGTACCGGTCGTCGGCCAGGTCGCCCAGCCCGGAGAGCCCGTCGAAGAAGCCCGCCGCGGTGAGCAGGACGCCGGCCAGGACCGGCCGCCGGCCGGGCGTACCGGTCTCCCGCTGCGCCATGCCGCCCCTCCGTCCGTCCGCCGTCCGCTCCAGCCTAGGGACGCGGCACCGGGTCCGTCCGGCGCTCGGCGACGGAACCCGCCCCGCGCAGCGTGCGCCATGCCCCGGCCGTGACCAGGGCGAAGATCCCGGCCGCCGCCCAGCCGATCGGGCCCACCCCGTACGCCTGACCGGCGAACCCGGCGACCGCCGCCCCGACCGGGGCGCTGACCTGGCCGACCACCCGCTGCGCCGCACCGACCCGGCCCAGCAGGTGGGCGGGCACGTGCCGCTGCCCGTAGGAGGACCAGAGGCTGTTCCAGACCGTGGTGCCGGCGGCGAAGCAGGCCAGCGCGAGACCACCGGGCACCGGGTTCCGGGCCAGCGCGAGCCCGGTCAGCGCCACGGTCTGCGCCAGCAGCACCCCGCGTAGCGCGGGCAGGGTGCCGACCCGGGCCGCCAGCCGCCCGGCGGCGAGCGCCCCCACCAGCCCGCCGACCATCACCCCGGCGGCGAACACCCCGTACGCCGTGGCCGGCACCCGCAGCACCTCCAGCGCGTAGAGCACCAGCACCGCCAGCACCCCGCCGATCGCGAGGTTCGACCCGGCCGTCGCCAGGGTCACGCCCCACAACACCCGGTCCCCCCGAACCCACCGCACTCCCGCCCACGCCTCCCGCCACACCCCGGCCCGCCACCCGCTCGCGGTGATCTCGCACTGGTGTTTTTCACCTCGCTCCTCCTCGTGCGCGCTGTCCCGGCCGCAGGCGCAAGATCGCCGGGTGGGGGGGAGGGCGAGGACGAGGAGGGCGGCCACGGCGAAGGTGAGCGTGTCGACGGTGAAGGGAAGGGCCGCGGAGACCGCGAAGAGGACGCCGGCCAGCGGGGCGCCGAGGAAGCCGCCGGCCACCGCCGTACCGGCCTGGAGGCGGCCGTTGGCGGCGGGCAGGGCGGCCGGGGCCACCAGCGCGGGGAGCACGGCGAAGGAGGCCGCGTCGAAGAGGGTGCCGAGCGCGGCGAGCAGGAACGCCGTCACCACCAGCGCCGGGACACCGGCCCGGTCGGTGGCGACCAGGACCGCGAGGGCGGCCACCACGACGGCCCGCAGGGTGTCCACCAGCGCCATCGTCCGGCGGCGGTCCCAGCGGTCCGCGTACACGCCGCCGAGCAGGCCGAACAGCAGCGGCGGGAGCTGCGCCGCGACAGTCACCAGGGCCACCGCCCGGGGGTCGCGGGTCAGCGTCGCGGCCAGCAGCGCCAGCGCCGGCGTACGCAGGGCATCGCCGAACCGGGAGGAGACGGCGGCGCACCAGAGCAGCCAGTAGTCGCGGCCGAGTGGGGTGGCGGTCATGCCGACCGACCCTGTCGCCTCGACCGGGTCGAGGGTCAAGCCGGCCGGAAAGGGGTCGGACAGCGTCGGTGATCACCGGTACGGTGAGCGCCGAATCGGACCGGGGAGAGCGTGTGGACCGCACCTTCCAGGTCGACCTCCGTGGCGTGGTCGACCTGCTCAGTCATCACCTCTACGGCAGCCCACGGGTGTACGTCCGGGAACTGCTCCAGAACGCCGTGGACGCGATCACCGCCCGGCGCGCGACCGAGCCGGACGCCCCCGCGCGGGTACGGATCGAGCCGCCGGAGCTGACCGGCGACGGCACGCTGCGGGTGCACGACACCGGCGTCGGCCTCACCGAGGCGCAGGTGCACGAGCTGCTGGCCACCATCGGCCGCAGCTCCAAGCGGGACGAGCTGGGCTTCTCCCGGCACGAGTTCCTCGGCCAGTTCGGCATCGGCCTGCTCTCCTGCTTCCTGGTCGCCGACGAGATCCGGGTGGTCACCCGGCACGCCGACCAGCCGACCGTGCTCTGGACGGGCTGGTCCGACGGCCGGTACGCCGTCCGGCTCGCTCCGGCCGAGCAGGCCCGGCCGGAGCCCGGCACCACCGTGACGCTGGTGCCCCGCCGCGACGCCGACCAGTGGTTCGGCGTGCCGACGGTGACCGAGCTGGCCCGCCTCTACGGCAGCCTGCTGCCGGTCGACGTCCGGGTCGGCGACACCCCGACCACGGCCGGGCCGCCACCCTGGCCGACCGGCCCCGGCGCGCCGCTGGACCGGGCGGCCCTGATCCGCTACGCCCGGGAGACCCTCGGCTTCGTCCCGTTCGACGTGGTGCCGCTGGCCGTGCCGGAGGCCGGGCTGACCGGGGTGGCCTTCATCCTGCCCACCCCGGTGAACCCGGCGGCGCGGGCCGGGCACCGGGTCTACCTCAAGCGGATGCTGCTCACCGAGCACGCCGACGGGCTGCTGCCGGACTGGGCCTTCTTCGCGCACTGCGTGGTGGACGCCAGCGAGCTGCGGCCCACCGCCAGCCGCGAGGCGCTCTACGAGGACACCCTGCTCACCGGCACCCGGGACGCCCTCGGCGACCAGGTGCGCGGCTGGCTGGTCCGGCTGGCCAAGCACGACCCGCGCCGGCTCGCCGAGTTCCTCCAGGTGCACCACCTGGGGGTCAAGGCGCTCGCCCTGCACGACGACGAGATGCTCCGCCTGGTCGACCAGTGGTGGCCGATGGACACCAACGTCGGCACCCTCACCCTCGCCGAGTTCCGGCAGCGCCACGGCCTCATCCGGTACGCCGCCAGCCTCGACGAGTTCCGCCAGCTCGCCGCGGTCGCGGCGGCGCAGGACCTGGCCGTGGTCAACGGCGGCTACACGTACGACACCGAGCTGATCGAGCGGCTACCCGCGGTGGACCGGTCTCTGCTCATCGAACGGCTGGAGCCGAGCGACCTGACCACCCGCTTCGACGCCCTCGAACCGCAGGTCGAGCTGGCCCTGCGGCCGTTCCTGACCGGCGCTCAGCGAGCCCTGGAACGGCTCGGCTGCGAGGTGGTGGTCCGGGCGTACGACCCGGTCTCGCTGCCGGCGCTCTACCTGGTCAGCCGCTCGGCGGCGTTCAACGACCAGCTCGCCGCCAGCCGGGAGAAGGCCGACGAGCTGTGGGGCGGCGTGCTGGACGCGCTGGCCGCCTCCGCCCCGCCGGACCGCCCGCAACTGGTGCTCAACCACCGCAACCCGCTGGTCCGCCGGGTCACCACGTTGACCGACCCGGAGCTGGTCGGGCTCGCCGTCGAGGCGCTCTACGGGCAGGCGCTGCTGCTCGGGCACCACCCCATCCGTGCGGCCGACGCCGCGCTGCTGAACAGTTCCTTCCTCGGCCTGCTCGGCCGGGCCGTACCGGGACGGGAGTGAACCGACCGTGAGCGACGACGACCTGTGGCGGGTGCTGCACGAGGCACACAACATGCCGTACGGGGCGGGGCAGACCGCCGCGCTGGAGCAGCTGATCCGGCGGGCCGACGCCGGCGACGACCGGCACCTCGCCTTCGCCGCCCGGATGCAGGCCACCACCTCGTACGTCTACGGCGGCGAGCCGGCGAAGTCCTTCGTGACCTTCTCCTGGTGCCTCGCCGAGTTCGATCGCGATCCGCAGCCCCACCACCAGCGCTTCGCCCACCAGCTGCGCTGGCACTTCAAGTACATGATCAGCGCGATGCTGAAGTTCCCCGAGCTGCCGCTGGACCGCACGTACGCCGTGCTGGACGACATGGAGCGGCGCTACCGGGACACCGGGCACTCGCTCCAGGCCGTGCACAAGCACCGCTACCTGGTGGCGTCGCACCTCGGGGGGCACGACGAGGCGGCCGAGTGGTACCGCCGCTGGATGACCACGCCCCGGGATGCCCTCTCCGACTGCGCCGGCTGCGACCCGACCACGCAGGTGCACCACCTGTGCGAGGTGGGCCGGCACGACGAGGCGGTGGCCCTGGCCGAGCCGGTGCTCGCCGGCCGGCTCAGCTGCACCGAGCAGCCGCAGGCGATCCTCACCGCGCTGCTGCCGGCGTACCTGGGCACCGGCCGGGGGGAGGCCGCGCGGGCCGCGCACCGGGAGGCGTACCGGCGGCTGCGGTCGAACCTCTCCGACCTGTGGGAGATCGCCGACCACGTCGAGTTCTGCACGATGACCGGGAACGACGCCCGCGCCCTGGAACTGGTCGAGCGGCACCTGGACTGGCTGGACCGGGCGCCCACCCCGGCCGCCGCCATGCACTTCGCGGCCGCCGCCGCGGCGGCGCTCGGGCAGGTGCCGGGCGAGCTGACCGTGCACCGCCGGGCGTTCGGCGACCGGCCGGCCGGGGAGGTGCCGGTGGGCCCGCTCGCCGCCGAGCTGACCGACACGGCGACCGCGCTGGCCGCCCGGTTCGACGCGCGCAACGGCACGGCGTACCAGTCGGAGGTGGTCGCGCGGCGGCTCGCCGCGCAGCCCGCGGGGGAGCACCTGCCGCTCTCGGCCAGCCTGCGCCGCCGCCCGGCCCGCACCCCGGAGCCGGCCCCGTCCGGCGAGGTCGGGGCGCAGCCGGTGCAGGTGCCGGCCGGAGCGAACGCCGAGGAGCTGCTCGCCCTCGCCGAGGAGTGCTGGCGCACCCACCGCGTCGACGACTGCGCCACGGTCCTGAAGACCTTTGACGAACGCTTCGGTGCCGCGCCGCTGCCGGTGGCCACCGTGGCGCACCGGTTGGAGCTGCGCGCGGGCGAGCTGAACGACGGTGACCCGTCGGCCCTGATCGAGGCCAACCGGGTCGCGCTGGCCGCCTGGCGGGAGGTGCCCGACCCGCTGCGCGCGCAGGTGGTGGCAGGGCGCCTCGGCGCGCTGCTCTGCATGACCGATGAGGGGGCCGAGGAGGGGCTGGCCCTGGCCCGCGAGTCGGCGGACCATCTCGACCGGTACGGCGATCAGCAGGAGCGGGCCGCCGCCCACGACCGGCTGGCCCTGGCGTACGTGCACCGGCAGCGCTGGGCCGACGCGCTCGCCGAGGTCGAGCGGGCCGCCACCGAGGCGGACGTGGACCCGTGGCTGGCGGCCCGGGTGGCGCTGCACCGCGCCCACATCCTGGAGGAGCTGGAACGCGGCGGGGAGGTGGGCGAGGCGGCCGACCAGGCCCGCCGGCTCAGCCGCGAGGTGGGCGCGGCCGGCATGCTGGTCGCCGCCTGCCTGGCGTACGCCCGCTGGGCGGACGACCCGGCCGAGGCCGTCGTCGCCTGCGACGAGGCGCTGCGGGTGGCCCCCGTGGACGCCCGGCTGGCGGTCCGGGTGGCCCGCGGGCGGGCGCTGCTCGCCGCCGACCGGCCCGCCGACGCGGTGGACGACCTGGCCGAGGCGGTGACCCTCTGCGTGGAGCAGGGCGCCCAGGGCGACGCCTTCCTGCGGTGGGAGCTGGCCAACGCCTACCGGGTGGCCGGGCGTCTCAGTGAGGCGGCCGAGGTGGCGGAGGAGGCGGTGCTCGGGCTGGACCGGCTCGGCGCCCAGGCCGAGGCGGACCGGTGCCGGCATCTGCTGGCCGGCGTCTACGAGGGCCTCGGCGAGATCGACCCCGCGCTCGCGCTGCTGGAGCAGCTCGCGGAGAACCTGGACGGCCCGGACAACCTCCCGCACCGGGCGCAGGTGCTGGAGGAGGCCGGCGGAATCCTCTACGACGCCGACCGGGACGCCGTGGCCGCGCAGCGGTTCGCCGCGGCGTCGTCGGCGTACCGGCTGGCCGAGCTTCCGGTGGACGAGCTGCGCGCCCGGCGGCGGCAGCTGCTGGCGTTCTTCTGGGCCGGCGACCTGCCGGCCGCCTCGGCGCTGGTCGACGTGGTGGACGAGGCCGTGGCGGTGCTCACCGGGCTGCCGGAGGAGCCGCCGGTGGTGACGTACGAGCGGGCCCAGGCCGCCGAGGCGGTGGCCCGGGTGCTGACCGCCGAGGGTCGTGAGGTCGCGGCGCTGGACCGGCTGGACGGGTTGGCCGGCCGGCTGCGGTCGATCGAGGCGTTCGGCGAGGCGGCACAGGTCGAACTCCTCACCGGTGACCTGCTGCTGCGCGGTGACCGGCCGGCCGAGGCGGAGCGTCTGCTCCGCGAGGTGCTGGGCGGGCTGCCGCCCGACTCCCGGCCGGCGAGCCAGGCGGCCTGGCTGCTGGCCCGGGCCTTGGACGAGCTGGGCCGGTCGGCGGAGGCGGCCAGGCTGCGCGCCGACCACGGGATCGAGGAGGACTGACGGGGGCCGTGGTCCCGCCAGGCGCTGTCGAGGCCGGTTGGCTCGTCCCGATCGACCGTTCCCCGGCCCGTGGCGGGCCGGGCGGGAAGCGCGCCGTGGGCCGGCGGCGGGGCGACCGGCGGGTAACCGAGCCTCCACCACGGCGGGCGGGCGGTCTAGGCTTGCCCGGTGGCGGTGGAGCAGCAGGCGCGGGGCGGGGCGAACGGCGCGGCGGGCGCGGGTCGACGCCGGTCCCGCCGGGACGAGATCCTGGAGATCGCGGTCGGCCTCTTCGCCGCGCGCGGCTACCACGGCGTGTCGATGGACGACATCGGCGCCGCCGCAGGCGTGACCGGGCCCGCGCTCTACCACCACTTCGCCGGCAAGGAGGCGATGCTGGTCGCCGCGCTGATCCCGGTCAGCGAGGGGCTGCTCGCCGGTGGCCGGGACCGGGCCGCCGGCCACCCGGACGACCCGCGCGCCGCACTGGAGTCGCTGATCGACTTCCACGTCGACTTCGCCCTGGCCAACCCGGCGGTGATCGCGCTGCACCTGCACGAGCTGGACCGGCTCCCCGACGAGCCGCGTCGCAAGATCCGCCGGCTCCAGCGGCTCTACGTCGAGGAGTGGGTGACCGTGCTGACCGCGCTGCACCCGGGGCTGCCCGACGGTGAGGCGCGGGTGCTGGCCCACGCCGCCTTCGGCCTGATGAACTCCACGCCGTTCCTCGGCGGTGAGGTGGACCGCCGCCGCCGTGCCGAACTGCTCCGTGGCGCGACCCTCGCCGCCCTCCTGGCCCCCACCGACCCCGCCTGACCCCGGCCACCCCTCCCTGGCCCGGCGGGCGCGTCCCTCCAGGCGATCAAGAAGTTTGCGTCAGGAATCGGGGGCCAGGTAGACGCGCACCTCTTGATCATCGCGCCGGCGGTGCCGGGCGACTCGTGAGTAACTGCCGGCTCGTGGTTACCTGGCACCCGTCCCCACCCCTGGACGTCGGGAGGAAACATGATCGAGTCGCTGCTGGTCGCCAACCGGGGCGAGATCGCCCGCCGGATCATCCGTACCGCCAAGCGGCTCGGCATCCGTGCGATCGCGGTGCACTCGGAGGCCGACGCCGGCCTGCCGTTCGTCACCGAGGCCGACGAGGCGGTCTGCGTCGGCCCGGCCAACCCGGCGCAGAGCTACCGGAACGTCGAGGCGATCCTCGCCGCCGCCAGGTCGACCGGCGCGCAGGCAATCCACCCCGGCTACGGCTTCCTTTCGGAGAACGCCGACTTCGCCCGTACCGTCGAGGCGAGCGGCCTGATCTGGGTCGGGCCCGGCCCGGACGCGATCACCGCGATGGGCGACAAGATCAACGCCCGGAACCTGATGGCGGCGGCCGGTGTCCCGGTCGCGCCCGGCACCACCGACCCGGCGGCCGACCTGGCCGCGGCGGTCACGGCTGCCGGGGAGATCGGCTACCCGGTGATGGTCAAGGCCGCGGCCGGTGGCGGCGGCATGGGCATGGGGGTGGCCACCGACGAGACCGCGCTGCGCACCGAGTACGACAAGGTGCGCTCTTTCGCCGAGCGGATGTTCGGTGACGGCTCGGTGCTGATCGAGCGGTACTTCCCCCGGGTGCGCCACGTCGAGGTGCAGATTCTCGGCCTCGCCGACGGCCGGGTGGTGGCGCTGGGCGAGCGGGAGTGCTCGGTGCAGCGGCGCAACCAGAAGCTGGTCGAGGAGTCGCCTTCCCCGGCGGTCTCGCCGGAGCTGCGCGAGCGCTTCCTGGCGGCGGCGGTGCGGGCCGGCGAGGCGGTCGGCTACCGCAACGCCGGCACGGTGGAGTGCCTGTTGGTCCCGCGCCAGCGGGATGTCGCAGGTGACGGGCCCGGCTCCGAGGAATTTTTCTTCCTGGAGATGAACACCCGCCTCCAGGTCGAGCACCCGGTGACGGAGCTGGTCTACGGCGTGGACCTGGTCGAGGAGCAGCTGCGGGTGGCGGCCGGCCTGGCGCCGACCTTCGACCCGGACGCGCTCGCCCCGCGCGGGCACGCCATCGAGCTGCGGATCAACGCGGAGGACCCGAAGCGCTTCCTGCCCGGACCCGGCGCCATCAAGACCTGGGTGGAGCCCACCGGTGAGGGCGTCCGGGTCGACTCCGGATACGCCGCCGGCAACACGGTCACCCCGTTCTACGACAGCCTGATGGCCAAGCTCATCGTCGGTGGCGCCACCCGCGCCGAGGCCGTCGAGCGCGCGAAGGCGGCTGTCGCCGCCTTCGACCTGACCGGCCCCAAGTGCAACCTCCCCTTCTTCGCCGAACTCCTCGAGAACGAGGAGTTCCTCTCCGGCGACTACGACACCGGCATCGTCTCCCGCATGCGCTGACCTCGGCTCCCGCTCGCGTTGACCATGAGATTGACGGAGCGCTTCACCTGACTCGTCACCGTCACCCCATGATCAACACGAGTGGGCGCACGATCAGGGACCGGCCAGGGCCGTGGTGGGTGGGAGTCGACTGGCGCGGATCGCCGGGTAGAGTCCGGCGGCCGTACCGACCAGCACCGTCGCGCCCAGGCCGCCGGCCATCGCCCAGGCCGGCACCACCGTGGGCCACTGCCGGCTGTATGCGTACAGCCCGGTGATCCCCACCCCCAGCAGGGTGCCGCCGGTCCCGCCGAGGGCGGAGAGCAGCAGCGCCTCGGCGAGGAACTGGACCCGGATCTGCCCCCGGGTGGCACCCAGTGCCCGCCGTAGGCCCACCTCCGCCCGGCGTTGCAGGACGGAGATCACCATCGTGTTGGCGATGCCGATGCCACCGACCAGGAGCGCGACGGCGCCGAGACCGAGCAGCAGTCCGTTGAGCGCGGTGTCGGTGGCCTGCCGGGCGGCCAGCGCGTCCGAGGGGCGGGACACGGCCACCTCCTCCGGTGCCGACGGGTTGGCGGTCCGCCCCAGCACCGCGCGCACCGCCGCGACCTGGCTCTCGCTGGTGCGGACGTAGACCCGGGTCGGGCGGCCATCGAACTGGAGGTACGACCTGGCCGCCGGCCAGCCGACCAGGGCGGCCGAGTCCAGTTCCTCAGCCAGCGGCACGGGCGCGAGGACGCCGACCACGGTGAACCACTCGCCGCCCAGCCACACCCGGAACCCGACCCTCGGTACGTCGAGCCGCCGCGCCGCGGTGGCACCGAGAACGACCGTCGGGTACTCCGCGGTCGCGGCGGTGAACCAGGAACCGGAGCTGACGTTCGCGCCGACCGTGCCGAGCAGCTCCGGCTGCGCGGCGAGCACCGCGATGCTGCCCGTCTGGCCGGGCGGCACCCGGTCGTTGCGGTAGACGGCCCGGTCGACGGAGCCGGTCGCGCTGACCGACTCGACCGGCCCGATCCGAGCGATCATGCTCACGGACTGCTCGGGCAGGACGGCCTTCTCCCCGGCCCGGGTCTTTCCCGGCGTCACGGTGAGCAGATTGGTGCCGAGCCGGTCCAGGGTCCGGTCCAGCTCCGCCCGGCTGGAGGTGGAGATGCCCACCACGGCCAGCATCGCCGCGATGCCGATGGCGATGCCCAGGGCGGTGAGCACGACCCGCAGCGGGTGCGTCCGTAGCCCGGCCGATCCCACCCGCGCGACGTCGGCCGGGGTGAGGCGACCCGGACGCAGCTTCCCGGCCCCGCCCGCACCGGCCGTCGGCCGGCTGGTTCCGCGCGCCTCGGCGCCGGCGCGGCCGGTCACGCCCGCACCGCCGGTGATCGGCCCGAGTCGTGTACGACGCGACCGTCCCGCAGCACGATCCGGCGCGGCAGGCCGGCCGCGACCTGCTGGTCATGGGTGATGACCACGACGGTGGTGCCCTGCTCGTGCAGGCCGCGCAGCAGCGCCAGCACGGACGCGCCCGAGGCGGAGTCGAGGTTGCCGGTGGGTTCGTCGGCGAGCAGCACCGCCGGTTCGCCGACCACCGCCCGGGCAATGGCCACCCGCTGCCGCTCACCCCCGGACAGCTCGTGCGGCCGGTGGTCGAGCCGGTGGCCGAGACCGACCCGGCGCAGCGCGGCCTCGGCGCGCCGCCGTCGCTGTCTCAGCGGTACGCCCGCGTACAGCAACCCGTCGGCCACGTTGTCCAGCACCGGCATGCCGGCGGCCAGGTGGAACTGCTGGAACACGAAACCGATCCGGCGGCCGCGCAGGGCGGACAGCTCCCGGTCGGTGAGGGTCGAGACGTCGTGCCGGTCGATCCGTACCGAGCCGGACGACGGCTGGTCCAGCGTGCCGATCAGGTGCAGCATGGTCGACTTGCCGGAGCCTGACGGACCGAGGACGGCGACCAGCTCGCCGTACCCGATGCGCAGGTCGACCTCGTGCAGCGCGGTCACCCCGCCCGGATAGGTCCGGGACACACCCACCAGCTCGATCACGTGCCCGCTCATCCCGGCACCCCCACCAGGAGCCCTTCGGCCAGGCCGTCGCCCTGCACCTCGACCCGTCCGTCGGCGAAGAGTCCCGCCCGCACTGGCAGGATCCGGGTGCCACCGGGCCCGGTGACCTCCACGCCGTAGCCGCCCTCGGCCAGGGCGAGCAGCGCGTCGACGGGCACGGTGAGCACCTTCTCGCGCTGCTGCGCGACGTACCGTACGTCGACCGGCGTGTCGGTCAGCCCGCCCAGCGCCCGCTGGTCGGCGACGGCGATGGTGACCTGGACGGTGGCCGCGCCGGTGCCGGGCCGCTCCGGATCAACCGGCCCCTGCCCGCCGGCTGGCGCTGCAGGCGGGGCCACCGTCTTGACCTTCCCGCTGACCGAGACGCGGGTCGGCAGGGTCACGGTGACCTTGGTGCCCTTCTTCGCCCAGGCCGCCTCGCCGGTGCCCGCGGACACCGTCACGACCCGGGTGCTGCCGGTGTACGCCAACACGGTGGCGGTCGCGCTCGCGCCGACGGGCACCAGCTGCTGCGAGATGCGGACCGCGCCGGCCGCGTAGATCACCCGCTCCCGTTCCACCGTGCCGGTCTCCGGTATCCCCAGGTCCTTCTGCCAGCTTTTCACCGCAGCGGTGGTGCTCGCGGAGAAGGTGTCGTCGACGGTGAAGCCGCGGTAGCCGAGGGCCGCGAGGTTGCTCTCGAACTGCCGTACGTCCGAGCCCCGCACGTCGGCGGTCAACGGCCGGTACATCGGCAGGGCGCCGTACATCAGCACCACCGGTTGCTCGTCGGCGCGCAGCAGAGCCTCGCCACGCCGGACGGTGGCCCCCACTTCGGGCAGCCAGGTCACCGTGCCGGTGGCGACCGAGGCGAGCGGTGTTGAGGCGCCGTACCCGAGTTCGCCGGCCAGCGCCACGGCCCGGACCAGGGTCTGCCGGGTGACCGGGGCGGTCGCGGCGGGTGCGGTGCGGGCCGGTGTCTGCGTACCGCCGCGGCCACCCAGGCCGAGGGTCGCCGCGCCGGCCAGCGTGAGGGTCACCAGCGCCAGGCCGGCACCGGCGGCGACCCGTAGCCGCCGCCGTGGTCGGCGACGGGCCGCCGTTGTCGGGTCCATCGGGTCGCTCATCCGCGGCCGGTGGCGTTGGGGTCGGGGGTGGTCGACGGTTCGCCACGATTCACCGGTTCGCAGATCTGGCCGGCGCGGTACTGGGCAGTCGCCTGCTGCTCGCTGACCGGGGGGCGGCCGCCGTTGTCGTTGTCCTGCGGCCAGTGGCCGTCGGGGCCCGGGTCGGGGAAGTCCGCGACTCCGTTCTCGCGCATGCACCTGGCGTACGCCCGCCGGTACCCGACCTCCTGCGCGGTCAGCGCCGGCGGCTTCTCCTCCAGCTCGTCCGGAACCGGCACGTTGTACTTCGCGCAGGCCTTCTGGGCCTCCATCCACTTCGGGTCACCCTTCTTCGGGACACCGGGCGCCCGCAGGTCGACCCCGCCCCGGGGGTCCGGGTCCGGCACCTGGAAGCCCCGCTCGCGCAGGCAGGCGACCCACTGGCGCTGCGCCTCCACGTACTCGGCGACGACTCCGGTGACGGCCGCCGACGTCGACGGCTGGGCACCCGGGCTGCCCGCGGTGGCGACCGCCGGTGGTTGGTCCTCCGCGCCGCAGGCGGCGAGCGCGACGACCAAGGCGGTGGCCCCGAGGCCGACGAACCACGACCGTCGGCGGTGAGGTGTCCCGGAACGGATCACTGTTTTTCCTATCTTTTCGGGGATGGAGAGGGCGCACGGATCGGCGGTCGCCTCGGGGGTGTGAGTGCTAGCGGTGGGTCACCGGCGACCAGCGCCAGCCGTCGGTGGAGCCGTACAGGGTGCCGTCGGTGTTGGGTGCGTAGAACCAGCCGTCCGGCGTCCGGCGGACCGGCCCGGCGGTCGTCGGCAGGCCGTCGAGTTCGACCACCTGGTACGCGCCGCCGTCCCGGGCCGCCCAGTAGCGGTGGGCGTCGGCGCCCCGGCCGTTCACGAGCTGGAAGAGCACGTGGGTGCCGTCGGCGGTGACGAACGCGCCGGTGGTGGCCTGCCCGTCCGGCAGGCCGGCGTCGGTCAGCCGCTGCCACCGTCCGCCCGGGTCTTCGGCGCGGTAGGCGGCCCGGACACCGCCGGCGGTGGCCACGGCGTACGTCGTCGCCGTCCCCGTCACCGCCAGCAACGGCGCCTCGCACCCCTCCTTCGGGCAGGCCGGCGCGTCGGCGAAGACGTGGGTGGACCAGCTGCGGCCGGCGTCCGTGCTCGTTGAGACGGCGGGTCGGCCCGTCGCCGGGTCGGTACCCGCGACCCGCAGGCGACCGGTGGACTCCTCAATCCGCAGCTCGTCCGTCCGCATGGTCAGCGGCGGCTGCGCGGCCAGTGGTGTCACCCTGCGGGTTGCCGGGTCCACGGCGTGCAGGGTGCACGGCGTCCCGGCCCGCGGTGACCAGCAGATGGCCGTACCACCGACCGGCACCGCCCCGGCCGTCCCGGCGGACTGGGCGGCGGCCCAGGTGTGACCGCCGTCGAGGCTCGCCAGCAGGGTCCCGTCGGTGCCCGGCCGGCTGCTGGGCACGGCCGCGATCAGCGCGTCGGGACCGAGGACGGCCAGTGCGCTGACGGTGATCGGCATACCTCGGTCGCTCCAGGTCCGGCCGCCGTCCGTGGAACCCACCAGGGCGACGGTCTGCTTCTGGCATGGTCCGCCGGTGCAACTCGACAGGGAGAGGTAGAGGTGTTCCCGATCAGCGGCACCAGCCCACTGGATCCGCCTGCCGGACGCCGGATCGGGATCCCCGGCCGCGGTGGTCCTGCTGGCGATCGGCGGCCCGTCGACCGGCGGAGGCGCCGGCGCCAGCAGGTTGACGGCGACGACGGCCACCGTGGCGAGGGCGCTGGCCCCGGCGACGGTCGTTGCCGTGCGCCGCCGGCGGTGCCGGCGTCGGCCGGCGTCGTACACCTCCTCCGCCATCAGCCGGCTCGGCCGCGGCGACGAGTCCGCCGCATCCTCGAAGAGTTCGCGAAGCCCGGTCATGGCCTTCCCTCCGTAACGCCGGCGAGACTCGGAACGGCGTCGCCGAGGACCTGGCGCAGCGTCGCGAGACCGCGTGCCGTCTGGCTCTTGACCGTGCCTTCGGAACACTTCAGCGCGGCGGCCGTCTCGGCCACGTCGAGTCCCTGGTAGAACCGGCAGATCAGGGTCAGCCGCTGGCGGGGCGGGACCTGACGCAACGCCTGGGTGAAGGCCACCCGGCGGGCGGTCACCTCGGCGTCGTCGTCGGGAACGGCCACCTCGGGAGTCTCGGCGACGATCCGTTCCCGGCGCCGCCACACCCGCCGGGTCTCCGAGAGGTACGCCCGGATCAGGCAGGTGCGCAGGTAGGCGTCCACCGCCTGCGGATCGCGGATCCGGTGCCAGTTCTCGGCGAGCCGGATGAAGGCGGTCTGCGCCAGATCGTCGGCCCAGTGCCAGTCCCCGCACATCAGGTAGGCGGTACGCCGCACCGGCTCACGCCGCGCCGCGAAGTACTCGCTGAACTGGCGTCGCCCCTCGTCCTCATCGCGTCGCATCCCGCTCCCTTCACCGATAGGTGCTCAGCGGGAGGCCGACCGGTTGCACGGGCCGACGAGGTTTTTTCGACGGCCTCCAGCCGGCGACGGTAGACCGGCGGTCGGGGCGGCCATCCGCGCAGGGTGATCCACCTCGCGGACGGTGGCGGGTGAGTGGGAGGCTGGTCAGGGACCAGCATCACGTCACAGTGAGGTGACCATGACAGAACTGCCAGGTTCGGTGTCGATCCGGGAGGTCGGGCCGCGCGACGGGCTGCAGAACGAGGACCCGATCCCGACCGACGCCAAGGTTCGGCTGCTCGACGCGCTCTCCGGCACCGGCGTCAAGCGGATCGAGGCGGTGTCGTTCGTGCATCCGAAGGCGATCCCGCAGATGGCCGACGCCGACGAGGTGTGGCAGCGGGCCACCCGGGTCGACGGGGTGCGCTACTCGGCCCTGGTGCCGAACACCCGGGGCGCGCAGCGGGCCCTCGCGGCCGGGTTCACCGAGATCGAGGTGGTGGTCTCGGCCAGCGACACGCACAACCGGCGCAACGTGAACCGCTCCACCGAGGAGTCGCTGGACGACATCGCCGAGCTGATCGACCTGCTGCACGGCGCGGGCGCCCGGGCCGAGGTGATCGTGGCGACCAGCTTCGGCTGCCCCTACGAGGGGGACGTCGACCCGCAGCGGGTCGCCGGCATCGTCGACCGCGTCGTCCGCGACGGCGCCGACCGGGTCGCGTTCGGCGACACCACCGGCATGGGTACGCCCCGGCGGGTCCGCGAGCTGGTCACCGCCGTACGGGACCGTAACGCG
This sequence comes from Micromonospora sp. NPDC047548, assembly GCF_040642975.1. Classification (NCBI taxonomy): domain Bacteria; kingdom Bacillati; phylum Actinomycetota; class Actinomycetes; order Micromonosporales; family Micromonosporaceae; genus Micromonospora; species Micromonospora sp. NPDC047548. The sequence goes on from NZ_JBEYTI010000005.1 coordinate 125,244, forward strand.
CACGTGCCGGTGCTGCTGCACTTCCACAACACCCGGGGCACCGCCCTGGCGAACCTGCTGACCGCGTTGGAGCTGGGGGTCACGGAGTTCGACGCCAGCGTCGGCGGCCTCGGCGGCTGCCCGTACGCCCCGGGGGCCAGCGGCAACCTGGCCACCGAGGAGGCGGTGCACATGCTGCACGACATGGGCATCGACACCGGCATCGACCTGGACGCGCTGATCGAGGCGGCCGAGCTGGCCGAGGAACTGGTTGGCAAGAAGCTCCCCTCGGGCGTCCTGCGCGCCGGCCCCCGCACCCGCCTCACCCCCCGCCCCTGACCCAACCCCCACCCGCCCGGCCCCACCCGCCCAACCCCCACCCGCCCGGCCCCACCCGCCCGGCCCCACCCGCCCGGCCCCACCCGCCCGGCCCCACCCGCCCGGCCCCACCCGCCCGGCCCCACCCGCCCGGCCCCACCCGGCCGGCCCACCTCGCGGTGATCATGAGGCTTGCGTCAGTTCCAGGCGGAATCCTGACGCAAGCCTCATGGTCACCCGACCGGCGGGCGCGGGCACACGGGCGCGGTGGTGGGTCGCCGGAGGGTCACCCGATGCGCTAGCCTAACGATCGTTCAGGTCAGTCGGTCCCCTACGAGGTGGCCGGCTCAGGTGGCGAGGGAGTCGGCGTGACGCTCGACGGTGAGGCACTGGAGCAGCTGCGTAAGCGCGCCCGGGCCGGCGGTGCGGACAAATACCACGCGGCGAACGCCGCCAAGGGCAAGCTCTTCGCCCGCGAGCGGGTCGCGCTCCTGGTCGACGAGGGCTCCTTCGTCGAGGACGGCCTCTACGCCAACACCATGGCCGACGGGCTGCCCGCCGACGGCGTGGTCACCGGCACCGCCACCATCGACGGCCGTCAGGTCTGCCTGATGGCCAACGACTCCACCGTCAAGGCCGGCAGTTGGGGCGCCCGGACGGTCGAGAAGATCATCCGGATCATCGAGCGGGCCTACTCGACCGGCGTGCCGATGGTCTACCTGGTCGACTCGGCCGGCGCCCGGATCACCGACCAGGTCGACCTCTTTCCCGGCCGCCGGGGCGCCGGCAGGATCTTCTGGAACCAGGTCCGCGCCTCGGGTTCCATCCCGCAGGTCTGCGCCCTGTTCGGGCCGAGCGCGGCCGGTGGGGCGTACATCCCGGCGTTCTGCGACGTGGTGGCCATGGTGGACGGCAACGCCAGCATGTACCTCGGCTCGGACCGGATGGTCGAGATGGTCACCGGCGAGAAGACGACCCTCGAAGCGATGGGCGGCGCCAAGGTGCACTGCGCCGAGTCCGGGGTCGGCCACTTCCTCTGCAAGACCGAGGCCGACGCGCTGGACGTCGTGAGGCGCTACCTGTCGTACCTGCCGGCGAACTGGACGCAAGCGCCGCCGGTCGCCGAGGCGACTGCCGCGCCGGAGAAGGCCGATCTGGCCGCCCTGGTCCCCGCGAGCGAGCGGCAGGCCTTCGACATGCGCCGCTACGTCAAGGGCCTGCTCGACGACGGCTCATTCTTCGAGATCCAGGCGCTCTGGGCCAAGGAGCTGACCGTCGGGTTCGGCCGGCTCAACGGTGAGGTGGTCGGCGTGGTCGGCAACAACTCGATGTTCAAGGGCGGGGTGCTCTTCGTCGACTCGGCCGACAAGGCGACCCGGTTCGTGCAGCTCTGCGACGCGTTCAACGTGCCGCTGCTCTTCCTGAGCGACGTGCCCGGCTTCATGGTCGGCAGCGCGGTGGAGAAGCAGGGCATCATCCGGCACGGCGCCAAGATGATCACCGCGATCTCCGAGGCGACCGTACCGAAGATCTGCGTGGTGGTCCGCAAGGCGTACGGCGCCGGCCTCTACGCGATGGCCGGCCCGGGCTTCGAGCCGGACGCGACGATCGCGCTGCCCACCGCGAAGATCGCGGTGATGGGCGCGGAGGCCGCGGTGAACGCGGTCTACGCCAACAAGATCGCCGCGATCGCCGACGAGTCCGAGCGGGCCGCCTTCGTCGCCGCGAAGCGCGAGGAGTACGAGCGGGACATCGACGTCGTCCGGCTCGCCAGCGAGCTGGTGGTCGACGCGATCGTCGAGCCGCACGAGCTGCGCGTCGAACTGATCCGCCGGTTCGCCGCCGCCCGCACCAAGGACCGGCACTTCTCCCGGCGCCGGCACGGCGTCACCCCGGTCTGACCGAGGCCTGCGCGTCACCCGCAGCACCGTCCCGAGCGACCCGTCCCGGCGTCACGAGCGCCCGGCGGCCCACACAGGAGGATCAGATGGACTTCCGGCTCACCGAGGAACAAGAGGCGCTGCGGTCCAGCGTGCGGGACTTCGCGCGCGAGGTGGTCGCTCCGGTCATCGCCGAGCACTACGAGAAGCACACCTTCCCGTACGAGGTCGTCCGGCAGATGGGCAAGATGGGGCTGTTCGGCCTGCCCTTCGGCGAGGAGCACGGCGGCATGGGCGGCGACTACTTCGCCCTCTGCCTCGCCCTGGAGGAGCTGGCCCGGGTCGACTCCAGCGTGGCGATCACCCTGGAGGCGGCGGTCTCCCTCGGCGCGATGCCGATCTACAGATTTGGTACTCCGGAGCAGCAGGCGACCTGGCTGCCGAAACTGCTCAGCGGCGAGGCGCTGGCCGCGTTCGGGCTGACCGAGCCGGGCACCGGTTCGGACGCCGCCGGCACCCAGACCCGGGCCGTCCTGGACGGCGACGAGTGGGTGATCAACGGCTCGAAGGCGTTCATCACCAACTCGGGGACGGACATCACGGCGCTGGTCACCGTCACCGCGGTCACCGGCACGAACCCGGACGGCTCGAAGGAGCTGTCGACCATCATCGTGCCCACCGGTACGCCGGGCTTCACCGTCGCGCCGGCCTACTCCAAGGTCGGCTGGACCGCGTCGGACACCCACGAGCTGCTCTTCGACGACTGCCGGGTGCCGGCGGCGAACCTGCTCGGCGAGCGGGGTCGGGGCTTCGCCCAGTTCCTGCGCATCCTCGACGAGGGCCGGATCGCCATCGCCGCGCTCGCCGTCGGCCTCGCCCAGGGCTGCGTCGACGAGTCGATCAAATACGCCAAGGAGCGGCACGCCTTCGGCCAGCCGATCGGCAACTACCAGGCGATCCAGTTCAAGATCGCCGACATGGAGCTGAAGGCGCACACCGCCCGGCTGGCGTACTACGACGCCGCCGTGCGGATGCTGGCCGGCGAGCCGTTCAAGCGGCAGGCGGCGATCGCCAAGCTGCACGCGAGCACGATCGCGGTGGACAACGCCCGCGAGGCCACCCAGATCCACGGCGGCTACGGCTTCATGAACGAGTACCCGGTGGCCCGGTTCTGGCGGGACTCCAAGATCCTGGAGATCGGCGAGGGTACCTCCGAGGTGCAGCGCATGATCATCGCTCGCGACCTGGGCGTCTGACCCGGTCCACCGGCCCCTGCCGCGCCACCGCACGGCAGGGGCCTGTCGGATTCCGGCGCGTCGGCTGGACGACGTACCGGTGCCGGCCGTCGTATCCCGTCCGTACCCTTCCTGCCCATGACACCGGCAGATGATCATCCGTCGGCGCCGGGTGGTCGTACCTCGCTCGCGGGGCTGTTGCGGGGGCACCGGCTCGCCGCCGGCCTCACCCAGGTCGAGCTGGCCCAGCGGGCCGGGGTCGGCGTGCGGACCGTCCGTGACCTGGAGCGCGGCCGGTCCAGCCGGCCGCAGCGCAGCACCGTCGAACTGCTCGCCGGCGCGCTCGGCCTGCCCGGCGGGCCCCGCGCCGCCTTCCTCGCCACCGCCCGTGGGCGGGCCGCCGCCGAGGGCCCGCGCCGCGCGCCGGCCGCCGGGTTCGCGCCCCGCGACCCCGAGCCCTCGGGTACGCCGATCGCGCTCCCGCCCCCGGTCGAGCTGATCGGGCGGGAGCGGGACCTGGCCGACCTCGCGGCGCTGCTCACCGAGGACCGTTGGCCACCGGTGGTGACCCTGGTCGGGCTGGCTGGCGTGGGCAAGACGGCGCTGGCCCTGGCCGTGGCGCACGAGGTCGTCGCCGCCTGTCCGGGCGGGGTGGCCGGGGTGCTGGTCGGCGAGGGCTCGGATGCCGCCGACGTGCTGGCCGCGGTGAGCGCCGTGCTCGGCGCGGCCCGCCTGCCCGACCTGGCCGTACGGCTGCGCAACCGGCCGGCGTTGCTGCTGGTGGACGCGGCGGAGCGCGCCCCGGACCCGGTGGCCGAGGCGTTGCGGCAGCTCAATGACGCGGTGCCGAGCCTGCGGGTGCTGGTGACAGGGCGGCACCCGGTGGGCGTACCCGGGGAGCTGGTCCGCCCGGTGGCGCCGCTGGACGTGCCCGCAGCCGACGTGGTGGACGCCGCCGACCTGGCCCGTTACCCGGCGGCGGCGCTCTTCGCGGCGCGACTCGCCCGGGTACGCCCGGAGCCGCCCGACCCGAGGGAGCTGCCCGCCCTGGCCGCGCTGGTCCGCCGGCTCGGCGGCCTGCCGCTCGCGATCGAGCTGATGGCGGCCCGGGGTCGGATCCTCGACCTCGGCGAACTGCTCGACCGGTACGGCGACCGGGTCCTCGACCTGGCCGCCGCCGACCCGGGCCGGCGCGGCTGGGAGGCCGCCGAGCCGGCCGGGTCCGGCAGCGCGCGGGCCGCGGTGGCGGTGACCCTGCGGGAGGCGGTGGCCACCAGCTACCGCCTGCTCGCCGACTCCGAGCGCGCGGCCGTGCGTCGGCTCTCCGCGTTCGCCAACCGCTGGTCGGTGGAACTGGCCGAGGAGCTGCTCGCCGGCGAGGCCGACCGGGACGGCACGGTCGTCGTCGACCCGGTCCCACTGCTGGACCGGCTGGTGGAGCTGGGCCTGCTCAGCGTCCGGGGAGCCGGCCCGTTCCGGTTCCGGCTGCTCGACGCGGTCCGGGACTTCGCCGTCGAGCGGGCCGCCGGCCTGGGCGAGCTGACCGCGATCCGCCGCCGGCACGCCGTTGTCGTGGCCCGGCTGGTGATTCGGACCGCGCCGGACCTGGTCGGGGCGAAGCTGCCCGCCGCAGTGCGCCAGCTGGACGAGGCGACCAGCGACATCAGCGCAGCCCTGGCGCACGCCGCCACCGACGACCCGCTCACCGCGCTGCGGCTGGCGGCGGCGCTGCCCCGTTGGTGGCGGCTGCGGGGCCGGGACGTCTCCGGGCGGCAGTGGCTGCGCCGGCTGTTGGCGGACCCCCGTACCGCCGACGCCGACCCGGTGCTGCGGGCCTGGGCGCTGCTCGGGGTGGCCCGGCTCGCCGCCGAGCACGGCGCGGGGGCGCCGGAGCTGCCTGCCGCCCGCGCGGCGCTCGACGTCTTCGCCGCGCACGCCGAGGTCACCGGCGAGTTGGAGGCACGGACGGTGCTCTGCGCACTGCTCGTCGCCACCGGCGGGTACGACGAGGCGCGCGAGCAGGCGCAGGCGGTGCTGGCGCTGGCCACCCGGCACGGCCGGGTACGCGACATGGCGGTCGCCCAGAACAACCTCACCTGGCACGAGATCCGCCTCGGCGATCTGGCCGGCGCCCGACGGCGGCTGGCCACGGTCGACCGGCTGGCCGCCGAGTGCGACGAGCGGCGGTTGCGCCTGCTGGCCCGGGCCAACCTGGCCGAGGTGGCCCGCCTCCAGGGCCGGTACGCCGAGGCGGTGGAGCAGGGTCGCCGGGTCGCCGCAGCGCTGGCCGACCTGGGCGATCCGGGACACCGCCGCCGGGTGCTGGGCACGGTCGGTTTGGCGCTGGCCCGGGAAGGCCGGGCGGACGAGGCCGCCGACGTGCTGGCCGAGCTGCGGGCGGAGGCCCGTCCGCAGCCGCTGGCGTCGGGGACGGCGATTCCGGTCGACCACCTGGCGCCGGCCGGGTCCGTGCCCCCGGGTGGCGTGCTGCCCGCGCAGCCCAGGGCCGGCTGGCTCGGGCGGCCGGGCGGGTCGGGGTTCGGGCGGCCCGGCGCGACGGTGTCGGCGTCGCGGCCGGAGGCGGGGATCATCGCCCTGATCGAGGCGATGGTGGCGCTGCATCGGGGCGACCGGGAGTTGGCCGCGGAGTGGTTCGGGGTGGCAGCAGAGGCTGGCATCGACGGCCAGGACCGGCGGGACGTGGTCGAGGCGCTGGTCGGGTTGGCGGCGAGCACTGGTGACCCGGCCGTGCTGGACCGTCTCGACCGGGCCTGCCGGGAGAGCGGCATCCGACTGCTGCCGTACGAGGAGAACCTGCTCCGGGGGCTCCGGCCGGCCGACTGAGACCCGGGCGACTGAGACTCGTCCGACTGAAACCCGGCCGACTGAGACCCGGGCGACTGAGACCCGGGCGGTGGGTGCCCGGATCCTTGCGGAACCGCCAGCGAGGGCGGGGGAGGCGCGAGCGAAGAAGCCCCCTGGTGACACCCCTCGCTCATCGCTCGCGCCTGCACCCCCCAGGTGCTCCCCCCGCGCTCGACGAAGGCTAGCCACGCCCGAAGTCCGCTTTTGCGCGGTTTAGCGGGGTTGTTCCGCCGGCCCGACCAGTTCTGCCGGTGGTTCTGCCGGTGCGGCGAGCCCGGTGCTGCGGCGTCAGGTCGCCGGATGGTCGGCCGGGGCCGATTCGGTGCTGCCGGCGGTCGCCCCCGGATGGACGGCGTCCCGCACCTGGCGCAGGCCGTCGAGCATGGCCGCCAGCGCCGCGGGTTCGAGCTGGCCGGTGAACCACTGCTCGACGATCCGCAGGTGGCCGGGAAGTGTTTCGTCGAGGCGTTTGAGCCCCGACGGGGTGACCACCGCGTACGAGCTGCGCCGGTCGGACGGGCAGGCCCGCCGGCACAGCAGGCCGTTGCGTTCCATCCGGTCCACCACGCGGGTGACGCCGCTGGTGGAGAGTGAGGTCTGCGCGGCCAGGTCGGTCATCCGCAGTTGGTTGCCGGGGGACCGGGCGAGCCGCATCAGCACTTCGAACTCGACCGCGGAGAGGCCGTGCTCGTCGTACTGGTCGGCGAACCGGGCCGACAGCCCGGCGTGCGCCTCGACGAGGAGGCCGACAGCGGTGATCCGGGGGTCGTCGAACACGTTCTGGTCCACCTGGCCATCCTAACAGTGCTTGACGCGGGGAATGTTGTTGTGGCTATAGTTGTTCAGTCAGTCGTTGGGCTACTAAACAATCTCTTCCTGGAGGACACACCATGACCAGCACCGAGTCGGTTACCCGCGACTGGGAGGGCCTCACCATCCCGACCGCCGGCACCTACCTGCTGGACGCGGCTCACAAGCGGGTCGGGTTCGTCGCCCGGCACATGATGGTCAGCAAGGTGCGCGGTGAGTTCGTCGACGCATCGGCCACCGTCACCATCGCCGAGGACCCCATGCAGTCCTCGGTCACCGCCACCATCCAGGCCGCGAGCATCAGCACCGCTCAGGCCGACCGGGACGCCCACCTGCGCAGCCCGGAGTTCCTCGACGTCGAGACCTTCCCGACGCTGGAGTACCGCAGCACCGGCGTGAAGTCCCGGGACGGCAACGAGTTCGTGCTCCTCGGCGATCTCACCATCAAGGGCGTGACCCGGCCGGTGGAGCTGGAGGTCGAGTTCGAGGGTGTCGGCCGCAGCCCGTACGGCCAGGACATCTTCGGCTTCTCCGCGAGCACCGAGATCGACCGGGAGGACTTCGGTCTGACCTGGAACGTGGCGCTGGAGACCGGCGGCGTGGTGGTCGGCAAGAAGATCAAGATCGAGATCGAGGGCGAGGCCGTCCGCCAGGCCTGATCCGGCGGACCCCTCCGGGCGAGGCCCCTGCTCCCTGAGCAGGGGCCTCGCCTCGTCTCCAGGTGCGAATTGTCACGGACTATTCGTCGCCCCGTCCGGGTGCCGGCGGTGGCGGCTGGGTAGAGATGGCCGCAGCGCGAACCGGTGGTGCCACTGGCCCCGGCAAGGTGAGCGCTCTTACCGTGGTTGTTCACAACGCGCGGCGGGACGGCCACACCGTCCCGCGCGCCTCGCGCCGGGAGGGCACATGGGTAGAGACGTCGAGCAGGACGCCTTCTCCCGGGAAGACCGGGTCCGCTACCGGCAGAAGGTACGGCGCTGTCTGGACGTCTTCGCGTTGATGCTGGACGACTTCGGCTTCGACGCGGACCGCCCGAGGACCGGCCTGGAGATCGAGCTCAACCTGATGGACCCGGCGGGTGAGCCGGCGATGCGCAACGAGGAGATCCTGGCCGCCATCGCCGACCCGCTGTTCCAGACCGAACTCGGCCAGTTCAACCTCGAACTGAACGCCGCGCCCCGGCTGATCGAGGGCAGCGGGTTCGCCGATTACGAGCGTGACCTGCGCAGCAGCCTGACCCGGGCCGACGAGCGGGCGGCGAAGTCCGACGCCCGGATCGTCCTGGTCGGCATCCTGCCCACGCTCACCGAGCGGCACCTGGTGGTGGACAACCTCTCCACCAACGAGCGCTACCGGGTGCTCAACGACCAGATCGTCGGCGCCCGGGGCGAGGACATCGAGCTGGACATCCGGGGCGTCGAACGGCTCCGGACGCACACCGACTCGATCGCCCCCGAGTCGGCCTGCACCAGCCTCCAGTTCCACCTTCAGGTGGCGCCGGACAGCTTCGCCGACTACTGGAACGCGTCCCAGGCGATCGCCGGGGTCCAGGTCGCGGTCGGCGCGAACTCCCCCTTCCTGTACGGACGGCAGCTCTGGGCGGAGACCCGGATCGCCCTCTTCGAGCAGGCCACCGACACCCGCCCCGACGAGCTCAAGGCCCAGGGCGTACGCCCCCGCGTCTGGTTCGGCGAGCGCTGGATCACGTCGATCTTCGACCTGTTCGAGGAGAACGTCCGGTACTTTCCGCCGCTGCTGCCCATCTGCGTGGACGAGGACCCGGTCGAGGTGCTGCACGCCGGCGGGGTGCCCCACCTGGCGGAGCTGCGGCTGCACAACGGCACGGTCTACCGCTGGAACCGGCCGGTCTACGACATCATGGACGGCCGCCCGCACCTGCGGGTGGAGAACCGGGTGCTGCCGGCCGGCCCGACCGTGGTGGACATGCTGGCCAACGCGGCCTTCTACTTCGGGCTGGCCCGCGGGCTGGCCGAGTCGGACCGGCCGATCTGGAGCCAGCTCACCTTCAGCTCCGCCGAGGAGAACTTCCACGCCGCCGCCCGACGCGGCATGGACGCGGTCCTGCACTGGCCCCGCCTCGGGGACGTGCCGGTGGCCAAGCTGGTCCTCGACACGCTGCTGCCGAAGGCGGCCACCGGGCTGGACCGGTTCGGTGTCGACCCGGCCGAGCGGGACCGGCTGCTCGGCATCATCGAGCAGCGCTGCCGTACCGGTCGCAACGGCGCGGTCTGGCAGACCGAGACAGTCTGGGCGGCCGAGCGGTACCGGGGCATGGACCGCGAGGCGGCGCTGCACCACATGGCCCGTCGCTACTCCGAACTCCAGCGCAGCAACGAACCCGTCCACACCTGGCCCGTCGACTGATACGGGTGATGCGGGGGTCAGCGGGTGGGGCGGGACTTGGGGGTGGCGGGGGGTATCGCGTTCGGGGGGTCGGCCGGGAGGGTCGTCGGCGGGGCGAGCGGGGGCTCGGCGGTCGGCGTGGTGGGCTCCGGCTTGGCATTTCGCGCGGGGGTGGTGGCCCGGCTCCGACGGGGCGATCGCGCCCGCCCGGTGCCCGCGGTCGACGAGCCGGTCGCGTCCGGCTGCGAGCCGACCGCCGCCGGGTCAGCCCCGGCACGCGCATCGACCGGTCCCGCCCCGTCCGGGCGGGTGGCCGTCGTGGTCGCCGTGCCCGCCGCGCCGGCCACGTCGATCGGTTCACCGGCCGACGCGAGGTCCTCGTCGAACGCCCCGTCGTCCCAGTCGCCGGTGCGCTGCCGGGGCACCACCGCCTGCCGGGCGGCCGCGCGCCGTTCGGCCCGCTCGGCGAGCGCCGCCACCAGCACCGAACCGGCCGCGCCGACGACGACCGCGTACGGCGCGACGAAGTGCGCCGAGACCTGCGCGGGAGTGACGGCGGCCAGCCGGGGTACGGCGACGAAGTACGCGACCGCGACGAGCAGCGGACCCGCCGCGCCGGAGACGGCCGCACCGAGCCGCCACTCCGCCACCCGGGCGGTACGCCGCGCGGCCAGCACGCCGATCAACAGCGCCGAGCCGGCTGTCAGCAGCACTCCCGGCCAGTAGACGTAGTCCCGGACCCAGAACCCGGCGCTGTCGGTGCTGATCTGCCAGATGCCGAGTTGGGCCGTGGTCAATCCGCGCCCGGCGACCACCCCGTCCGTCACCGAGACCATGACGAGCAGCCAGATCCAGCCGACGGTGGCGATCACGTTGGTGGCGGCGGCCCGCGAGTGCAGCGCCCAGATCGCGGTCAGCAACCCGACCAGCACGCCGACCGCGGCGTACCCGGCGGCCAGGCTCTGTGGTGTGAAGGTGTCGGGCACGGTCGCCACCCGGGCCGGTACGGCCACCAGCAGCACCGTGATCAGTGCGCCCACCGCGCCCGCCACGGCCAGGGTCACCCGGCGCAGCGGGCCCCCGGTCGCGGTGTCGCCGTCGCGTCCCCGCTCCCCCAGCCGCTGCGCGCAGACGGCGCCGGCGATGGTGGAGACGGCCGCGATCCAGGTCGCCCAGGCCAGGCTGGCGTACCAGGCGGTCCCGGTGGCGGCGGGCTCGACCGGTGCCCAGTCGATGACGCCCAGCCCGTAGGCGAAGCCCAGTTGTGCCGCACCCACGCCGGCAGCAACGCCGACCGCGGTGGTGACCGATCCTCCCCAGCCCAGTCTGGCCATGCCGGGGAGCGTAGCGTCCCCTGGTCGGCGCGGCGAGCCGGGCGACCACCGGGACGACGTGCGGTGACCCGCTTTGCGTCGCCCGGTACGGTCGCTGGTGACGAGGCGGAGAGTGCGATGAGCGACGGACACACCCTTCTGGACACTCCGGAGCCGGGGCGGCCGAACCGGGCCGCGCTGCTGATCGGCGGCGGGTTGGCGTTCGTTCTGCTGGCCACCGTGGGCGCGACGGTCGGCTGGGTGTTGGCCGGCCCGGACGAGTCGTCCCCCACCGATCCGCCGGCCGCCTCTGCGTCGACCGCCGCCACTTCCGCCGGGTTCCCGACCTCGGCCGCTGCACTGCCGCCGGCGGAGCAACCCGCCACCGTCGCGCCGACCACTCCCCGGACGACCACGCCGCCGGGGCCGAGCACCGACTCCACCAGCTACGTGACCGTGCCGGACCTGGTCGGCGACGGCTTCGAGGGGGCCCGCAGCGATCTGCGTGACCGGAAGTTGGGGTGGCGGCTGGTCTTCGGCACCGGGCTGGGGGAGAAGGTCGAGCGACTCGACCCGGCCCCCGGCACCCGGGTGAGCCACGGCACCACCGTCAAGGTGTACGTCGCCGGCCCGGCGCCGGAGGCCGAGGTGCCCGACCTGGACGACTACGACTGCGCCGACGCGGCGGCGACGATCGTCGAGCGGGGCTTCTACCCGCGGTACCGCACCGGCCGGGTCGGCAAGGTCCACTCGCAGGACCCGGAGCCCGACACGACCCAGCACTGGAACGACGAGGTCGCCATCTCCTGCGGCGCGACGGAGGAATAGGCGCGGCGGAGACCTAGGCGCGGCCGGACGCGCGGCCGGGTCCGGGCGGGTCGCCGCGCCGATCCCGGCGGCTGGTGACCCTGACGGTTACCGTGGACCGGCGAGGGCCACGACGCCTGCCCCCGGTGGGAGAGGACGTGCGATGAGCAACGACCGCCAGGAGCCGCCCGCCGACGACCGGACCCGCCCGCTGCCCCGCGCCGACGCCGCCGGCCAGTCACCGGCCCGTCCCGTCCCGCGCCCGCCGCTGGACGCGACCGCCGGTCACGAGCCGCTGGACGCGACCGCCGGTCACGAGCCGCTGGATCCCACCCGACCGTTCCCCCCGCCGGACGCCACCGGGCCGGAGCCGACCGCCCCGACCGCCCCGACGGCCCCGGCCGCACCGGCCGTCTGGTCGGGGCGGGCCGGGGTGCCGCCGCCGCGCCCGGCCGACTACCGCGAGCCGGTCGAGTGGTATGGCGAGGAGCAGGGCGGACGCCGCTGGTGGATGCCGATCCTGCTGGGCATCCTGGCGCTGCTGCTGCTCGGTGTGCTCGGCGCGGGGATCTGGTTGGCGCTGCGGGCGGCCGACGAGCGGGCCAAGGAGCCCTCCCCGCCACCGGTGCCGACGAGCGCGCCGGTGACCACGGCCGCGCCGACGACCGCCGCCCCGACCACCGGGGCGCCCAGCACACCGGCCACCACGGCCGCGGCCCGGATTCCGGTGCCGCCCCTGGTGGGGCTGCCCCGGGCGTCGGCCGGGCGGATCCTGGACCGGCTCGACCTGTCGTACCGGGTCCGGACGCGGGAGTCGGCGGAGCAGCCGCCCGGCACGGTGGTCGAGACCGACCCGGGGTCGGGTGAGCTGGTCAGTGCCGGCGACGAGGTGACGCTGGTGGTGGCCGTCGCGCCGTCGCCGACACCCCCGTCGACCGGGTCGGTCGAGCCGACACCCGAGGTCACCGCCACCGGCTGAGCGGGCTCACCACATCCGGCGTCGGGTCCCGACCAGGCCCAGTCCGGCCAGCGAGATGGTCAGGCCGAGCACCCCGGAGTAGAAGAGCGACTGGCTGAGGGCCTGCCGGGCGTCGGCCGTGGACGAGCCGGCCAGGGCGGCCTCGCCACCGCCGGCTCCGGGCAGGGATCCGGCCCCGCTGTGGGGATCGTCGGGGCCACCCGCGCCGGGTGCGGTATCGCCGTACCAGTGGTCGTCGGGTGTGGCGAGCTCCGCCGGATAGCCGGGGTCACCGGCGCCGGGAGGCGGTGAGCCCTGCTCGACCACGGTGATCTCGGGGGCGGGAACCGGCTCGGCCAGCCGGGTCGCCGATTCGGCCGGGTAGCACACCACCACCACGAGAGTGGTGGCGGCGCCGACCAGCGCCAGCAGCCCGAAGGCGTAACCGATACGGGACCTGTGGTGCCGCCGCGCGGCGGGCATATTGACCATGGCCATCCCAGGTTCAGGGTCCGGGACGCGCGGGGTGGTGACTTCGCCGGGGTGGGCGTACCGAGTCTATGGCGACGGCATGCCCGCCGACCGGGTAATGGTGGAGCTCAGCCCACCGCGTAATGGTGGAGCTCAGCCCACCGCGACCGGAGCGCGGTTGACCGTCCGCCGGGTCCGTACGCTGTGCTGGCGCGGCACGGGCGCCACCTGGACCTGCCGGAGACCGGCCTCCTGCACGAAGATCGACCGCCGGTTGACCGCGTCCCCCGCCGCGTTCAACTCGTAACCGTCGAGCCAGAGCCAACCGTCGTAGGTGGGCCAGTCGAGCACCCGGATGACCCGGAACGTGATGGGCCTGAGGAACTGGACACTCGCCGCGCGAGTCACGTGCATTACGTCACCAGAGCGGGGAAGCACATGGCCTCCTGGGGAGGGTATGGCCGGGCGGTGCGCCGGACCGGAGGTGATCGGGGGAAGGTTTCTGGCTGTGCCGGGGTAGTGCCTCGTGGACCGGTGGACCGGTGGACCGGTGGTGGTGGTCGGGCCGTACCCGCTGGTGGCGGACCGCCACCCGACCATCACCGGTGCTGCTCCCGGATACCGCTCCCGCCGCCGCAGCCGTCGGGCGTGCAGCGGCAGGGTCATCACCCCGGGACAGGTCTCGTCGTCGTAGCTGGAACGGGGTTCCCGACCGTCGTCCCGTCGCCGGTGTGGTCGACGGACCGGGGAAGCGTGGGTAGACGGTGAGTGACCCGAGCCATACGGACAGAGTGCATCAGTGACGTGCGACATGCAAGTTGCACGTCGAATTTTGCCGATACCCGGGCACGACATGTGAACAAGGCGCTTGATGACTCCGGCCCCGGACCGGCACACTGGACGCCGGTTTCGCCCGACGCGGCCGGTCGACGACCGGCACCACCCCCTGCCGCGAACGATTGCCCGCCGTTCGTCGGTCGCGCCCTCGGCGGGTGTCGACGCAGGCGTGAGTCACCGGGAGGTAACCGGGTGAGCGCGAGGAACGGGCCGACCCGCCCGGCGAGGCGTGAGGTGGCGCGGTGAGCGAGCGGCGCAGCCCCACCATCCGGCGTCGGCGGCTGGGCGCGGAACTCCGCCGCAAGCGCGAGGCGGCCGGGATCACCATCGACACGGTCGCCGAGCAGCTGGAGTGCTCCGCCTCGAAGATCTCCCGGATCGAGACCGGCCACACCTCGGTGACCCCGCGGGACGTCCGCGACATGCTGGGGATCTACGGCGTGGTGGGCGTCGAGAGCGACGAGCTGGTGCAGATCGCCCGGGAGGCCCGGCAGAAGGGCTGGTGGCACCCGTACAGCACGGTGCTGGTCGGGGCCTACGTCGGGCTGGAGGCGGCGGCGAGCTCGATCCGCGCGTACGAGCAGCAGGTGGTCCCGGGCCTGCTGGAGACCGAGGAGTACGCCGGGGCCATGATCCGGGCGGCCCGTCCGGATTTCACCGTCGACCAGGTGCAGCAACGGGTGCGTGTCCGTCTGGGCCGTCAGTCGTTGTTGATCCAGGACGATCCGGTCGATTTGTGGGTGGTGCTCGATGAGGCGGTGCTGAGCCGGCCGGTGGGCGGCGACGCGGTGATGCGTGGTCAGCTCAAGCGGCTGGTGGAAGTGGCGGAACTGCCGAACGTGACGCTTCAGGTCCTGCCCTTCGAGGTGGGCGCGCACGCCGGCATGGATGGCACCTTCACCATCCTCAGCTTTCCCGAACCGAGTGATCCCGATGTCGTGTACGCGGAGAACGCCACGGGTGGGCTCTTCCTGGAGAAGAGCGACGAACTGCAGAGGTACAGCTTCATCTTCGATCACATCCGGGCAGCGGCCATTCGCCCGGAGGAATCCATAGCTCACATCGCAAAACTGGCAGAGGAGCCGCTATGGAAATGGCGACCAAGGAGTTCCCTGTGGACCTGACGCAGGCGTCGTGGTTCAAGAGCTCGAAGAGCGGGCCGAACTGTGACAACTGCGTCGAGGTGGCGTACGTGACCGGGGCGGTCGGCGTTCGGGATTCAAAGGACAAGGCGGGCCCGGCCCTGGTCTTTGCTCCAGGAGACTGGCACGCCTTCGTCGCTGGCGCACGGAGCGGTGGGTTCGACCAGCACTGATCGACGCAGTGTGGCGTTGACAGCGGGCCGGCCGGGATCTCCCGGTCGGCCCGTCGCCACTTCCGTCCCGTCTCGTTGAACCCCTCGATACGGCGCTGGTCGACAACCCGCCGCACGGATCGGTAACCGAGCGAGGCAGGCGAGACGGATGACGACGATCGGTTCAGACAATCTCACCAACGGCCCGGGCAAGGCCGAGCGGTTCGGCGGCAAGTACCGCGGCGCGCGCCGGGACACCGTGCTCACCGAGGTCGTGTCCACCGACACCGAGGTCGGCGGGCGGGACGCCGGGTCGGCCGCGCCGGAGCAGGCCGGGCCGCCGCTGTCGCTGCCGTCGCTCGACCCGAACCCGCTGACCGAGCCCTCGTTCCCGCCCGCCGGGTGGCCGCTGGAGCCGAGCGAGTCGCTGGTCGACCACCCGCTGCTGCGCGGCCTGCTGATGGAGCTGCCGCCGAAGGGCAGCGTGCCGCCGCCCGGGTGGCTGGACCGCTGGTTCGAGGCGACCCGGGCGATCCTGGAGCTGCTATACGTGCAGGGGCCGAGCCGCACGCGCTGAGGCCGGCGTCGCCTCCGGTAACGCCCGCTCGGCGAGCCGGCTGTGCCGCAGCGCCAGCCGTACCCCGATCGCGATGACCGCGAGACCGCCCAGGGTGACGGCCGGGCCGGTCAGGCGGGGATCGGCGGCCAGGTCCAGCCCCGCGGCCGACAGCACGGGCGGCAGCGTGGCCAGGGCGGTGACCTGCACCGGCAGGCCGATCAGCGGATGCGCCCCGGTGGCCCGCAGGCCGTGCGGCGCTGGCGTCTCCGGCGCGGTGGCGAACGCGCCGGCACCGGCCCGGAGCCGGCGGAGCCGCCGTACCGTGCAGACCGCGACGGCGAGCGCCGGGCCGACGACCAGGCCGAGGCCGGCGGCGGCCCGGTCGACCGGCGTCGCGCCGGCGCTGGTCAGGCCGGCCGCCAGCACCGCCGCCGTCAGGCCGAGGCCGGTCAGGGTCAGGGCGAGCAACCATCCGGTACGCCGCCGGAGTGCGCGGGCCCGGTCCAGCCGGGGCAGTCGGTCCGCCACGACGCCGGCGGCCAGCCAGACCGCGGCGATTGGCAGCAGAACGATGAGATGGTCATCCATGCGTTCAGCCTTGCCCAGATCGGCCCGCCGGGAATCCGGGCCCGCCCCCGGTTCCACCCCCCACCCACCCCGTAGGGGTCGGGTCACCATCCGTTCCGGACACAGCGGACGGTGGACGGTGGAGCCGTGCCAGCGGTCAGACGGCGAAGGTGGGCGGGCGCTCGGTGGCCGGCGCCGGGGGCCGCGCCTTCCACAGGCCGGTCTTCTGGCCGGCGAGGCGGGCCAGGTAGGCCGGGTTGAGGATGACGTACCGGCGCCAGAGCCGCTTCGGCTCCAGGCCGAGCCGCCAGAACCACTCCAGCCCGGCCCGCTGCATCCACGGCGGGGGCTTGCGGAGCAGGCCGGCGTGGTAGTCGAAGGCCGCGCCGACTGCCATCAGCGGCATGTCCAGCAGCGGTCGCATGGCGTACGCGAAGACCTCCTGGCGCGGGCAGCCCAGGCCGACCAGGACGAGCCGGGCCCCGCTGGCCCGGATCCGGTCGGCGATCTCCACGTCCTCGCCCGGCTGGACGTCGCGGAACTTCGACGGCTCCACCCCGGCGATCTTGAGCGCGGGGAACATCCGCTCCAGCGCCGGGATCAGCCGGGCCAGGGTCTCCTCCGTGGATCCGTAGAGGTAGACCGGCAGCCCCTCCTCGGCGAAGCGGCGCAGCACGTGCAGGGTCAGCGTAGGGCCGTAGACCCGGTCGGACAGGCCGGCGTGGTGCAGCAGGTTGAGCGCCCAGCGGACCGGCTGGCCGTCCGGGGTGACCACGTCGAAGGAGTTGAGCCGGGCGTTGTGCGCCGGGTCGAGCACCCCGGTCATCACGCCGTGCACGGCCAGCGCGGTCAGCGCCAGCGGGCGGCGCTCGTGCGCGGCCGCCACCACCTGCTCGCTCGCCGAGGCGTAGTCGGTCGCGTCGACCAGGACGCCGAGGACGTTTCGTTTGCCCTCACCGGTCATGCCTGCGGCACCCACTTGTCGACGTTGGCCTCGTAGATCTCCCGCATGATCATCGGTACGTCGTAGACCTGCTTCCATCCCGGGTAGTCGGCCTGGAACGCCTCGTTCGAGCCGATCCACCACTTGTGGTCGCCGATCCGGTTCGCCTCGACGTACTCGGTGATCATCTCCCGGCCGGTGATCTGCTCGGCCAGCGCGAACGCCTCCCGCATGGAGGTGTTGGAGTGCCGGCCGCCGCCCAGGTTGTAGACGGCTGCCGAGCGGGGGTTGCGGAAGAACGCCTCGAACGCGGAGACCACGTCCGAGCTGTGGATCGCGTCCCGGACCTGCTTGCCCTGGTAGCCGAAGATCTTGTACGTGCGGCGCTCCATGTTCGCCCGCATCACGTACCCCAGGAAGCCGTGCAGCTCGGTCGCGGAGTGCGCGGGACCGGTCAGCGTGCCACCCCGGAAGCAGGCGGTCTTCATGCCGAAGTAGCGGCCGTACTCCTGCACCATCACGTCGGCGGCGACCTTCGAGGCGCCGAAGACCGAGTGCAGGCAGGCGTCGATCGACATGTCCTCGCGGATGCCCTGCTCGTACGGGTGGCCCGGCTCGATCTCCCACCGGGTCTCCAGCTCCACCAGCGGGAGACTGTTCGGCCGGTCGCCGTAGACCTTGTTGGTCGAGCAGTGGATCACCGGCGCCTCGATGCAGTGCTCGCGCACATTCTGCAGCACGTTGAGGGTGCCGCCGGCGTTGACGTCGAAGTCGGTGCACGGGTCGCGGACCGCCCAGTCGTGCGAGGGCTGCGCAGCGGTGTGGATCACCACGGCGATGTCGGCGCCGTACCGCGCGAAGAGCTTCGCCATCGAGTCCCGGTCGCGGATGTCGATGCTGTGGTGCGAGTACGCGGACCCCAGCTCGTCGGCGAGTCGCCGGACGTTCCACGCGGTCGACGCCTCGGCGCCGAAGAACTCCTGCCGCATGTCGTTGTCGATGCCGATCACGTCCAGGCCGAGACCGGCGAAGTGCCGGACCGCCTCGGACCCGATCAGACCGCCCGACCCGGTCACCAACGCGACACTCACACGCCACTCCTGGTCAGTAGGAGGCAGGGAAACCATCGGAGCATAGCGTGACGCCCGGCACGCCCTCCGAACGAGGCAAGGGCCCCGCAAGCTGCGGAGCCCTCGTCTGCGGTGGGGATGGGGGGAGTTGAACCCCCACGCCCTTTCGGGCACACGGACCTGAACCGTGCGCGTCTGCCATTCCGCCACATCCCCGTGGCCTGACCTCGAACACTGTAATCCGTGCCGGCCCGGCTGTCTCCAGCAGGCCCCGGACATCTTACGTGCCCTCCGTCATGTCCCCGACCGGTTACGCTCCGTGGAGCGGTCACCGTTCGTGGCGGACGAAAGACTAGCACGTCAGAAGGGTCCCTTCCGAACGGGCCGCCACGAGGCCGCCGAGCGGCGCGCGAGCTGCATGCGCGCCGGACGGATACCATCATGTCCTCGGAACCCGAGGAGGAGCCGGTGAGCGTGCTGCAACGCTTCGAGAAGCGTCTGGAAGGCCTGGTCGAAGGGGCCTTCGCCAAGGTCTTCAAAGGGGTGGTCCACCCCGTGGAGATCCTCAACGCCATGCAGCGGGAGGCCGAGGCGCACAAGGCCATCCTGGCTGGTGGGCGCACGTTGGTGCCCAACCGCTACGTGATCGATCTCTCGCCGTACGACCACAGTCGGCTGGCGCCGTACGCCGCCGCGCTGGCCCAGGAGCTGGCCCAGTCGCAGGCGGAGTTCATCGGCGAGCAGGCGTGGACGGTCTACGGCGACGTGATCGTCGAGATCGAGCGCGGCGAGGGGCTGGACACCGGCATGTTCCGGGTCACCGCCGAGGTCTACACCGGTGGCGAGGTCGCCCCGGTCTCCGCGCCCGGTGGCTACGACGCCGGCCCCCCGGCGTACCCGTCATACGACCAGGGTGGCGGCTACGGCCCGCCGCCGGGCCACGGTGGTGGCGCCCGCAATGTCCGGCTGGTCTCCGGCGACGGCCGTACCTACCCTCTCCAGATGGGTTCGACGGTGATCGGTCGCGGCGACCAGGCCAACCTGCGCCTGCCGGACGTCGGCATCTCCCGGCGACACGCCCGGCTGGACTTCGACGGCGGCCAGGTGGTGCTGACCGACCTCGGGTCGACCAACGGCACGATGGTCAACGGCCAGCGCGTCTCCGCGGTCGCCCTCAACCCCGGCGACATGGTCCAGCTCGGCACGACCACCCTGACCTTCCGCGTGGACGGCTGACCCGCCTTGCCGGAGCTCGTCATCACCGTCGCCCGGTTCGGGTTCCTCATCCTGCTGTGGATCTTCGTGTTCACGGTGGTCGGCGTCATCCGCCGCGACCTCTTCGCAGGAGCCCGGTCGGGCCGGCTGGTGGCCGCGCCACGCGCGGTGGGCGCGTCCACCGGGCAGGGGGCGAAACCGGCCAAGGTGAAGCGGGGCAGGGCCGCGCACCAGCTGGTGGTCACCGCCGGCCAGCTCGCCGGCACCCGGATCACCCTCGGCGAGGCGCAGATCACCATCGGGCGGGCCGAGGACTCCACCCTCGTCATCACCGACGACTACGCCTCCGCGCGCCACGCCCGGCTCGTACCGCGCGACGGGCAGTGGTTCGTCGAGGACCTCGGCTCGACTAACGGCACCTACCTGGATCGCGCTAAGGTCACCGGACCAACCCCCGTCCCCCTCGGCGTGCCGATCCGGATCGGCCGCACCTCTCTCGAATTACGGCCATGACTCTGACCCTGCGCTATGCGGCCCACAGCGACCGCGGTCTGATCCGAGACGGAAACCAGGACTCCGTCTACGCCGGGCCGCGGCTCCTCGCCGTCGCCGACGGCATGGGCGGCATGGCCGCCGGTGACGTCGCCAGCAACATTGTCATCGGTGCCATGGCACCGCTCGACGAGGACGTCCCAGGAGACGCCCTCGTCGACGCGCTGCGCTCGGCCGTGGGCACCGCCAACCAGCAGCTCCGCGACACCGTGGACGCCAATCCGCAGCTGGAGGGGATGGGCACCACGCTCACCGCGACCCTCTTCTCCGGCAGCAAGCTCGGCATGGTCCACATCGGTGACTCGCGGGCCTATCTCCTGCGCAACGGTGAGTTCGCGCAGATCACCAAGGACGACACCTACGTCCAGATGCTCGTGGACGAGGGGCGGATCAGCGCGGAGGAGGCGAGCAGCCACCCCCAGCGCTCGCTGCTCACCCGGGCGCTCGACGGCCGCGACATCGACCCGGAGTACAGCGTCCGCCAGGTGCTGCCCGGTGACCGCTACCTGATCTGCAGTGACGGCCTCTCCGGCGTGGTCAGCGCGGACACCATCGCCGACAGCATGCGGGAGTACACCGACCCGCAGCAGTGCGTCGAGCGGCTGGTCCAGCTCGCACTGCGCGGCGGCGGCCCGGACAACATCACCGTGATCATCGCGGACGCCACCGACCAGGACATCGTCGAGGCGAGCCCGATCGTCGGCGGTGCCGCCTCCCGCGACCGGGGCATGGCCACCTCCGCCGACGTCTCCACCCCGGCGGCCCGCGCCTCGGCGCTCTCCGCGCCGCGTCCCCCGGTGCCGGAGGACCCGGCCGCCAACCGGGACGACGAGCCGGAGCGGCCCCGCCGCCGGCCGCTGCGTACCGCCGCGATGCTGGTGGCGCTGCTGGTCATCCTCGGCGGCGGTCTCTTCGCCGGCTGGAGCTACACCCAGCGGCAGTACTACGTCGGGGCGACCGAGCAGGGGCAGCTCGCGGTCTTCCGCGGGGTGCCCGGCCAGGTCGCCGGGCTCAACCTGTCCAGCGTGCACTCGAGGAGCCAGGCCAAGCTGGACGACCTCACCCTCGCGGCGCAGGAGCAGGTCAAGCAGGGCATCCAGGCCAAGAGCGAGCCGGACGCGGTCCGCCGGCTGGCCGAGCTGACCAGCGACGACCCGGCCAACCCCAACCTCAAGCCGGTCTGCCCGCCGAGCCCGACCGCGGCGGTGAGCGCCTCCGCGGTCGCGCCGACGGCCACCCGGGCCGCGCCCACCCCGACCGCGCCCACCCCGACCGCCAGCGGCGGTCCGGCCGGCACCGTCACCCCCGCGCCGACCACCACGCCCGACGCCTCGGCCTCCGACCCGGTCACGCCGACCGTGGACCCGGCGAGCTGCCGGTCGCCCGAGTGAACGTCGGCTGAGAGCCCGAGGATCGATCCGTGACCGCAGCGGCCACACCGGCAACCTCGCCCGCCACAACGGGCGAGCAGCCCGGCGTACGCCTGGCCCGGTCCCGGCGCAACGCGGAGCTCTCCCTGTTGCTGCTGGCGATGGTGCTGGTGGCGGCGTACGGGGCGATCGTCGAGGCGAACATGCTCGACACGGTCACCCCGGACTTCTGGATGCCGGCGGCGGTGCTGGGCGCGGTCTTCCTCGGCATGCACCTGGTCATCCGGTGGCTGGCGCCCTTCGCCGATCCGGCCCTGCTGCCGGCGGTCGCCCTGCTCAACGGGATCGGGGTCGGCTTCCTGCGCCGGCTCGACCTGGGCAAGGCGGCGCCGGCTGAGCGGGAGACGCTGGCCATCTTCGCCGGCAACGGCGGGCGCCAGCTGGCCTGGACGCTCGCCTCGGTGATCCTCGCCGCGGTCCTGCTCTTCATCGTGAAGGACCATCGGTCGGTCTCCCGGTACGCGTACACCCTGGGCCTGGCCGGCATCGTCCTGGTGATGATCCCGGCCGTGCTGCCCGCCCGGTACTCGGAGATCTACGGTGCCAAGCTGTGGATCCGGGTCGGCGGCTTCAGCATCCAGCCGGGTGAGTTCGCCAAGCTGGCCCTGCTGGTCTTCTTCGCCTACTACCTGGTCCGCAAGCGTGAGGTGCTCTCGCTGGCGAGCCGGCGCATCCTCGGCATCGACTTTCCGCGCGGCCGGGACCTCGGCCCGGTGGTCGCGGTCTGGGTGCTGAGCGTGCTGGTGCTGGTCTTCGAGAAGGACCTGGGCACCTCGCTGCTCTACTTCGGCATGTTCGTGGTGACGCTCTACATCGCCACGGAACGGGTGAGCTGGCTGCTCATCGGTCTGCTGCTGTTCTTCGGCGGCGCCTACCTGGCGTACGTGCTGGGCGGCACGATCGGCGGGCCGTTCGCCAACTTCCACCTGCGCGCCGAGATCTGGCTCGACCCGTTCTCCGACCCATACGAGAAGGGCTACCAGTTGGTCCAGGGCCTGCTGGCGCTGGGCAGCGGCGGGCTCTTCGGCGCCGGGCCGGGCGCCGGCGAGCCGCTGGAGATCCCCGAGGTGCAGAACGACTTCATCTTCGCCGGCATCGGCGAGGAGATCGGCCTGTTCGGGCTCACCGCGCTGCTGGTGACCTACCTGCTGATCGTCGAGCGGGGCCTGCGGGCCGGGCTCGCCGTCCGGGACTCGTTCGGCAAGCTGCTCGCCGGCGGTCTCGCCTTCACCCTCGGGCTCCAGGTCTTCGTGATCGTCGGCGGGATCAGCAAGCTCATCCCGCTGACCGGCCAGACCACGCCGTTCCTCTCCGCCGGTGGCTCGTCGCTGATGGCCAACTGGCTGCTGATCGCCGTGCTGCTGCGGGTCTCCGACGCGGCCCGTCGCCCGGTGACCCAGGGCGGCGGTCCGGCGGCCCGGCCCGCCGGCGGCCCGCCGGAGCAGTTGCACGGTGCCCCCACGGAGGTGATCCGCCCGTGAACGCGCCCCTGCGCCGCGTCGGCGTCGTCGTCATGATCCTGTTCGGTCTGCTCTTCGCGAACCTCAACTGGATCCAGGCCTACAAGGCCGACGAATACCGCACCAGCGACTACAACGGCCGGGTCCAGGTGGCCGAGTACGAGCGCCCGCGCGGCAACATCGAGGCTGGCGGCATCGCCCTCGCCACCAGCAAGGCGACCAGCGGCAAGCTGAAGTACCTGCGCACCTATCCGGGCGGGGCGAAGTACGCGCACGTGCTCGGCTACAAGCCGGTCAACCTCGGGGACACCGGCATCGAGCGGGTGGAGAACGATTTCCTTGCCGGCACCAGCGACGCGCTGATCGCCAACCGGATCAAGGACATGTTCACCGGCGACAAGACCGGTGGTGGCAACGTGCTGCTCACCATCTCCAAGCGTGCCCAGGACACCGCGTACGAGCAGCTGCGCAACAACAACAACGGGGTCAAGAAGGGCGCGGCGATCGCCATCGACCCGCGTACCGGGGCGGTGCAGGCGCTCGTCTCGATGCCGAGCTTCGACCCGAGCCCGCTGGCCGACCACGACACGAACAAGGCCTCCGCCGCGTACAACCGGCTGGAGCAGGACCCGGACGGCCCGCTGAAGAACCGTGCGCTCTCCGAGACGCTGCCGCCCGGCTCCACCTTCAAGATCGTGGTGGCCGCCGCAGCCTTGGAGAACGGGGTCGGCAAGAACACCCAGATCCCGGCCGGGCCGAGCTGGACCCCGCCGACCTCGGGCACACCGATCCGCAACGCCGCGCCGTCGATCTGCCCCCAGTCGCAGGTCACCCTGATGGATGCGGTCACCCATTCGTGCAACACCGGCTTCGCCCAGCTCGGCGTGAAGCTCGGCGCGGACACCCTCAAGGAGAAGGCCCGCCAGTTCGGCTTCGAGCAGGACGACCTCACCGTCGGCCAGCTCGGCGAGGGCGGGCTGCCGGTGGCGGCCAGCCGCACCGGCGACATGCAGAACCCGGACGGCAGCACGGACCCCGCCGCGCTGGCCCAGTCCTCCATCGGGCAGAACAACGTACGGATGACCCCGCTGGAGGGCGCGCTGATCGCCGGCACGGTCGCCAACGGTGGCAGCCAGATGCGGCCGTACCTGGTCAAGCAGCTGCTCGCGCCGGACCGCACCACCAGCTACTACACGGCCAAGCCCCGCGAGCTGCGCCAGCCGGTCAACGGCACGGTCGCCGCCGACCTGCGGCAGATGATGGTCAGCGTCGTGGAGAACGGCAGCGGCCAGAAGGCGCAGATCCGCGGCTACACCGTCGGCGGCAAGACCGGCACCGCGCAGTCCGGCCCGAACACGCCTGACCACGGCTGGTTCATCGGCTTCGCCCTCGACAAGAATGGCACCCCGGTCTCCGCGGTGTGCGTAATGCTGGAGGAGGCGGGCAGCGGCGGCAGCGCCGAGGCGGCCCGGATCGCCGGCAAGATCATGCAGGCCGCCATCGCCGACTCCGGGGGCCGCTGACATGCTTCACCCCGGCGTCCAGCTCGGCAACCGCTACCGCCTCGACGAGCGGATCGCCAGCGGTGGCATGGGCGACGTCTGGCGCGGCACCGACCAGGTGCTGGGCCGTACGGTTGCGGTGAAGAGCCTGCTTCCGGCGCTGCTGGACGAGCCTGGCTTCGCCGAGCGGTTCCGGGGCGAGGCGCGGACCATGGCCACCATCAACCACCCCGGCGTGGTGGACGTCTACGACTTCGGCAGCGACCAGCAGATCGCCTTCCTGGTGATGGAGTACGTCGAGGGCGACGCGTTGTCGGCGACGCTGAACCGGGTCGGCCGGCTCACGCCGGCCCGGACGATGGCGCTGGTCGCGCAGGCGGCCGACGCGCTGCACGCCGCCCACGAGAAGGGCATCGTGCACCGGGACGTGAAGCCGGGCAACCTGCTGGTCCGGCCGAACGGGACGCTGGTGCTGACCGACTTCGGCATCGCCCGCTCCGACCTGGTCGGCCAGCTCACGGCTGCCGGCTCGGTGCTCGGCACCGCCTCGTACATCTCCCCGGAGCAGGCCACCGGCGCGGTCGCCACCCCCGCCTCCGACGTGTACGCGCTCGGCGTCGTGGCGTACCAGTGCCTCGCCGGCCGGCGCCCGTTCGAGGGGGACAATCCGCTCGAGATCGCCATGAAGCACGTCCAGGAGACGCCCCGGTCGCTGCCCGGCGACATCCCGCCGCCGGTGAAGGCGATCGTGGAGCGGGCCCTGGCCAAGGATCCGTCCGCCCGCTGGCCGAGCGCCGCCACGCTGGCCTCGGTGGCCCGGCAGGCGAAGCTCGCGCTGTCCCAGCAGGCGCGGGCCGGTGGGCACGCCAGCCCGGTCTCGGCGGCGCCGGCCTCGCCGGCCGCCCCGGTGGCCCGCGCCCAGGTGCCGACCGCCCGTCAGCAGCACCGCCCGCCCGCGCTGGCCCAGCAACCCCGGCCGCCGGCCGCCGGCCAGGCCCGCCCGCCGGTCACGGCGCGGCAGCCGCAGCCGCAGCCGCCAGTGGCGACGCAGCGCCCGCCGGCCCCGGCCGTGCCGCAGGCCCGGCCGCCGGTCGCGCAGCCCGTGCCGCCCCGCGGGGCCGCGGTCGTGCCGCCGGCCCCCACCCGATCCGACCGCCCCGTCGGGTACGCCCGGCAGCCGGTCCCGGCTACCGTTCCGCGTCGTTCCAGGTCAGGGATGGTGACGGTGGCCATCCTGCTGGCCGTACTGGTCCTGGTCTGCTCCGGCGTGATTTCCTACAGGGCGCGGCCGGGCGCGCACGCCGGTGACCCCGGCGGGTCCGGCCCGCTGAGCGTGGCGTCCGGCGCGGTGAGCGTGTACGGACGCGACGATCTGGCCCAGACGCCGTACCGTCGGGTGGAACGGCTTCGGCCGGGTGGCGGCGAGACGACGAGCGAAGGACGACGAACGCGATGACAGCGCAGGCCCGCCTGCTCGGTGGCAGGTACCAGGTCGGCGAGCTGCTCGGCTACGGCGGCATGGCGGAGGTCCACCGTGGTCGTGACCTCCGGCTGGGCCGGGACGTCGCGATCAAGATGCTCCGCACCGACCTGGCCCGGGACGCCACCTTCCAGATGCGGTTCCGCAGGGAGGCGCAGAACGCCGCCTCGCTGAACCACCCGGCGATCGTCGCCGTCTACGACACCGGCGAGGAGACCGCGCCGACCGGTGAGACGCTGCCGTTCATCGTGATGGAGTTCGTCAACGGCCGGACGCTGAAGGAGCTCCTCGGGGTCGAGGGCCGGCTCCAGCCGCGCCGGGCGCTGGAGATCTGCGCCGACATGTGCGCGGCGCTGGAGTTCAGCCACCGGCACGGGATCATCCACCGGGACATCAAGCCGGGCAACGTGATGCTCACCCAGACCGGCCAGGTCAAGGTGATGGACTTCGGCATCGCCCGGGCGCTGGCCAGCGGCGTCACCACCATGACCCAGACCAGCGCGGTCATCGGCACCGCGCAGTACCTTTCGCCGGAGCAGGCGCGCGGTGAGGCCGTGGACGCCCGCTCCGACGTGTACGCCGCCGGTTGCGTGCTGTTCGAGCTGCTCTGCGGGCACCCGCCGTTCGTCGGGGACAGCCCGGTGAGCGTGGCCTACCAGCACGTACGGGAGGCCCCGCCGACGCCGAGCGACATCAACCCGGACGTCAACCCGGCGGTCGACGCGATCGTGCTCAAGGCGCTGTCGAAGAACCCGCTCAACCGCTACCAGAGCGCCGGCGAGATGCGGGCCGACCTGCTCCGGGCCGCTGCCGGCCGTCCGGTGCTGGCCACCCCGGTCATGCCGCAGGACGAGACGGCGCACCTGGCGCCGGCCGCCGGTGGCGGGTACCCGACGCAGGTCGGCGGCGGGCAGACCCGGCAGCAGGTCCCGGCGCGGGTCGGCGATCCGGGCCGGCGCAAGAGTTCGGCCTGGGTGATCGCCGCGTTCTCGGCGGTCGGTGTGCTGGCGGTGATCGCCCTGGTGGCGGCGCTGCTGATGCAGAACCGCGGCCCGGAGAAGGCCCAGGTGCCCGACCTGGCGGGCAAGGAACAGGCCACCGCGTTCACCGAAGTCCAGAATGCCGGCCTGAATCCGGTGCTGGGCGACCAGGTCTTCAACCCCACCTGCAAGAAGGGCACGGTCGCCGACCAGAACCCACCCGCCGGCCGCAGCCTGGAGCAGAACAGCCAGGTGACGGTCAACATCTGCGGCGGTCCGGCCACCAAGCCGGTCCCGACCGGACTGGTGGGTGGTACCTACGAGAGCGTCAAGGCCACGCTCGAGGGCAAGGGCTTCATCGTTAAGAAGAAGACGGCGGACAGCCCGCGGGAGAAGGACACCGTCATCGAGGTGAACCCGCCCTCCGGCGAGAAGGTGGCTGAGGGCGCCGAGATCACGGTTACCGTCTCGTTGGGCAACATCCGTGAGGTGCCGCGGGTCATCGGCCTCACCGAGGACCAGGCCCGGAAGGAGCTGGAGCGCGCCGGCTACAGGGTGCAGGTGCGCGACGGCGACGAGATGCCGGCGGCGGAGGCCGGCCGGGTCACCGCGCAGAGCCCGGACCCGGGCAGCAACCTGGCCAAGGGCAGGACGGTCACCATCGAGGTGTCCATCCCAGAGCCCACCCAGGAGCCGACCTCGCCCACCGGGACTCCGACCAGCCCGCCCCCGAGCACCGGCACCGGTGGCGGCGTGCCGTTACCCCCACCCCCGAACGGTTACCCCGCCCAATGAGCTGGACGCAGCACTGACGAAGGCCCGGTCTGCGGACCGGGCCTTCCGTCTTGTGACGGGGAGAGTCAGGCGTTGGCGAAGGCCGCCCGCGGCCGCGCGTCCACCTCGGCTGCCAGCTCCGGGGCGCGGTCCAGCGCCTCCGGGTGGAACTGGACGCCCTCGATCGGCAGCGTCCATCCGCGTCCTAATGCTGCCGAATGTCGCGCGAGACGGCCCGACCGCCACCACTAGTCTGGGCGGCGGTCGCTGGCTGGCAGGAGGGACCAACGGGATGGATGTCGGGGCACTCGCCGGAGGCGGCTCGTGGGCACGGTGACCGGCCCCGCGTCCCGGGCGAACCGGTGGCGGCGACGCCTGCCCCGCGCGGCCGCTGCGGGCCTGGCCGTGCTGCTGCTCGCCAGCCTTCCCTGGCTGTGGACGACGATCGCCGCTCGCGGCCATGCGTACGACGAAGCGGAAGCGCCGGCCGCCGACGTGGTGATCGTTCTGGGCACCGCCGTGGCGGCGGACGGACGGCAACCGGGGGCCCGGCTCGCCGGCCGCCTGGAGACCGCCGCGGAGCTGGTGCACAGCGGGCGGGCCCGGGTGGTGCTCGTGTCGGGCGACGGGGGCGGGACGTCCGGGGACGAGCCGACGGTGATGACGTCCTACCTGACCGAGCGGCTCGGCGTCGATCCGCGGCGCGTCGTGGCCGACCCGTACGGCCTGGACACGTACGACAGCTGCGTCCGGGCGCGCGAGGTGTACGGGGTCGAGCGGGCCTTGATCGTCACCCAGTCCTACCACCTGTCACGGGCGGTGACGCTGTGTCGACACCTCGGCATCGATGCCGACGGAGTGACCGCCCGCTGCTCGGGCTGTGGACCCGCCCTGCTCGTGCGGAAAGCGGCTCGGGACTACTTCGCCAGTGGCAAGGCCGCATGGGACGCGATCCGACGCAGGCCGCCCGCCGTCAGATCGTCCGTGGACCCCGGCGTTGCGGACGCGCTGACGGGCTGACCGTCCTACGGGTGGTTCCAGCCCGGCGGTCAGTCGGTGACCATGTCCGCCGCGCCATCCGGTGTGGACACCACCGCGGCTTCAGGCGGTGGCGAAGGCGGCGCGGCGGCGGGCGTCGACCTCGGTGGCGAGCGCCGGAGCCCGCTCCAGCGCCTCGGGGTGACCGCAGGTGGCGAGCCAGTTGGCCAGCATGAGGTGACCGCCCTCGGTGAGCACCGACTCCGGGTGGAACTGGACGCCCTCGATCGGCAGCGTCCGGTGGCGCATCGCCATCACCACCCCGGAACCGGTCCAGCCGGTGACCTCCAGCTCGTCGGGGAGCGTCTCGGGCAGCACCGCGAGCGAGTGGTAGCGGGTCGCGGTGAACGGGTCCGGCAGGCCGGCGAGCACCCCGACGGACTGGTGCCGGACCTCGGAGGTCTTGCCGTGCAGCAGCTCCGGGGCGCGGGTCACGGTGGCGCCGAACGCCTCACCGATCGCCTGATGACCCAGGCACACGCCGAAGATCGGCAGCTTGCCGGCGTACTCCTTGATCACGTCGAGGCAGATGCCGGCGCGGTCCGGGCTGCCCGGGCCGGGCGAGAGCAACACGCCCGCCGCGCCGAACCGGCCGACCTCGGCGACGTCGATCTCGTCGTTGCGGCGGACCTCGCAGTCGACGCCGAGCTGGCCGAGGTACTGCACCAGGTTGAAGACGAACGAGTCGTAGTTGTCGATGACCAGGACACGCATGGGGCTCACTCGTCCGAGGAGGGGGGCGGGGTGTTGTTCTGCTCGGTGTCGTACGGCAGCTCGTGCTCGTCGCCGGCCGGGGCGTCCTGCTCGACGCCGGAGTCGCCGCCGGGGGTTCCCGAGTCCTGGGTGACCTGCACGTCGTCGAAGGGGGTCACCAGGGGTTCGGCCCAGGGGAAGACCACGTACCAGAGCAGGGCGACGGTCGCGGCGAGGAGCAGCAGCGAGCCGGTGAGCTTGCCGGCCAGGCCGAACGGCAGCTTGCGCCAGATCCAGGCGTACATGGTCGTCAGCCTCCCAGTGCCGCCGGGCGGCCCTCGGACTTGGGGATGCTGGCCTTGTCGTCCAGCTCGGCGTGGATGATCAGTCGCTGGTAGTTGTCGAACTTCGGGTTGCAGGTGGTCAGGGTGAGCAGCTTCTTCGGCTTCTCTCCCGGCACCAGCTTGATCGGCGCCGGCGCGACGACCTCGACCTGATCGGGCCGGACGATCCGGCTCTTGATGACCTTGTAGACGTACCAGTCGGTCTTGGTCTCGACGACGATCGCGTCGCCGTCGTCGAGCTCGTCCAGCCGCCAGAAGGTGGCCCGGTTGCGGTGCCCGGCGACGGAGAAGTTGCCCACCTTCCCCGGCATGGCGCTCTTCGGGTAGTGGCCCGGGGCGTACCGGATGTCCTTCTGGGTGACGCCCTCCACCACGACCCAGTTCTTGTCGAGCCTGGGGATGTAGAGCCCCGCGATCGGCTTGCCATCCACCGGGGGCTTGGGCTTGGCCGTCGGCCCGGCGGACGGCGCGACGGTGGGGTCGCCGCTGGGCCCCCACTCCTGCGCCAGCTGGCTGCTGAGGTCGCCCTGGTGGGCGTCGACGATGGCCGACTTGCCCCAGATCTCGTACCCGGCGAAGAGGAGCACCACCAGGCCGAAGGTGATCAGCACCTCGCCGCTGACCCGGATGCCGGTGCGCAGCCGGGACGCCAGGGACGGGCGGGTCAGCTCGGAGTAGACGCTCTTGTAGCCCTCACCGGTCTGGTGCGGGCGGAGCTGGACCACCCGTTCGCCGCGCCGGGGCTGCGGCGGCTCGGCGGGCGCGTCGTCGGCTCTGCCGTCCGGCTCGGGCACCGGCGGCACCGCGCCCATCAGCGCCGTCGAGTCCAGCGCCGGCCGGGGGGGCGCGGGCCGCCCGGCCACCGCCGGGATGATCATGGTGGCCGCCGGGTCCGCCGACCGGTCCGGCCCGTCGCCAGCCGAGCGGGCACCGGGCAGCCCACTACCGGGCAGCCCGCCGCCGGCGGGGCCGGTGGCGCGATCGTCGGCGGAGGGCTGGCCGGCCCGTCGAGCGTCGGGGGCGGTGGCCGGGCGGTCCGTGGGGCGGGCAGCGACCGTGGGAAGAAAGGCGGTGGGGGCTTCGGTGGCGGGCTGCGGCCGTACCCCGGATCGGGGCTGGTGGTCGGCGGCGGTCGCCGGGCGGCCGCGCGTCGGGTCGGCGTTCGCGCGGTCGGGCGCCGGGTCCACGGCCGTGGGTCGGGGGGCCGGACCCGGAGGTTGGCCGGGGTCGGCGGGGGGCCGGTTCGCGGACGAGCGCGGCGGCTGCACCGGGTCGGGCCAGGTGTTGCGACGGGCCGGCGGGGCGGAGTCGTCGACCTTGGGGATGACCGCGGTCGGGTCGTCGCTCCGGTCGCGGTGGCGCGGGTCCTGGCCGTCGGAACTCATCGCGGCACCGTCGCCGATCGCAGGGCGGTGGAGTCCTCGAAGGCCGGCACGGTCACGGAGGCGACGGTCTCCTTGTAGCCCAGCTGGTAGTGCTCGACCGCCTGCTTGAACAACCCGACTCCCTCAGAGCCGGCGAGGGCCTGCTGGAGGGCAGCGGGATCGCCGATTGCTACGATCTTGAACGGTGGGGAGTACACCCGGCCGTGCAGCAGCAGGGTGTTACCCACGCAGCGTACCGCGCTGGTGGACAGCACCCGGACATTCATGATTGACATGGCCTCCGCGCCACCGGCCCAGAGCGCGTTCACCACCGCCTGCACGTCGCCCTGGTGGACGACCAGGTCGTCGTTGGTCGCGCCCTTGGGCAGGGTCTGGTCGGCGCGGCGCGGCGCGTCGTTGAGCTCGACGGTCACGCCCGGTCCGGAGAGCGCGGTGAACCCGGCGGCCTCCCGGCTGCGCTCGGCCCGGTCGCGCTGCGCCTTGACGGGGGCGTCCGTGTCGGCCAGCGCGGCGGTCTGGCTCTCGACCTCGGCGCGCAGCTGGGCGGCCCGCAGCTCGCTGGCCGCCACCTGCCCACGGCGATCCTCGATGAGCTGGGTCAGCTGGGGCCGCCGGTCCTCCCGCAGCGCGGTGCCGCCGGCGGTGGTGGCGGTGGTGGTGAAGAGCAGCCCGGCCGCGGCGGCGATCAGCGGCACCCCGACCGACCAGCCGGGACGCCGCTGCCGCCGGCGCCGTGGCAGGAGCGCCGCGACCGCGCGCCGCATGGCCTTTTGCCAGGACGTCGCGCCGGATGTGTACTCCACCGAGCGTTCCTTCCGCCTTGTCTGGTTGATACCCGCCACGACGCCTGCGGGCGCGGGCGTCCCGGGGCCGTTCCCCTCTTTTCGGTCACTCCGCGCTCCGGCCTGACCCCATTCGTGGCTTGGACGGCTCGTCCGGACTACGCTAGCTGTCGAACATTATTGGCCATGGACCGTCGCCCCCGCGCCCGGTTGTCAGGCCGGACGAGGTCGTCACCCCTCTGGAGAGCGTCGTGCCCAAGTCTCAGGTCCGCAAGAAGAAGGTGTACACCCCGCCGACGGACGTGCGTCCGACGGCGACGGCGGCGACGCGCAAGCCTAGCCCCGTGTGGCTGCCGGCCACCGCGGTCGCGCTGATCGTGGGTGGTATCGGCTGGCTGGTGGTCTACTACCTTTCCGAGCAGGAGTACCCGGTCGCCACGTGGGGCTACTGGAACCTCGCGGTCGGCTTCGGCGCGATGGTCGCCTCGCTGATCCTGCTGTCCCGCTGGCGCTGAACCCAGCGGCGCCGGGCGGCGCCGCTGGGAACAGATCGATATCACCTTCGCAGAACCCTGCCCGGCGCCCCGGCGCCGGGCACCCTATGGTGTGCGCAGGGCGGCGTGGCCGGGTGCGAGAAGATTCACGTTACTGCTGGGTAACCTTGCGCGTAGGCTGCACTGCATGACCGAGTGGAGCGAGGTCATCGACCGGCCCGGTCGAGAGTGCGGCAGCGGCGTGACGCCGGCCGCGCCCTGACACCGGTCCCCGGGTCGCCGAGCCGCTCGACAGGCAGCAGACCGGGAGGCCAACTCGATGGGCAGCGTCCAGATCGTCACCACGATCCTCGCGGCCGCCATCACCGCCGTGGCGGTGTGGCTTGCGGTGCGCGCGGTCATGAAGATGGTGGCGGTGATCCGGCTGGGTCAACCGGCACCGGAGCGGTTCGCCGACAAGGGCACCCGCACGAAGACCATGCTGGTGGAGACCGCCGGCCACACCCGGATGCTCAAGTGGAGCGTGGTGGGTGCGGCGCACTGGTTCGTGATGGTCGGCTTCATCGTGCTGTCGCTGCTGGTGCTGGAGGCGTACTTCGAGGTCGTCTCCCCGACCGGTGGCCTGCCGCTGATCGGCGGCCTGACCGTCTACGGGCTGGTCACCGAGCTGATCGCGATCCTCGGCACGGTCGGCATCCTGGTGCTGATCGCGATCCGGCTCCGCAACCGGCCGAACCGGCCCGGGGGGCGCTCCCGGTTCACCGGCTCCACGATGTGGCAGGGCTACTTCGTCGAGGCCGTGGTCCTCTCCGTGCTGATCATGGGCTTCGTCATCCGGGGCTTCAAGGTCGCGACCGACCATTTCGAGTACCCCGTCTGGGCCACCCCGGTCAGCCACGCCGTCGGCGCGCTGCTGCCCGACTGGGACGCCGGCGTCAGCATCGCCGCCTTCATCAAGATCGCCATCTCGATGACCTGGCTGATCGTCATCGCGCTGAACGTGACGATGGGCGTCGCGTGGCACCGCTTCCTGGCGTTCTTCAACATCTTCTTCAAGCGCGAGCCGGCCAAGCCCGCCGGCTCCGGCCTCGGCGCCCTGCGGCCGATGATGAGCGGGGGCAAGCCGCTCGACTTCGAGGAGGCCGACCCGGAGTCCGACCAGTTCGGCGTCGCCCAGGTCGAGCAGTTCACCTGGAAGGGCCTGCTGGACTTCAGCACCTGCACCGAGTGCGGGCGCTGCCAGTCGCAGTGCCCGGCCTGGAACACCGGCAAGCCGCTGTCGCCGAAGCTGCTCGTGCTCAGCCTCCGCGACCACGCGTACGCCAAGGCGCCGTACCTGCTGGCCGGCGGCGGCAAGGACCTCACCGGCGAGGAGAAGGCCACCGCCGCGCAGCTCGCCCACGTCGACGTGCTGGCCCTCGCTGAGGCCGAGAAGCCGCTGATCGGCACCGCCGAGTCCGGTGGGGTCATCGACCCGGACGTCCTCTGGTCCTGCACCACCTGCGGCGCCTGCGTCGAGCAGTGCCCGGTGGACATCGAGCACGTCGACCACATCGTCGACATGCGCCGCTACCAGGTGCTGATCGAGTCGAGCTTCCCGTCCGAGGCCGGCGTCATGCTCCGCAACCTGGAGAACAAGGGCAACCCGTGGGGCGCCCCGCAGAACACCCGCGAGGACTGGACCAAGGGCCTCGACTTCGAGGTGCCGCGGGTCGGCGAGGTCGACGACTTCGAGTACCTGTTCTGGGTCGGCTGTGCCGGCGCGTTCGAGGACCGGGCCAAGAAGACCACCCGGGCGGTCGCCACGCTGCTCAACGAGGCCGGCGTGAAGTTCGCGATCCTCGGTGAGGGCGAGACCTGCTCGGGCGACCCGGCCCGCCGGATCGGTAACGAGTTCGTCTTCCAGATGCTCGCCCAGCAGAACGTCGAGACCCTCAACGAGGCGTTCGAGGGCCGGGAGAAGGCCAAGCGCAAGATCGTCGCCACCTGCCCGCACTGCTTCAACACGCTGGGCAACGAGTACGGCCAGCTCGGCGGCGAGTTCGAGGTCGTGCACCACACCCAGCTCCTGGCCCATCTGGTCTCGACCGGCAAGCTGACCCCGGTGCAGCCGGTGGACGGCGGCGTCACCTACCACGACCCCTGCTACCTGGGCCGGCACAACCGGGTCTTCGCCGCGCCGCGTGAGGTGCTGGGCAGTGCCATCGCAGGCGAAGCCGGAGCTGGCCAGGGTGGCGCGGCCATCCCGTCCGGCGCGGGGCGCGACAGCGCCCTCATCGAGATGCCGCGCAACAGCGAGCGCTCCTTCTGCTGCGGCGCCGGCGGCGCCCGGATGTGGATGGAGGAGAAGATCGGCAAGCGGATCAACGTGGACCGGGTCGAGGAGGCCATGGCCACCGGGGCGAAGACGGTCGCCGTCGGCTGCCCGTTTTGCTCGACGATGCTCAACGACGGGGTCAACGGCAAGGGCGCCGGCGAGCAGGTCGAGGTCATCGACGTGGCCAGCGTGCTGCTCCGCTCGGTCAAGCCGGAGACCACCCAGGGCGACAAGCAGACCGAGCCGGTCGCCGGCTGAGGCGTACCCCCGGATCGCCGGACGCACGACGGCGGTGGCACCCACGGGTGCCACCGCCGTCGTCGTGGTCAGGAGGCGGTGGTGGTCACGATGGCGGCCGTGGTGGCCGCGGTAGTGGTCGCCATGCCGTCCACGCCAACCGCCGACCGCCAGGACCGTCTGGGCGCGAACTCGTGTGCCGGGCGCGGCCGTGGAACAATCGCGCTCATCGACGGCCTGTTGCTCGGCACGCTGTTGCCCCTGGTCGGCCTCGTCCTGCTGACCGCCGGCAACGCGTTCTTCGTCGCGGCCGAATTCGCCCTGGTCACCGTCGACCGGGCGGAGATCGACCGGCGCGCCGACGCCGGGGACGCCGCCGCGACCACGGTACGCCGGGCGCTGCGCGAGCTGTCCTTCCAGCTCTCCGGGGCGCAGTTGGGCATCACGCTCACCGCGCTGCTCACCGGCTACCTCGCCGAGCCGGCGCTGGCCCGGCTCTTCGCCCCGCTGCTGCGGCCGCTGGGCGGGGCGGAACGGTTCAGCCCGCTGCTCGCCCTGGCCCTGGCCACCCTGCTCTCCATGCTCTTCGGCGAGCTGGTGCCGAAGAACCTCGCGCTGGCCCGGCCGATGCCCGCCGCCCTGGCCACCGCCGGCCCGATGCACGGCTTCTCCCGCGCCTTCGGCTGGCTGATCAGGGCGCTGAACGGCTCGGCGAACCGGCTGGTCCGGCAGTTCGGCGTCGAGCCGCAGGAGGAGCTGGCCAGCGCCCGCTCCCCGGAGGAACTGGGGCTGTTGGCGGCCATCTCGGCCCGGGCCGGCGCGCTGCCGCCGGACACCGCCATGCTGCTGCGCCGCACCATCCGCTTCGGCGACAAGCGGGCCGCCGAGGCGATGACCCCGCGGGTCGACGTGGTCGCGCTGCGGGCCACCGCCACGGTGGCCGAGCTGCTGGAGGCGTCCCGGCAGACCGGACGGACCCGCTTCCCGGTGTACGAGGAGACCCTCGACCTGGTCACCGGGGTTGCCGGCGTGCCGGACGCGCTCGGGGTGCCGCTGGCCCTGCGCGCCTCGACCACCGTCGCGGCGGTGGCCCGCGAACCGGTGTACGTGCCGGAGAGCCTGGACCTCGACGGCGTGCTGGCCGCGCTGAAGGACGCCGGCGCCGACCTGGCCATCGTGGTCGACGAGTACGGCGGCACCGACGGCGTGGTGACCGTCGAGGACCTGGTCGAGGAGCTGGTCGGCGAGATCGCCGACGAGTTCGACCCCGACGCCGTGGACGACGCCGGCACGGCCGAGCTGACCGTGCCGGGGGGCGAACGGACCGTCCTGCTCGACGGCGTGCTCCGCGAGGACGAGCTGGCCGAGCAGACCGGCTTCCGGCTGCCCGAGGGCCCGTACGAGACGCTGGCCGGGTTCCTGATGGCCCGGCTGGGCCACATCCCGGTGCCCGGCGAGACGGTCGAGGAGTCCGGGTACGAGTTCACCGTGGTCGAGGTGGAGCGGCACCGGATCGAGCAGGTCCGGGTGCTGCGCCCGGAGGAGCCGGACGGCGATGACTGAGCTGCTGGTCGCCGTGGCGTTGCTGCTCGGCAACACGTTCTTCGTGGGCAGCGAGTTCGCGCTGATCGCGTCCCGCCGTACCGTGGTCGAACCGCTCGCGGCGACCTCCCGGCGGGCCCGCTGGGCGCTGTCGGCGATGAACCAGATCCCGCTGATGATCGCCGGGGCGCAGCTCGGCATCACCGTCTGTTCGCTGGGGCTCGGGGCGATCGCCGAGCCGGCCCTGGCTCACCTGATGGAACCGGCGTTCCACGCGCTGGGGTTGCCGGCCGGGGCGATCCACCCGGTCTCGTTCCTGATCGCTCTCGGTGTGGTGGTCTTCCTGCACACCGTGGTCGGCGAGATGGTGCCGAAGAACATCACCCTGGCCGGGCCGGAGCCGTCCGCGCTCTGGCTCGGGCCGGCCATGCTGGCCTTCTGCGTGGCGACCAAGCCGCTGCTGGTGGCGATGAAGTGGGCGGCCCGTCAGGTGCTGTGGCTGTGGCGGGTCGAGGCGACCGATGCGGTGAAGACCGTCTTCACCGCCGAGGAGTTGGCCGGGCTGGTGTCGCAGGCGCGCACCGAGGGGTTGCTGGACGCGGGGGAGCACGCCCGCATCACCGGGGCGCTGGCTCTGCACCGGCGTACCGCGGCCGACGCCCTGCAATCGTGGTCGACGGTGACCACCGTGGCCGAGGACGTCTCACCGGCTTCGCTGGAGGTGCTGGCCACCCGGACCGGCCGTTCCCGGTTCCCGGTGGTGCAGCGGTCGACCCGGCGGGTGCTCGGCTTCGTGCATGTCAAGGACGTGCTCGGGTACGCCGGGACGGCCCGCCGGGCCCCGGTGCCCGCCGACGTCTACCGCCCGCTGGCGGTGGTGCCGCCGGACCGTACGCTGGCCGATCTGCTGCTGGCGATGCGGCGCGAGCGGCGGCACATGGTGCTGGTGAGTGACGGTCGCCGGCCCCTCGGCGTGGTGACATTGGACGACGTATTGACTGCTGTAGTTGGGAAATGAGCAAGCACCCTTTGTGTGCGGGCGGTTGCGCAGATGTGATGGTGCAATGACCCACCTTGAATTCGACCCGCCGCTTCCCTAATGTGGGGCACCGACCGCTGTGGGTCGTCTGCCTCCGCCTTCCCCTCAGCGAGGCGCCTGGCGGTCGGTCGCTAAGGAGTCGGTGCTGGTGGCAACCATGCCCCCCCATCGTCACGCCCAGGGTCGTCCGCCAGCTCGCCCGGTCGGCCTGCGGCGGGTCGCCCGCCGCCTGCTCACACTGTTCGCCGCCGTGGCCGTCGGCGCCGGGATGCTCGCCGTGCCGGCGCACGCCGCGCCCACCCCGGAGGAGATCGAGGCGGCGATCGACAAGCAGTGGGAACAGCTCGAACCGACCATCGAGCAGTACAACAAGGTCCGCGCCCAGTTGAAGGTCAACCGCAAGAAGTCCGCCGAGCTGGAGAAGAAGATCCAGCCGCTGGCCCTGCAGACCGAGCTGGCCATGAACCGGGTCGGCGACCTCGCCTCCCGCTACTACATGACGGGCCCCTCGCAGGACCTCGCCGCGCTGCTGATCAGCGCCAAACCGGGCACCCTGACCGAGCAGCTGACCATCCTGGACCGCCTCGCCGCGCGGGAGCGCAAGGAGCTCCAGGTCGTCACCGACACCCGGCAGAAGTACGACGGCGAGAAGCAGAAGCTCGACGCGCTGATCGCCGCGGAGGTCAAGCAGGAGAAGGAGCTGGCCGCCAAGAAATCGCAGATCAACGCCGAGATCAAGCGGCTCCAGGCGGCGATGCCGAAGACCACAGTCAAGACAGCTGGCTGCCCGACCATCAACGGCGTGGTGAGCTCCGCCGCGCAGACCGCCATCCGGGTGGCCTGCCAGCAGACCGGTAAACCGTACGTCTGGGGCGCCGACGGGCCGAGCTCGTTCGACTGCTCCGGCCTCACCCAGTACGCCTACAAGGCCGCCGGGATCTATCTGACCCACCACACCGGCGCCCAGTGGAACGAGGGCAGGTCCATCCCGCGTTCCGAGGCACGCCCGGGTGACCTGGTGTTCTTCTACAGCGACCTGCACCACGTCGGTCTCTACCTCGGCAACGGTCTGATGGTCCACGCGCCCCGGACCGGCAAGCCGGTCCAGGTTTCCAGCATCGACTACATGCCGGTCGCCGGGTTCCGACGACCGAGCTGACCCGTCCGACCTCACCGCGAACCCCCGGTCACCTCGACCGGGGGTTCCGCGTATCCGGACCCGGCACGGCACGTCGGGTTGCGGATCGATAACGGTCGTCTCTACTCTGGTCATTTGTCGGCCGCCGACGATCCGTCCAACCCGGGCGGCAGCGGCCGGCACCGCCGAGTCGCCTCCGGGCGAGCCGGGGACCCAGGTACGCCGGGGTGAATCCGCAGCCACTGCGGTAGGGCGCTCCCTTCCCGCCCGAACCCGTCAGCTAACCCGGTAGGCGGTCGCGGAAGAAGGAGTACGGAGCCCGGTGGCACACCATGCCCCGCGGTCACCGTCGCACCGGTCGACCCAGGTCGCCCGGCGGACGGCTGCGCCGCGCCCACGCTGGTCCCGCTTCACCACCGCCCTCGCCGCCCTCGCCGGTGCCGCCGTCGTCCTGACCGGTGGCGCCACGGCGGCCCATGCCGAACCCTCGGTCACCGAGATCGAGCGGCAGATCGACCAGGACTGGAACACCCTCGAACCGATCATCGAGCAGCACAACGCCACCCGGCAGGACCTCGCCGCCAAGCGCCGGCAGGCCGCCGCGCTGGCCAAGCGGATCGAACCGCTGCAACTCCAGGTCGACCTCGCGATGAACCAGCTCGGCAGCCTCGCCGCCGAGGCGTACAAGGGGCAGGGCGTCTCCGCCGTCAACGCCCTGCTCGGCAGCCGCTCGCCCAGCGAACTGGTCAACCAGCTCGAACTGCTCGACCGGTTCGCCGAGCGGCAGCAGCGCGACGTGCAGGCCGTCAAGGATCTGCGCGACCAGCTCGCCGCGAAAAAGGCGCCGCTGGACGAGATGGTCGCCCAGCTCGCCCGCACCGAGGCCCAGCTGGCCGCGAAGAAGAAGCAGATCAACGCCGAGATCGACCGGCTGCAGAAGCTGCGGCTGAAGGTGTACGGCAACGGTGGCGGCGGCCCGCTGCGCCCGGCCCCGTGCCCGGCCGGCTACCCCGGCGGCCCGGCCGGGACCGCGGTCAAGTTCGCCTGCGCGCAGATCGGCAAGCCCTACGTCTGGGGCGCCGAGGGCCCGAACTCGTACGACTGCTCCGGGCTGATGCTCGCGGCGTGGGCGAAGGCCGGTGTCTCGCTGCCGCACAACGCCCGCCAGCAGCGCCAGGTGACCGCCCGGGTCAGCCGGGCCGACCTGCGCCCCGGCGACCTGGTCTTCTACTACGCCGACCTGCACCACGTCGGCATGTACGTCGGCGACGGCTGGGTGGTCCACGCCTCCCAGGCGGGAGTGCCGATCAAGATGAAGCGGGTCGACGACGGGCCGGTCAACAGCTACGGCCGGCCGGGCTGAGCGCGCGCCGGGCCCCCGGGGTTCCAGGGGCCCGGCGCGGCGGTCAGCGGGTGGGCCAGGTACGCCAGTGCTGCCAGGAGCGGCTCGGGGTCGGCCCGCGCTGGCCCTGGTAGCGCGACCCGTAGACGGCGGAGCCGTACGGGTGCTCGGCCGGGGACGAAAGCCGGAAGATGCAGAGCTGGCCGATCTTCATGCCGGGCCAGAGCGTGATCGGCAGGTTCGCCACGTTCGACAGCTCCAGCGTCACGTGCCCGGAGAAGCCCGGGTCGATGAAGCCGGCGGTCGAGTGGGTGAGCAGGCCGAGCCGGCCCAGGCTCGACTTTCCCTCGAGGCGGCCGGCGAGCTGGTCGCCGAGGGAGATCACCTCCAGCGTGGAGGCGAGCACGAACTCGCCGGGATGCAGCACGAACGGCTCGCCCTCGGGGACCTCGACCATCGAGGTGAGCTCGTCCTGCTGGATCGCCGGGTCGATGTGCGTGTACAGGTGGTTGTTGAAGACCCGGAAGAGCTTGTCGAGGCGGACGTCGATGCTGGATGGCTGCACCAGCGTGGGCTCGAAGGGCTCCAGCGCGAGCGTGCCGGTCTTGATCTCGGAGACCAGGTCGCGGTCGGAGAGCAGCATCGGCACACCATATCGAAGCGGACCGGGCGACCTGCGTGTCGGACTGCACTTTCGTACACGTGTTCGATAGGATGTCCGTATGGCTTCCTGGTCCGAATTCGCCGCTGACGAGCCCCGACTCGCCGACGGGATCCGCCTTCTCCTGCAGCAGTACGGGCCGGGCTTCGGCTACCTGGCCACCGTCCGCGCCGACGGTGGGCCCCGGGTGCACCCGGTCTGCCCCGTGATCACCGACGAGGGCCTGTTCTGCTTCGTCGTCGACTCGCCCAAGCGGCGCGACCTCGAACGCGACGGGCGGTACGCCCTGCACTCGTTCCCGCCGGAGGAGAGCGACGACGAGGCGTACGTCGCCGGCCGGGCGCAACTGGTCACCGACCCGGCCCGGGTCGCCCGGGTGGCCCGCATCGGGCGGGCGGCGCCGCAGGTCGACTGGCGGCTCTTCGAGTTCAGCGTCGACGTGGCGATGCTGACCCGCCACGACCAGGGTGGGCTCGGGCCGTCCGGCGAGGGTCAGGGGCGGCCCGGCGTCCAGGTCTGGCTCGACCCGGGCGCGGCCCATTGTGGCGGGGACGCCGCGGGCGTACCCGATCGGCGGCCGGCCCGCCACGGCCGCCACGGTTTCGACACCCGCCGCCCCGCCGCCTGACGCGGAAACGCCGGTGCC
Organism: Micromonospora sp. NPDC047548; assembly: GCF_040642975.1. Classification (NCBI taxonomy): domain Bacteria; kingdom Bacillati; phylum Actinomycetota; class Actinomycetes; order Micromonosporales; family Micromonosporaceae; genus Micromonospora; species Micromonospora sp. NPDC047548. The sequence continues at coordinate 166,565 of NZ_JBEYTI010000005.1, forward strand.
GGCCCCGTCGTGCGACGGAGCCGGCACCGGCGTCTGCTGTGGTGTTACGCCGCGCGGTAGGCGTTCCACGCGGTCAGCATGCGGCTCGCCTGACCAACGGTGAACTGGTACATGCACGAGTCGTAGGTGTAGTCCATGAAGTTGGTGATCGGGTCCAGGCCCGCTGCGGTGCAGGTGTCCCGCCCGGTCGGGCACTGGAACGCCGGCGAGGCCTCGGCCGGGGTGTCGTCGACGCTGTCACCCGAGCCGGCGCAACCGCCCTGGAAGGTGTGGTAGAGGTTCAGCCAGTGGCCGATCTCGTGGGTGCCCGTGTCGCCCTGGTTGTAGTTGGTGGCGGTGCCACCCGGCAGCGACTCGCTCAGCACGACCACGCCGTCCATGCTGTTCAGCTTCTTCTGCGGGAAGGTCGCCCAGCCGAGCAGGCCGCTGCTCAGCTCGCCCAGGTACATGTTCAGGGTGTTCTTGCCGCCCTCGCGCAGCGACGTCTTCATCGACCGCTCCGCCGAGGAGCCCTGCACGATCGGGTACCAGGACGGGTTGGTCACCCGGTTGATCTTCTGGAGCTGGAAACTGAAGGCGGTCGCCGCGCCACCGGTGGCGCCGCTGTAGGCCTGGTTGAGGACGCTGATCTGTGAATTGATCAGCGAGTCCGGGATGTTGCCGCCGGCCCGGGTGCTGTCCCGCTGGATGACGTGCACGACGACCGGGATGCTGACGGTGGCCAGCGGGGCGGCGGCCTGGGCGCCGGCGCGGAAGCTCGCCCGCTCGCGCAGCGCCGCGGCGAGGTCGGCCTCGCGCTCACGGACCTGCTTGGCGGTCAGCTCGTTGGGTTCGTGCTTGGCGATCCCACCGGCCTTGATCCGGGCGTCCGAGTGGACGTCGGCCGGCTCGGCGCAGGCCTCGGTCGGCGCTGCGGAGAACGCGGAAGCAGCGGGGACGACGCCGACTGCGGCGGTGCTGAGCAGCAGCGCGAGGGTCGTCGACGCGACACCGGCGGCACGCCGGGTCAGCAGGTTGGGACGGAGTCCCATGGGCCCACCTCTTTCTGGCGATGCGACGGGGGTATGTCGCACCGTGGTCGAAAACGTGGGGGTGACGTTACAACCGATCGACAGATTTGAAAACGGTGATGTGTTGCCGATGTGAAAATTTTTCCGCCCGTGGATACGTTGCGTTGCGTTCAAGATCGATTGCGGCGGAGGGTACGCCCGGCGCGCCGGGGGGTACCTGGGTGCGCGGCGGCGGTGGCCTCAGGTACAGTGGTGCCGCCTGCGGGTGTAGTTCAATGGCAGAACATCAGCTTCCCAAGCTGACAGTGCGGGTTCGATTCCCGTCACCCGCTCCAACGCACGAAAGCCCTGGTCAGGACGAGAGTCCCAACCAGGGCTTTCGCGTTGCCAGGGGAGCTGAAACAGGCCGTGGGCCATTAGCGGGCCATTAGCTCGCCTCGGCGGCCGGCTCGCCATCCCCGGGAGCCTGCCTCGGCTTGCGCTTGCTCGGCTTGCGCCGCGCCGCCTTCACCGCCTTGTCGATCGCGTCGGCGATACCTTGATCGGCCTCCCGGTTGGCGTGCTGGTAGATCAGCGCGGCGCGTGGGCTGTCGTGGCCCATCCGGGCCATGATGTCCCGCAGGCTCGCACCCGGTGCCCGCGACGCGAGCGTGTTGCCGGTGTGTCGCAGGTCGTGAAAGTGCAGGCCGGACGCGGCCACGGCGGCCACGGCCTCGGACCACTTGACCAGCTTGTTGAAGTTGCCGCGCCAGAGGTTTCGGCCGCTCTCGCCGGTGAACACGAACGCCTCGGATGCCTCGCCGACGTAGTTGGCCATGTGCTGTTTCAGTACGGGTAGGGCGGACTTCGGCAGTGCGACGGTCCGCACGCCCGCCCGCGACTTCGGCGGGCCGAGGATCAGACCGGTGCCCCGGTGCTCCACGAACGCCTGACGTACCCGTACCGTGCCGGCCGTCATGTCGATGTCGCATCGTTGCAGGGCCACCACCTCGCCCCACCGCAGACACCCGAACGTCGTGACCAGGATCAATGCCCGGAAACGCTCCGGCATTCGCTCGGCCAACGCGAAGATCTGCGGGACGGCGAGGACCGGTCGCTCTGCGGGCTTTTCCTGGTCCGCGCCCACAACGCGGCACGGGTTCACCCTGATCAGCTCGTCCTCCTTCACGGCGGTCATCAGGATCGCGCGCAGCAGCCGGTATGCCTTTGCCGCCATGGTCAGCGACACACCCTCGGCAAGCAGGCGCGCCCGCCACTCGCGGACCATGGGCGTGTCGAGCCGGTTGAGCGGCACGCCGCCGACGTACGGCGTGATGTGCTTGCCGAGGGTCCACCGGTACAGATGCACGGTGCGGGGCCGCAAGTTTGGCCGCTCGGTGATCCATCGTTCCGCATAGTCCTGCAACCGGATCTTTCCCCGGTCGGGGTCGATCCACTCGCCTCGGGCCATTTGCGCCTCGATCAAGGACAGGTAGCGTTCGGCCTCGGCCTTGCGGGCGAACGTTTCCGGCGCGGAACGGATCTTGCCGTCCGGGCCGGGGTAGCGAGCCTGGTAACGGCCCGATTCCCGCTTGCGGATGCTCCCGAATCTGCGGTGTCCGTCTTTGTTCGCCATGATCAGGCAACGCTCCTCAGTCCACGCCATACGGTCTCGGCAGTCATGGGTTCGACTCGGCTCGCCTGCACGAATGAGGCGAGGTCAGCAGGGTCGAATCGGATGGAGCGGCCGAGGCGGTGGAATGCGATTCGCCGCTCGGCAACCGCTCGACGGAGGTAGCGCACGCTCATCTTGATCCGCTCGGCGGCCTCTTCGATGGTCAGAAGCTCCGTGGGCAGTGCAGGCTCTGGCGCGGGCTTGCCGGTGACTCGCTCAGCCATTGATGCCCTCCTTCGGGGTGGCGTCGAGGTAGATGCGCTGGAACATCGGGGATCGGCGGTCGGGGTAGGGCTGGGAGATGGCGCGGATGTGCAGCATTTGGGCGATGGCGGCGAGCGCTGCGGCTGTTTCAGCGGGTGTGCCGTGCAGTCTGATTCGCACGGTGAGGGCCTTTCGGTCGGCGCGGGTCACTTGTGGACGAACGGGGAGGCATCGCCGCAGAACGGCTTAGGACGGCCCGCTGAGAGCCACGGAGACGCAAGATCCGGGGAGGGTTGGGGTAAGGCGTAGGGCCGAACCGTCTGCGTGGCTCTCAGCGGGCTGTTTCCGGGGTGCCGGCGGCCGTGCCGGTACCGATGGGCGTCGGCGAGGGGGTGGGAAGCGCTGACACGCTGACAGCAGCGCACTTCTAGCGACGTTTCCACAGGTGGGCTGGGGTGCGGTGCTGTCAGCGGGGGGCGTTGACAGGCGCTGAAAGCGCTGACACCGGGCGGGTTGTCGGCGGGTGCTGTCAGCGCCTGTCAGCGCCTGTCAACGCGGGGCGCTGACACCTTCGCGGGTGTCCTGAGCTGCGGAAACGTCGCCGGTCGGGGCGATTGTCAGCGTGTCAGCGCTCCCGGGGTCCTCCGCCACCGCGCGGGGGTGCAGTTCGTAGCGGCCGTCCGGGCCGTGGCGGACCCACCCGAGGGCGGTCAGCTCGTTGAGCACGGCGGTGACCTCTTCGGACTTGGGCAGCTTGCGGGCTACCCGGCGGTGCACCTCGCGGCGGGTGAAGGTGGCCATGCCCTTGTTCGTGAGCACGCCGAGCACGTACCGGGCGTTCTCGATGGCGGCGTCGCTGCCGATGGTGGTGAGCGCGGCCCGGTAGTGCGCGGCGAAGAACTCGGCCAGCCTCACGGCGTCGGCCATGCGGTCGCCGTCGATGGGGCGGCGCCAGGCGTCGGCGGGGTGGTGGGCGACGTGCAGCAGTCCGGCCAGCCGGAGGGTTGCGCCGGAGAGCTTGTTGCCCCACTCGCGCATGTCGTGCAGGGTGCCGCCGGGGCGTAATTGCGCCTCCACCTCTTGCGCGGCGGCCAGGCGCACCCGCCCCGCCTCGGGAGTGAGGGCGATTACGGCCGGGTCTTCCCACTCGGCGAGGGTGGCGGCCAGGTCGTGCACCCGGTGGCCGTAGCCGGTGGTGACCTGTTCGGGCACCGGTTCGGTGTCCACGAGCCGGTAGCCCGCGAGGGATCGGGGCAGGGCGAACAGGAACCGGGCAGGTAGCCCTCGGCCGGCGAGGTCGGCGTTGCCGCCGAACTTGCGCAGCACGGAGGGTTGCGCCATGACGCACACGGTCAGCGCGGGCTTGTCGACTGAGGCACCTTCGCGGGTCTGCCGTTCGTTGCTCATCGGCTGCCCGGCGTGCCCTTTGAGGTAGGGGTCGAGGTTGGGTGCGCCGGAGTATCGGCCGGCGAGGGTGTCGAAGATGCCGCCTTCATCGCTGATGATCGCCATCCGTCCGCCGTTGGCGGCCATGAGGCCGATGAGGGCTTCCGGGGTGGCGTCGTCCACGATCAGCCGGGGCAGGCCGGGAACGGTGATGGCCTCGGCGGCGATGGCGGCGGCCACGGCCTCGGCGGATGCGTCGTCGCGCTTGCCGGGGTCGGTGGCCTTGGCGGCTTGTGCTTTGGCTTGTTCGGCGTGCCGGTCGGCGATGTCGCGCAGCGCGGCGGCCTCGGCGATCCTCGGCCGCATCGCCTCGCCGAGCGTCGTCTGTGCGGTGAACAGCGGCAGCGTCATCGCCCGGTGAACGGGTGACTTGCGCTCGCCGGGGCCAGCGATGACGGCGGCGAACACGTTCACCGGCTCCCGCCATCCGGCTACCGGCTCGACTTCCAGCCGGCCACCCGCGCACGCCGAGAGCACGGCGACGGCGAGGGTGCCGGCCATGGCCGGGTCGGTCTGGGTGAACCGGGCGACGCCGGTCACCATGTCGCCCAGCCAGCGCGGGAACACCTCCACCGGGAACGGCGGCGGCGCGGCGTTGGGGCCGGTCAGGGGCACTGGAACATCCCACAGCGGGCCGCCCGCGGTCGCCTCTGCGGTGGTGTCGGCGGGGTCGCTGACGAGGTGGAGACGGGCGGCGCTCATGCGGCCACCTTTCGGGGACGGTGGGCGCCAGCGGTCAGCCCGGATCGGACGGTGCGGTACGCCTCGGCGGTGCGCAGCCCGGCCGTCACGCCCGCCTGTTCCAGCACGCTTTGGGCATCGTCGGCGGTGAGCGCGCCACCGGCCGCGAGTTGGCCGAGTGCCACGGCGGCGATGTAGAGCGCCCGGTTTCGCTCACCCGGCGCGGCGGTGGTCACCCGCTCCACCTCGCGGCCGACAGCGGCCCGCACGTACGCCCCGGCGCGGTCGGTGGGCAGCTCCACCACCACCGGCCGTTGCGGCGGCAGCGGCGCCGGGGCCAGCAGCGCCGCCAGCCACGCCGGCAGCGGGGCCGGGTCGGTGTTCAGGTCGACGGTGTAGCGGCGGCCGGCGACAGTGCTGCCGACGGCGACCACGTAGCCGCCGTGGGCGCGGGTGTCGACCATCGGGCCAAGGGTGCCAGCGGTGTTGCGCAGTGCTGGCCCGTCGTCGGGGTGCCGGTAGTAGAGGTGGGTGCCGCCTCGGCCGGTGGTGACGGTGTAGGTGGCGTCGATGCCGGCCCCGTGCTGGGCGGCTAGGTCGGCGAGCACGGCCAGGCCGTCACGCTCACCCGGCCCGGCGTCGCCCTTGGGCCGGTCGAGGTCGACCACTACGAGCCGGGACGGCCCGCACGCCAGGCCGATGCCGTAAGGGCGGGTCGACCACGCCCGGCGGATGCGGTCGGGGTCGGTGGTGGCGCGGGGCTCCCACCCGAGGTGGTGGCCGGCGGCGCGGCAGCGCGGGTCGCGGCCGGTGCAGTCGTCCGCCGGGTGGTCGGGAAACGCGGGCCGCTTGTCGTCGGGGCGCAGCGGGAAGACGTGCCATCCCCGTGCGGCGTGCGCGAGGGCGGCGGCGAGCATGTCAGCGGTAGGCACAGCGTGCCTCCCTTCCGGTGAGGGTCGGGGCGTGCAGTGGTGTCGATGGGGGCTCGGGCTTCCCGGCCACGGCGGCCGGGGTGTGCGCCGGGCAGCGCAGCCCTTGCAGGTAGGGCCGCAGCCCTCCAGTGGTGTGGCAGTAGCGGCCGGCGGTGCCGATCCAGTGGCCGCACCGCCCGGCGGTCACCGGGCGGCCCGCCTCGGCCGGGGCCGCGCGGCGATGGCGGCGGCGGTGACGGCCTGGCGCAGGTCGCCGAGCAGTCCCACCAACTGGCGGCGGGCGGGCAGCTCGGCGGCGGCCAGTGCGACGCGTACGCGTACCTCGGCGTGCTCGCGGCCGGCGGCGGTGCGCACGCGCACCAGCACGGCGCGGCCGTGGCCGGGCAGGTCGACCACGATTTCCTCGGAGCGGTGCTCGCCGAGGTTGCAGCGGTGGTCGCGCCCGCACCACTCGGTGTGTCCGGCCGCGCGGCGGTTCATCGGTTCGCCTCGGTGCGCAGGCGGTGGAAGGTGTTGAAGACGCGCCGGCCGGTGCGCAGCCGCATGCCCCGGTCGCAGCGGCGGCAGGCACGCGGGTGGCGCAGGACGCGGGTGGTGGTGCGCCCGGTGCCGGCGCACCGCTTGCAGGTGGTGAAGGGCTTGACCCAGCACAGCCCGGCGTAACCGAGTGTGACCGGGGCGGCGATCGTGACGACAGCGATAGCGAGGGTGAGCAGGGGGTTCACAAGTGCCTCCCGGGCCGGTTTTCGGGCGTGAACGGCCGTGAGCTGCTATCCGCTAGGCCGCAGCTCATGATTCGGATGGGGTGCTAGCGGGGGTGCTAGCGCTAGCAGGTCGGGCCGCTAGCGCTAGCACCCTCGCGGGTTGTCAGCCGGCGGACCGCTTTCGATCACGCTCCGCAATCGCCTTGAGGAGGTCGGCGTGCTTGATGCCGCGCCGGGTGGTCGGCTTGCCGTCGATGCGCCGGCCCACGTCGCCGACCTTCACCAGCGGGTGGGGCTTGAGCGCGGTGGAGAGCTGCGCGGCTTCCCACCCGCCGTACACGTCGGGCCGCAGCTCGGCCAGCAGACCGCACAGCGTCTCGTTCCACACGGCCTTGTCGTCGCCCGGCCACACCCGCGCCAGGTCGCCGAGCACATCCGCGACCGGCGCGACCTGGCGGGTCTGCTCGTCAGGCTCGGGCAGCGTGCCGGCGGCCGTGCGCAGCGCGACGGCGCGGGTAACGACCTGGGCGGCGGTGGCGGTGTTGACGTAGTACGACTTCACCGCCGACGCCTTGGGACCGAAGCCCCGCAGGATGCCCCACCCGGCCTCATCGACCGGCACGAACACCGTGGCGCGCAAGCCCTGCTTGTAGGCCGAGGTGCCGAGGATCATGTCGTTGGCGGTCTGGTCGGCCACGGACAGGCAGTACCGGGAGTTGACGTTGCGGCTGATGCCGGTGGGCAGGCTGTCCTTGTCGGGAATCTGCGTACCGATCGCGATGATCACGCCCAACGCGCGGCCGAGCTTGATGACCTTCTCCAGCTTCTCTCCGGCGTCCTTGCCGTACTTGCTGGTCATCAGCTCTTGCAGCTCATCGAACCAGGCGACGAGGGGGTGAAGCCCCGACCCCTTGAGCGACGCCAGTTCCGGGGTGACCTTGTTCTCCGGGGCCTTGCCCAACCGGGCGTAGTGCTCGATGCGCTTGGAGCGGCGGCGGCACTCCTCGTACAGCCAGTCGATGAACCCGGCGCACCGGGCGAGGGTTTCGTCGTCGAAGCCGTTGCCGTACTCGCTCATGACCGGTTCCAGGACGGCGAAGTCACCAACGCCCTTGAGTTCGTAGCCCCGGATCTCGGCGCGCGGATCGAGGGACGCGGCCAGCAGCAGCAGCCGCAGCGCGAACGTCTTCCCGCTACCGGGCTGACCGCCGAACAGCCAGTTCCGGAACATCATCTCGGCGTCGATCGCGTCCAGTCGCGGGGTGGTGGCGAACGGGAACGCCTTGAACAGGTCCACCTTCGCCCCGGCCGACAGCAGCGGCCAGGGCGGCGGGGCCATCTGCGACGCCGGCTCGTAGCCGACCCACAGCGCCAGGCGGCCGGTGTGCCCGGGTGCCGTCTCGGGCCACACCTGATCCAGCGGCAGCCGCATCGCCGAGGCGAGCTTGCCCCGGCGGGCCACCACCTCGGATGCCTCCACCCCGTACGGCAGGTCGACCACGGCGAGGTGGCCGGGTCCGTCGCGGTGGATGTCCACCGGGAAGCTGATCGCCTTCGCGTCCTTGGCAACGGCCGAGTTGATGGCTGGCAGTTGCAGCGAGGTCAGCGACCGGCGGACCAGGTCGGCGGTGAGCTTGCGGTAGCGGGTGCCCTCGGTCACCCGGTCGGTGAGCGGCTTGTCCGCCGGTCGGCCGAGCGTCGCGAGCAGTGGCAGCACCGCCAGCAGGGCAACCCACCGCCACCAGGACGGGCCGAGCGCCAGCAGGATCACACCGGCCACCATCGCGCCGGCCGACGCGGCGAGCACCCACCACCGCCAGACCGTCTGGCGCTGCCGGCGGGCGTCGAGCTTCATCCACGTGTCCGCGTCGTTGCGGGACGCGGCGGCCTGCCGCAGGTGCCAGTTACCTTCCTCGGCGCTGGCCCAGTGCAGCGCCCGGCCGACGCCCCGGAACAGCCCGACCGGTGCCCACACGGCCGTTTTCGCCGCGTACTTCGGCAACCGGACCCCGTGGTAGGCGGTGACGTAGCCGGCATCCTTGCTCTGGTGCCGCACGGCGGCACGGAAACCGCGCCACGAACGCGCCCAGTCGGCCAGGATCGGCCGGCGGCTACGCTGCCGGGCCAGCACGTCCGGCGGGATGTCCTCGGCGGCGTCGACCGGCCCGCCCTCGCGGTCCGGGGCGTCGTCGATGCTCTCGGCGTCCTCGCCGCTGTCGTCGTCGGCCTCGGCCGGCGGGCGGGGCTGCGGCACCCGGCGGGCGCGGGCGTCGTCCAGGTCCACCACCTCGGCATCCGGGCCGGTGGTGGGATCGGTCAGGTCGTTCTCGGCGGCCTGCCAGTCGAAGCGGTCGCCGGGTTCGTTGTTCGGGGCGGTCATCGGGACTCCTTCCCGGGGCGAATGACAGCGATGGGGGCGCACAGGCGGGCGTACTGGTCGATCTGCCATGGCGTGGTGCGCATCAGACCGCGCTCGGCGAGGGCGGCGGCGACGGCGGTGAACTCCCGCTCGTCGGGCCGGTCGTATTCCTCCATGCGGGTCGGCAGGCTGCTAACCCACTCGGTGCCCTGCGTGTAGCGGATGAGCAGGATGTAGCCGCCGCACGCGGCGGGGGCGATCGTGGCTCGCAGTGGGGTGCCGAGCCAGATGGGGCGGCGGGGCCGCAGGCGGGTCGCTGCTTTCAGCAGCGCTCGCAGGGGTGACAACATCAGAGGTCTCTCCTGAGGGTGTGAGTGCCGGATGGGAGGGCCGGCGGCACGGCATCGGTTTGCAGGCCAGGGGCCGTGCCGCCGGGCGGCGCTAGTCGTGGGTGCGGACGAGGTGGGCGAGGGCGGCGCCCATGCCGAGCACCGCGACGGGCAGGCAGGCGACGGCGGTGGTGATCCACCACGGGGCGGACTCGATGCCGGCCGCCTCTAGCAGGTGGTAGGCGACCTGGCCGAGTGCGCCGACCACGAGGGAGCCGAGCGCGGACCACTTGGCGAACCGGCGTGCCGGCTCGGGCACCCGGCCGGACAGCCACACGTAGAGGGCGTACGCGCCGTACGTCTCCACGCCGATCGGCAGGGTGATCGCGCTGTTGATGCTGAACCCGTCCGCGATGCCGGGCAGCGGGTGCACGATGCCGAATCCGGTGAGTCCGCCGAGGCCGACCCACCCGGACCAGATCGCGACGAACGCGGGCAGGGCCAGCAGCACCACCGGCCACACCACCGCCGGGCGGGCCGGGGCGGGCGGGGTGGGCGTGTCCGGGTGACCGACCGTGCTGACCTCGGCGGGCGGCTCGGCCGGCGTGATCTCCGGCGCTGGCGTCGGGTCCGGCTCGGCCGGCGGCGCGGGCTCGGGTGCGGCCGGCACCGGGGTCGGGTCCGTGGCGGCCGGGTCGGCGGTGTCGGCCGGCGGCGCGGCGGGCTCGGTCTTGAGCAGGGCGAGCAGTTCGCCGGCCTTCGGCGCGCCGATGCGGAACTCCCGCATCAGCCGGTTGCGGGACGGGAACGCCTCGCCGTCCGGCAGGTTCAGGTTCCGGGCGGTGGGCAACAGGGCCTCGATGGGCTGCGGGTAGCGGGTGCCGTTGATGGTGGGGGCGGTCATGACGGCTCCTCCGGGGTGTCGGTGGGGGCGTAGATCAGGCCGAAGAGGGCTTCTTGCAGCGCCAGGAGGTCAGCGCCGCACCCGTCGTACGACTCGGCGATCGGCGGGTAGCCGTGCTCGGCGAGCACGCGGGCCACGTCGAGCGCGAGGCCGAAGGTGAAGCGGGGGTCATCGGTGGGCGGGGGGATCGGGTAGCGGCGCGTCATGCGGCCACCTCCTGCGGGTAGGCACAGGTCAGGCACTCGCCGAGCGAGCGCGGGATGTAGTAGGGCCGGACCACGCGGCAGGTGGGGCAGGTCCGGCGGGCGGCCAGCGCGGCCCGGATGGCGCGCAGCTGCGCGGGGGTGGCGGTGCGCTTGGGTCGGGCCAGGTCGACCCGGTAGAGGTAGGCGGCGCGGGTGCCGCCGACGCCGCGCCAGAGGATCTGTGCGGCGATTGGTTGACCGCCGGGGCGTAGGCCGGCGGCGCGTAGTTGGCGGCGGGTGGCGTAGCCGGGCGGGGCACCTCGCCACCAGTAGGTGGGGATGCCGTACCGCGTCCCGTCCGGGTCCCAGTAGGCGGCGCGGATGCGAGACATCAGGCCGCGCGGTGCGGGTTGGTGCGGGGGTGCGTGGGGAGGTCGGCGGCGGCGCGGGTGACGCGGGCCTCGGCCCGCCGCAGTCGCCGCCAGTCCAGCGGCGACGGGCCGCCGTGGTCCTCGGCGTAGAGCATCGTGATCTCGGCGTCCAACAGGTCCAGCTCGGCCGCGATCAGCGGCCACTCCGTGTCGATCGCGGCCAGGTCGACGTCGGTCGGCTCGGCGGTCACGGGGGCGAGGTGCTTCCTCACGGGAAACCTCCGGGGGGAGTCGATGAAGTGGGGGACGGTCCGGGATGCGACCAGACAGGCCGCACCCCGGGACGAACAGGAAGAAGAGGCAGAAGCCCAAACCGCGTGCCAAGACCCAGCCCGCTCGCCCCGCTCGCCCGGGATTTACCGGGGTCGACCACCGTGTGGCTCAAGGCGGGGATGCCGCAGACGGATCTACGCGGCGCTTCTGCTGTGGAGTTCTCAATGAACGACCGCGCGGAGGTCCGTAGGCGCGCAGCGCAGAGCGCTGCCTTCCCCGGCAACCACCGGCTTTGTCGAGTCCGTCTGTACTGACTAGACAATGGTGCTGACACGGAGGTTGGCAGACGCCGGATGCAGGTGTCAAGCGCTCTGCCTAAACTGTCTAGACAGACGCGAGCGCAGAGGAGGCGGCATGGCCGCAGCAAGGCAGGGCAGGGTGTCTGTGTGGGCTCAGATCGCCCAGGATCTAAGGTCCAAGATCGCGGACGGCACCTTGGCCGTCGATGCTCAGCTACCCACAGAGGCCGACCTGACGGCCCAGTATGGGGTGGCTCGTGCGACGGTTCGGCAGGCGCTAGCAGCCCTTGTAAACGAAGGCTTGATCGTCCCTCGCGCGCCGCGCGGATACTTTGTCAGGCACCGTAAGCCGCTCTTTTATCGCCCGCAGACAGAGTTCCGGCCGCAGCCCAAGACCCCGGAAATGGACCGCTTCATGGCGGATCATTCCGCCGATGGTCGAGAGCCTTGGCAGTCGATTGACGTTGCAATTGTGGCCCCGCCACCGGATGTCATGCAGCGCTTGAAGCTTCAAGAGGGAGAATTGGCGGTGGTTCGCCGTCGGGTGCGCCACCTTGACGGTGAGCCATTCAATACCAATGACAGTTACTTTCCACTGCGCTTCGTTCAGGATACGGAGATCATGCGTCCCGTCGACATTCCCAGGGGCGCGAATCAAGTTCTAGCCGAACATGGCTACCCGCAAGTGCGGGCGCTGGATGAGATCTACGTTCGGATGCCAAGTCCCGATGAAGTGCAACGGCTTGAACTTGCTCCCGGCACCCCGGTTGCCTGCCATGTTTGCACCGGCCTCTGCCCCGACGGCACCCCCGTCCGCGTCGTGGTGAACATCTTGCCGGGCGACCGGCACGTCATCGTTTACGAGCGGGATGGAATGCCGGCGAAAGACCATGAATGAGCTACGAATTCGGCATGCCACCGCGAGCGACGTGCACGGGTTGTTGGACCTATACGAGGCTACACAGCGATGGCTCATGGATCAGGGTAGTGATCAGTGGGCGAACAACACCCGAGACAAGATGCGCCCTAGATTCATGCGCTCTATCGAACAGGGCGAGTGCTATATCGCAGAAGATGGCGGCAGGCTAGTAGGGACGGTGACGGTCGACGACTACGCCGATCCGGAATTCTGGCAGCCGGAAGATCGGCCCGACACGGCGCTATATGTCCATCGAATGGCCGTAGACCGCGCTAAGTCTGGCAGAAACATTGGCGGCGCGCTTCTGGATTGGGCGGCCGGGGTCGCTGCATCAAAGGGCCGCCGATGGCTCAGACTCGACGCCTGGCGAACGAATGAAGCACTGCACCACTACTACGAGAGGCAGGGGTTTGCTCCCGTCCGCGTTGTTGACCTAGCGCACAGAGGATCGGGGGCGCTCTTTCAGCGTGCCGCATTCCCACCACACCGCCTATTACGAACCCGGGCTGCGTACTAGTACGGCAGCCGCCATTGGTTAGTTGACCAGGGCGTATTCGCGGCTCAGGCGGTTGCGTTGGTGGAACCAGCGTGGCTGTGCGCCGCTGGCGGTCCGGACGTAGATCCTGAGGCCGTGGCCAACTGGCGGGTAAGGCCGCCTTGCGTTCAGTTACTTGAAGGACACCTTGATCATGGCTGTTAGGCTGTCAGCCGACCGTGAAGGTGTGGCGAAGGCAGGGACTCAATGTGGCGATGGCACCAGGGCCGCGATCTCAGTTGGTTGATTAAGGTGGTGCTGGTGGTGGCAATTTGCAGCAGTATCTGGCTGATCAGCAGCCTGATCGGCGTCGACCACCTAAGCGACGAGGAGATCCGCGACGGCCGACCGTGCACCGCCACCGTGCTCACTGTCACCGACACGCACAACTCGATCAACGAGAACAGCGTGTACGAGGTCAAGCTGCGGGTCCAGCCCACCGACGGCGCCGCGTACGAGGCAACCGTGCGGGACGCGCTTAACTCGGTGGAAGCTGGTCGCGTGGGTGCTGGCGCGACCGAGTTCCGCTGCATGATCGACCGCAACGAAGCTTCCCGGGTCGAGGTCTTTTGGTCCGACTGACCTTGAAGGGGTTTGAGAAACCGCTGACCAACGCTGCACGCCAGCGGCAGGGCGGTCTTGACGTCAGCCTTGAGTTCCGCGACGCCGCAGGTCGGTACTGGCTACGCGACAGAAGCGGCTACCTCCACGAACTGCCACGGCCACGGCCCCCGCTTCGAGACTGATGCGGCCATCCGTGCGGGAAGTCTCTGTGCCGAATGCGTGCCCGAAGTTGACCGCTCTCGCCTACCTCGGCCGACGTTCGCCCAGCTCAACGGCAGAATGCGGCCGGGAGAGGCGCATCCCTCCGGAGGCGGGGGCGCAGGTTCGAATCCTGCCGGCGCCCGGCCTAGGCGGCAAATGAGCGGCGCAAAAAGACAGCAGCGGGCCGTATGCCCTGCTCAGGGGCATACCGGGGATGGTCTTGAAAACCGGTAGGGCGGCAACGTCCTCGTGGTTCGAATCCCACACTCTCCGCTCCCTGAACAGCCAAAACGCCCCCTGACCAGCGCGAATGCTGATCAGGGGGCGCGTAGGATCCTTGTGCTTCGATCTCGCGTCTCGCCTAGGAGCAAAGAACTCCGGGGGTAGGCGTCGCATGGGGTTCACCCGAGTTATCTCTCGGGTTTTGTACACGATTACCGGTGTGGAACCCGCCGGTCACAGTGTGCTTGATTCGGCCAGTAGAGTCATATGCCGTGATTGTAAGTCGTTCAGGGCCTACGTATTCCTTGGGGCCGTTGTTGGCCTCAGGTGGAAGCGGCTTGGCGCTACGCACAGCCCAAAAGAACGTCCAGTCATTGACGGCGGCCTGAGTAAGGTGGGCGTCTGAACTGCGGCCCTCGGAAGCGACGGTTATCCGGCTTGCCACTCCGCTGTAGATGCCGACGTCAACCACGCGACCCGCTTCCAAGGGAAGCTGCCCGGTTTGAAAATGCCAAGTCTTTCCCTTGGCGGAAAAGCTCTCACCGGGACCACGTGAGATTCCGACCATGTCCCACGGGACGGTATAACCGGTCTGCTTGTCGCGAAACGCAATGGTGAATAGAACGTCGTCCGGATTGCCGGTCAGCGCAAGAACGACAGTGAACTGCTTCCGGTCCGGCCCTTCAATGTTGATTCCAGTCTCGACTGTAGAACTGGGAAGGCTTGCACCCTCTCCGAGCGACGGCGTTGGGCAGGCCGGCGAGCTGAGGGTTGGTAGGCTGCCAGCCTGGAGTTGACCACCCTGCTCGTTGCCGACCAGCATGTAACCAGGCACCGCCAAAGCAGAAGCCGCGAGGGCCACTGCCGCAGTCGCAGTTCCAAGACGCGTCGCGCGAATACCACGCGCCCGTCGGCGGATCCCATCCGGCGTAATGTGTAGAGACAAGTTGGCGGTTTCGGCTCGCATGGCCTTGCGGAAATCGTCGAGGTCAGACATCACGGCTCCTAGTTGAGACTGGGATAGCAACTTCAGGTCGTAAGACGACCGTGTGATTTGGTTGCTTGAGATCGGGAGAGGCTCTCAATTTGGCCAAAGCTCGGGCATTGGTGCTCTTGACCGTGCCAACGGAGATGCCCAGTTCTGCGGCAGTTTCCTGTTCCGTGAGGTCAAGGAAATACCGGAAGACAACCACGGCGCGTTCGCGATGAGTGAGCCGGCGCAGTGAACGCATTACTGTGTCTCGCTGAGCAATATCGGCACTAGCGTCGGTGCGATCCTGACGCTCGGGAAGACGGTCTGTCAGTAACTCCCGCCGGCGGAGCCTCCGCCACCAGTCAGTATGGAGGTTCACAAGGGTCCGTCGGGCATAGCCGAATGCATCCGTGTCACCGGACCGCACTCGGGGCCAGGCAAGATAAACCCTCGCTAAGGCTTCGGCGACCAGGTCTTCGGCCCGGTGTGTGTCGCCCCCGCTCAACAGACAACCCACTTGAAATAGCCGATACGAGCATCCACGGACGAATTCATCGAAGCTGTCCCGTTCCGCCATCGGGCTCCTTCCTCACGCTTGGTCGACCTACCTCATACGACACGCGGGCCAGAAAAGGTTGCGCCAAATCGCCGGGAAGACCGGGCTTCGTCTCATCCTGCCTTCGACCTGGGCGGATCGAACCATGGTGCGCCGCCCATGCCAGCGCTACCGCCCCCCGTTGCCCGGCACACGCATCGGGCGGCTGCCGTACGTGGGGAGGTCCCCCTGCGCTCGCCCGCCGGCTGGGTCGGGCCATTAGCGGGCCATTACGCCTGGCCGATCAAGGTCACTCCAGGCCACCCGAAGGGCTGCCGACCTGGCAGCAGCGTCGGTTGCCAGCGGATCTTGTACGGTTCCCAAGCTGACAGTGCGGGTTCGATTCCCGTCACCCGCTCCACATACGAGGCCCAGGTCAGGACACGTTTCCCGACCTGGGCCTCATGCATGCCGATCACTTCTTGCGCTTGCCGTGCCCGTTGCGTGCCCGATCTCGGCCCTTTTTGATCTGCTCGCTGAGGCCATCGGCGATGTGCTCGTCGCGCTCCCGGGCCGTGTGCTGGTAGATCATCGCGGCCCGAGTCGAGGCGTGTCCCATCCGGGCCATCAGGTCGGCGAGGCTGGCCCCGGTCCGTGAGGCGAGGGTGTTCCCGGTGTGCCGCAGGTCGTGAAAGTGGAAGCCGGGCAAACCGACCGCCGACACGGATACCCGCCAGTTGCTGGTGCGCTGGAAGTTGGAGCGGCGTAGGGCAGCGCCGGTCGCGCCAGTGAAGACGAGCGCGTCCTGGTCGTCGTCAACGAAATCGTCCAGGTGTGCGCATACGTCGCTGCGGATCGCCGCAGGAATGGCGACGGTCCGCAGGCTGGTGTCAGTCTTGGGCGGGCCGAAAGTCAGGGTGCCGTCCTGGCGCTCGACGAGGGTCGCGCGGACCGTCAGGGTCCGACAGCGTGGGTCGAAGTCGCGGCGGCATAGGGCTGCCAGCTCTCCGTAGCGGAGGCTCGTGAAGGCGGCCAGCAAGATGAGGACGCGGAGGCGTCGGGGCACGATGTCGGCGAGCTGGAAGACCTGGGCGACGGTGGCGGTCGGTCGCTCAGTCGGCCGTTCGATGCCCGCGCCTTGAATGCGGCAGGGATTGCGCCGGATGAGTTCGTCGTCAACGGCGGTGTTCAGTACGGCGCGAAGAAGGCGGTACGCCTTGGCCGTCATCGTGGCGCTGACACCATCAGTGAGAAGGTCAGCACGCCAGGCCCGGATGGCACCGGGAGTCAGGTCGGTGAGGAAGTAGTCGCCGAGTCGCGGCGCGATGTACTTCCGGTGTAGCCAGCGATAAAGGTCGACCGTCCGGGGGCGCAGGTTCGGGCGGTGGCCGATCCACTCGGTGAGGTAGTCACCGAGGGCGATGCGGCCCAGGTCCGGGTTACGCCAGGTTTCCCGGGTCATGTACGTGAGGGCGGGGAAGCTTTGTGAGGGCGGAACCACCGATGCGCTACTACGCCTCGCTGACGGGATCTCGCCAGCGGCGCTTGGAGGCCGAGCGGAAGCGCGACACGTTCGGCCAGCAGATCGAAGCGCAGGGCAAAAGGCCGAAGCAGGTCAGCAGCGTCGAAACGGTGCCCGCGAATGCCGAGATCGCCGCTCACCTCGGGTTGCAGGCCGGCGACCTGGTAGCCGTCAGGCGGCGGGTGCAATACGCCGACGACGAGCCGTTGCAGCTCGGCGACAGCTACTACCCCTTGGCGATCGTGCAGGACAGCAAGATCATGGATCCTGCCGACGTGGTCGAGGGGACGGATCAGGTGCTGGAAGACCGAGGTCACACGCCCACGCGCTACCAGGACGAGATCACTTGGCGCATGCCCACCGCCGAGGAGGCCACGGCGCTCCACCTGGGACCCGCGACGCCGGTCGGTCGGCTACTCCGCACGACGCTCGACCAGAATGATCTACCAATCGAGGTCTACCAAGTGATTCTGCCGGGTGACCGACACGTCCTGCTTTACGAGGTGGAAGCCTGATGGATCTCACGCCTGTAACCCTGACTGGATCGATCATCCGGCTGGAGCCGCTTGGGCTCCACCACGCAGCCGACCTACTTAAGGCGGCCTCGCACGACGAGATCTGGTCGTATCTTGACGAGCCCACGCCGCAGCGGATCGAGGATGCCGAAGCACTGATCCGGGACGCCGAGAACGAGCAGGCGCAGGGTGCCCGACTTCCCTTCGCCACGATCGACCAGAGCACCGGCGAGGTCATCGGAAGCATCAGCCTGATCGACATTCGCCAGCGTGACCGAGCCGTCGAGGTTGGGTGGGCTTGGCTGACGCCGGGAAGCTGGCGGACCGGCGCATCCCGTGAATCCGTCTTCCTGCTCATGCGTCACGCCTTCGAGACCATGGGGACCATCCGCGTTGCCTTTAAGACCGACAGCCGCAACGTCCGGTCCCAGAATTCGATCCTCGGCATAGGTGCCAAGCAGGAAGGCGTCTTCCGCAACCACCGCATCCTCAGTGACGGCTACGTGCGGGACTCGATCTACTACAGCGTCATCGAAGCGGAGTGGCCTGCCGTCCGCGACCGCTACCAAGCTCAACAGGCAGTCGGCCGCCTGCCGGCTGAACGGTGAGAACTTTCTATACGTCTTCAAGTGCGGCCCTGAAGGGCCGCACGCGCCGCCGCCTGGGCGCGCGTCCGACGCTCCGCTGTCGCTCCACGCCGGCCACGCAACACGCCCGGCGGCTGGCGCGGAGAGCGGGAAGCCCGGGGCCGCCGCAACGGCAGCGCCGAAAGTGGTTTCGGTTCGCGGGCCGGCAGCCGGCCGCGCCGCGCCCGAACGACGCGGCGCAGGGAGGAGCACGCCGGGTCCGCGCGGCGGGCCGCGCCGGTCGCCGGGTCGCGGTCACTGCGCCTCCGGCGGGGGCGCAACGACTCCAGGATGGCCGGGGGCTCCGTCCGCGCGTTGCGGTTCGTGGGTGGTTGCGCAGGGCCATCCCGCCAGCCGACGACCCGGGCGAGCCGAGCAGACCACCGCCCGGCCCGCCAGCGTCCGTACATGCGTCAAGGTCCGCTTGACGTGGCGGACCGGGCGGCGGCCCGCTCCCCAAACGGGCGGGTCGGCGGCAGACGGGATGGCAACAGCGCGCAGTTTGTGGGCGTGCCCGCCGGCCCGGTCTAGGTGCCCTCTTGCCGAAAGCCCCCGGCTAGAGCGGTCTCGCGCAGTTCTTTACGCCGCCCGCCGGCGACGAGGACCTCCGTGATGACCAGGCTGACACAGACAGCCGCCAGCAGGCCGAGCGCTACCACCGCCGAAAGCTGGCCGGCGGCCGGGATGAGCGCCACCAGCAGCGCTGCGGTAATCACTCGCGGCCAGATGACCCGTCTGAGCAGGCGCGTGATCCGCAGTTGGAAGCCGAGGTGGGAGAACAGGAACAGGGCTGCTCCACCATAGAGGGCGTGGAGGCCCAGGCTCTCCAGTTGCACGGCCGAATGGTGCAGCTCATTGTCTTTGATGATTGTCACCACTTTGTGCAGTCCGAGGGCGAGCAGCATGATGCCGGCGATCATCGGCAGGTGCACATAGCTGTAGGCGTCGCGGGCGTAGGCAACCCGGCGCTGGACGGGGTTCTGGATCAGCGTCCGCTCGGCGGCGATCGCGACGACGTCGAAATAGGTCCAGCCCAATGCGGCGGCGATGACGATGGCGAAGACGAGGGCCGCGATGAGCGATCCGGTCATCGGCACGCCGCTGCTGGTCAGGCCAACCGCTATGAGCGACTCGCCAAGGGCGACGAGCACGATGAGGCCATGCCGCTCCGCCCAGTGCCGGGCCGAGATGATCTGCCACCCCCACGACCGCATCACCAGGGCGCGGCCATAGTCGATGATGATAGCAACCATCCAGAGCCCGGTCTGGCTTGCCTTGACCAGCCACGGGTCGTGGAACAGTCGCTGCGGCACGACGGCGGCGGAGAACAGAAGGACGGAGGCGACAAACAGTGGCGCGGCGATCAGCAGGACGATGCGCGGCCTCGTGCCTGGAATGGCGTACCAACGCAACGCCAGATGCACCAGCCGAACGACCACGAAGCACGCGACGAACACCACCGGGCCGGAGATAGCCGCGCCCCGGAAATCGGTGAATGCCTGTCGGACCGCTACCGCCATCACAAGGGTGACCACCGTCACAAACAGCAGTGCGATCCGGATCAGCCCGACCCGAGCTTGGAGGCTGTTGCCCAACCAGGCATAGATGGACCACGTCGACCACAACAGGGCCAGCACAAGCATCCCGTTCAGCACGCCGTGACTGGTGAAGTCGTCGTCCATCAACGCAACGACCTGGATGAACGCGAGGACGAACACCAGATCGAAGAAGAGCTCCACGCTGGTTACGCCGAGCCCCTCGCGTAGCGGTCGAACGCCGCGCGGTGCCCGCGCTGACCTGTCATCGGACGCCCCGTCGTCCTCACTTACCACAGGACAAAGTGTGGCAGCCCGGCCACACCGAAGATGCCCGAATCACTGATCGCGGCCGACGTCGTCGCCGAGATCCGACGCTTGGACCGGCGCATCTGCGCGGCCGGCGACGCGATCGAAGCTGCCGTCGCCTCTTCCGGCAGCACCCAGACTCATACGTGCGATGCGCCCAGAGCTGCCCGCAAGCCAACGATCCCCCGTCCGAGGTAAGAGGGCGTCCAAAGATCATCGGGCACAGATTCGGCACAGTCGATACCGAAAACGTATGCGAAAGATCGAGAGACACCGAGGAGCGTCGAGCCAGGCCAGAGGGCTGACCGGTCCACTTTCGGTGGATCTGCCAACCGGCTGGCGGTTTAGGGGTTCAAGTCCACGCGCCGCCGTGCCCGACCTGTGCCCGATGGAGCGGTCAGCAGGGGTCAACAACGGCCTGTCGCATGACATCGACCGGTCCCTCCCATGCTCGACAGCAGGTGGCACGACCACGCGCCACCGTGATCAATCCGATTCCCAAGCTGACAGTGCGGGTTCGATTCCCGTCACCCGCTCCAACGCACGAAAGCCCTGGTCAGGACGAGAGTCCCAACCAGGGCTTCCGCGTTGTCAGGGGAGATGAAACAGGCCGTGGGCCATTAGCTCGCCTCGACGGCCGGCCCGCCATCCGCGGCGGCCCACCTCGGCTTGCGCTTGCTCGGCTTGCGCCGGGCCGCCTTCACCGCCTTGTCGATCGCATCGGCGATCCCTTGGTCGGCCTCCCGGTTGGCGTGCTGGTAGACAAGGCCGCGCGCGGGCTGTCGTGGCCCATCCGGGCCATGATGTCCCGCAGGCTCGCACCCGGTGCCCGTGCCGCGAGCGTGTTGCCGGTATGCCGCAGGTCGTGGAAGTGCAGGCCGGGCACGCCCACGGCGGCCACCGCCTCGGACCACTTGACCAGCTTGTTGAAGTCGCCGCGCCAGAGGTTCCGGCCGCTCTCGCCGGTGAACACGAACGCCTCGGATGCCTCGCCGACGTAGTTGACCATGTGCTGTTTCTGTCGGCGAGCGAGGCAACGCCCTGCTGAAGATGACGTTCAAGGCGCTGCGCAACGTCAGCCTGGATCTCTGGCAGATCGGGAAGATCGTCGCCGCAGCCCTCGTGCTCCTTCACTTCGACCACGCCCGCACCACATGACAACACTCAGCGATCAACACCCTGCGCAAAACGGCTCAGTAGACGACACGTTCTCGTCCGTTGTAGTACGCGAGCTGGAGCTTCACGGTCGACGTCGATTCGTCGCGCCGCAGTTCGAGGCAGAGTTCGTAGGGGTTGAGCCAGCCAATCCGTCGGCATGGGAAATGGGCGGTAGACGAGTCGTACCATGTGGCCGGCCAGCCCTTGGTTCGTTGCAGATGGTCGCCGAGCCGCCGGGCCAACTCTCCCACGTTCGACCCGTCGGTGGCGGCGACCGTGAACCGGCGCTTGCAGGAGCGGGGACCGAAACCGAAGTTCTCGGGCATGGCGCACCGCGCCTCCTCGTGGACCACGGTCATCGCCGGAGGCAGCGGTAGGATCGCGTCGTGCGGCGGCACCTGCTGGTCGCCGACGACCGGTATTGCCAAGGCAGCAGCCACGCCGATCATCCACACGAACGCGCCGGCCGCCCAACGCATGGTCAACAGGTCCCGCTGCCGCCGCTTCCACGACTCGACCGCGGTCGCGGACGCGACGATGACGCCTGTCCCCACCAAGTACCAGCGCAGTCCGTCATCGATGTTGGGCGGGGTGCCGTAACTGCCGAACGTGACGGTCCACAGCGACCACCCGGCGACACACGCGGCGAGCACGATAGCGACGCGCCAGGCATACGGCCTGGACCGGCCCAATAGGGCCCACGCGACCGGGAACACAAGGACCACAGGGACGATCACGGCGACCTCAGCCGGCTCCAACATCTCGTCGGCGACGGGATCTCCCGGCTGGATGATCGGCCACACCAGCGCCGTGGCGGCGAGCGCACCTACCACGAACAGCAGCCGTGACCACCAACGCCACGGTCCTGACGGTCGAACCACGGCCGCGCGATAACGACTGCCCCACCGGCTGACCCACCCACCCAGATGCGGGAAGCGTTGCCCCGTGAGATACGCGAGCAGCGCCACCGCGAGAAACATCAGCACGTCCAGAACTGTGTTCACGTGCCTTCGACGCCAGCCACTGCCAGACGGTTGCCGGTCCGCGCCAGTTCCTCACGCCACAGATCCAACACTACGTAACGTCACCATGGCCTTGCCCGGAATGGCTCATTGGCGGGCCATTACGCCTGGCCGATCTAGGTCATTCCAGGCCACCCAGAGGGCTGCCGACCTGGCAGCAGCGTCGCGCCGCGGTCTGGCGCACTCACTCAACAAGCCGATCCTCAATGAAACGCATCCGCTTCAGGATTTTCCCTTCCTCACTTTTGTCATAAACATCGTATTCTTTTTCGGGTTGGATATCTGACCAAGTGATCGATGCAATGAGATCGCTTTTATGATGTTCCAGCCGATCCGTATTCATGTAACCCTCATCAGGCTGCCAGTTCCTTGGCAAGTCGTCACTTTCCCTGTAGAAAGACAGATGAAGGAATCCGTTCTCACTTTCGACTGGATTATCCTTGACGTATCCTTCAACTAAATCCTTCAAATCTATCAAGTCCCTTGGTGGATTCAGAACCATATAATGCTTCCTGAGTGTCAACACTTCTTCGCCCTTCTTGCCGACAACTTCTTCGGTATTAGCAATTTCGAAAATCTTTGTTTCCCCACTTGACTCCTCGCTCTCTGCGCATCCAATCAAGGATAATGGAATGAAGAATGCGCCCATAATCAACCCTAAAACCTTCGAACTAACTTTCATCACTCAATCCTCTCTCGAATGGAATATCCAGACTCCACCCTGATTTCGGAATCCATTGCAGCAACCTTGGCGCGCCACGCGCGTACTTCCGCCAAGAGTTCCGATTCGCGGTCGCGGTACAGGCAGCGGCGGATGCCCGGCTCGCCATCGGAGCCGCTGAACACCGTCAGAAGGTAGGCGTTCGCGGCAGCAACGGGGGTCGCCTCACCCCGGTCCGCGTCGACCGGCTTGACGGCGGCCCACCCAACAGGGACCACGAGGCAGCCCGCGAGAACGGCGACGACAGCCGCTGCGGCGCGGAGTCGCCATTAACGCGAGGCGAGGGGCGGCGCGATCATGAGCGGAGACTACCTACCGGATCATGGTCGCCGCAGGAAAGCGCGCCAGCCGTGCGGGAAGCCCTCTCTGCCGAATGCATGCCGAAGTTGACCGCTCTCCCCTGCCTGGCTGGCGTTCGCCCAGCTCAACGACAGGATGCGGCCGGGAGAGGTGCGTCCCTCCGGAGGCGGCGGTGTAGGGGGCGGCGCCTAGGGAGGTGCCCCCCTGCCTTTGGGGCTGGCGGGCCATTAGCGGGCCATTACGCCTGGCCGGTCTAGGTCACTCCAGGCCACCCGAAGGGTTGCCGAATTGGCAGCAGCGCCAGTTGTCAGCGGATCTTGTACGGTTCCCAAGCTGACAGTGCGGGTTCGATTCCCGTCACCCGCTCCACGATCGAGGCCCTGGCCAGGACGCGAGTCCCAGCCAGGGCCTTCGACGCTTCTCCGGCCACGAGCGCCCGGCGGGCCATCCACGGGCCACTAGGCACGCCTTCTTGCCCTTGGCCTTCGGCTTGTCCGAGGTGCCGGCCGCCGCCTTCTTGGCCTTCTTGCGCTCCGCCTTCACTTCGTCGCTCATCGCCTGGGCGATGGCCTGATCCGCCTCTGGGGTGGCGTGTTGGTAGATTATGGCCGCTTGCGGCGAGTCAGGGCCCGTCTCAGCACATGTCTGACGGATGACCTAGGTCTTTGGCCGAGACATCACCGCCGGCGATTGTGCCCAGCAGTTGCGCGACGACCTCTGGGTCCATCACCGTGCCGCCGGTGGCGACCTGGCGGATCGCGTCGATGAACTGCCTTACGTCACCGACCCGGTCCTTGAGGAGGTATCCGACCGCCCCGGAGCGGTCGGAGAGCAGTTCACGGGCGTACAGCCGTTCGACGTACTGGGAGAGGATCAGGACGGGCAGGCCGGGCACCTCGCGGCGGGCGGCGATGGCGGCGCGCAGTCCTTCGTCGGTGAAGGTGGGTGGTAGGCGCACGTCGAGCACGGCGACGTCGGGCCGGGTTGAGACGAGCGCGTCGGCGAGTTGCACGGCGTCGTCGACGACGGCCACGACCTCGAAGCCGTACGCGGTCAGCATCCGGGTCAACCCGTCGCGCAGCAGTAGTTGATCCTCGGCGATCAGGACGCGCACGACAGCTCCATGTCCAGCACGGTAGGCCCGCCCGGCGGGCTGGCGATGCGGAGGGTTCCGTCGAAGGCGGACAGCCGACGTTGGATGCCCCGCAGTCCGCTGCCGCGGGACGGATCGGCTCCGCCGTGTCCGTCGTCGCGCACGCTGATGCACAGTGCCGGACCACTGTCGGCGATGGCGATCTGGACACCACCGGCGCCGCTGTGCCGGATCGCGTTGGCCAACGACTCGGCTATGACGAAATATGCCGCGGACTCCACCGGCGCGCTCAGGCGCCGGTCAAGCCGAAGATCCAGCTCGACCGGGAGGTTGCTGGTCAGCGTCAGAGCTCGCACCGCCCCCGCCAGCCCCCGGTCGGCCAGCACCGGCGGATGAATGCCGCGCACCAGGTCGCGCAGTTCCGTCAGGGCCGCGCTCGCGCTGGCCTTCGCCTCGGCCAACAGCGCCTTGGCACCGGCCGGATTTGCGTCGATGACGTCCTCGGCCATGCCGAGATTCATGGTCACGGCGATGAGGCGTACCTGCGCCCCGTCATGCAGATCCCGTTCGACCCGGCGGAGTTCGGCGGCGGAGGCATCAACGGCGGCGGCCCTGGTGGTGGTCAGCTGGTCCACCCGCGCGGACAACCTGGCGGCGGACGTGGGCCCGAGCAGTACGGCCGCGAGCCGTGCCTGACCAGCGATGAGATGCCGCGGCGTGCGATAGGCCAGCACAGCCAGCCCGGCGCCGACCGGCACCAGCGCCCACGCGAGCGGACCGGACCTGCCGGTGATCTCCAGCACTGCGGGGTCGAAGACGGTCTGGGAAGGCAGCAGAGCCCGAAGCAACGGCGCGGACAGGAACTCCGCGGCCGCCAACCACAGTCCCAGTCCCAGCGTCACACTGATCACGCTCAGCACGAACTGGCACACCAGCCAGGTCAGGTCGCGCCAGGTGGCCAGGTCGCCGATCAAGGTGCGGGCTCGGGCCGGTACGCCCGCGGGCAACGGCAGGTAAGGGGAGGTGACCGGCTCGCCCAGCACCGCCGCGACCCGGTGGCGCTGCAGATCGGCCAGGCGGCGAGTCAGCCATACGGCGGTGACGAAGAGCAGGACGCCCAGACCCGCCGCAAGACTCGCCGGCACCGAGACCGCCATCAGGAACAGTAGGACCGGTGCGGGCAACCCGATGGCCGCACCGGCCAGCAGTTGCCCGAGCTCCCGTGCCCCGTGCGCGATCCTCCGTCGCATGGTCACGATCCTTCCAGCCGTGCCGTGCACGGCAGATCAAGCGTCCCCGAACAAGATCAACCCTAGGTTTCGTGCCGCTGGGCGTCGACGAGCCAGGGACCCCGATCCGTCCAGGTGCCTGCACCCCTACGACATGAGGTGCGACGGCACTGGGCCGTGTCCCGCGAGTAGGCGAACCTGATCTTCGTGGATGGCGCCCCGCCGGGTGCGCCAGACGATCTGAAGGGACGGACCCATGCAGCATGCGGTGGCCCAGATCAGGGCAACGCGTCGAACCGGCGAATCCGGTGCCAGCAGACCGGGCGGTTTCCGGTGGTTGCCGCGGATCGTGGCAGCACTGGCAGCCCTCGCTGCTGCCGTGCTTGTCCTTCCGACCGCTCCCGCACACGCTGCCCCGGACGGCGTGACCAGCACGGAGGTGTCCTTCTCCGGCAACGGCGGCGTGGTCCTGCACGGCACGGTCCTGGCACCGGCGCCGACGACACAGCGCCGGCCAGCGATGGTGCTGATTGAGGGAGCGGGCAATCGAGGCCGGCAGGCACTGTACGCGGACGCCGAGGCATTCGCACGGCGCGGCGTCGTGACACTCATCTACGACAAGCGGACCGTAGGCTACTCACTGCTACATCGTGACTACTCGGTGCTGGCCGACGACGCGCTCGCCGGCCTGCAACTGCTCCGGTCCCGCGCTGATGTCGACCCGGCCCGGCTTGGTCTGTGGGCACTGTCGGAGGGTGCCTATGTCGCGCCGCTCGCCGCGCACCGCTCCACCGATGTGAAATTCCTGATCACTGTCGGCGCGGTCGGTATCACCCCCGGCGCCCAGACGGCATGGGGATACGGCGAGTTCCTCCGGCACGCCGGCGTGTCCGGGTCGTTCCTGCACACGATGCAGGTCAACGCGGTGCGGATGACGATCGGCGCGGGCCTGTTCCCGGCGGCCAACTTCGACCCGACACCGGCCTGGCCGGCGGTGCATCAGCCAGTACTCGCGCAATGGGGCGAACTTGACCGCGAAGCCCTCCCACGGGAGAGCAGCCAGATCATCCGGCAGGCACTGGACAACGGCGGCAACAACCACTACACGATCCGGTTCGTCCCCGGCGTACGGCACAACCTGCACCTGACGGCCAACGGCGGCTTCGACCGGCTCGACAGCCTCCCGCCCACGTACGGCGATTACGAGACCTCCTGGATCGAGAACCTGCCCCACGCCCTGCCCAGCCCGAACGCCGAGGCTCCGGCTCAGGACGTACCCGCCCCCACGCTCACACCGCTCGCCTGGTACGAGTCCCCCTGGATCCAACTCGTCATCCTGATCGTGTTCCTGGTGGCCTTCACCGGCTACCCGCTGACCGCCGCCGTACGGCGCATCCGCGGCCGACGTGGCGCCCCGCCGGTGCGGCGTTCGGCGCGCTGGCTGGCCGCCATCGGCCTGGCGACCACGATGGGTGCGCTCATGTACCTCTTTTTCGTGATGGCCACCGCCGCAAACGTCGTCGGACCCGTGGTGATCGGCCGCCCTGCACCCTGGCTCGGCCTGCAGGCCCTCGCCGTCGGCACCGTCGTGGCCACCGTCGCCACCGCACTGTCGTGGCGACGTCACCGTCACGACCTCAGCCGCGGTGACCAGGTCCGACTCAGCCTGCTCGTTGTCGCCGGCCTGCTGTTCGTACCCTGGGCGACCTACTGGGGGCTGCTCATCCCGTAACCACCGGTGACTGGCAGGATGCGCGGAATGCGGGTGCTGGACGAGATCCGGACGCTGGTCGAGTCGATCGCGCCGCTGGACGACCTGGAGGCGACGCACCGCGTGGAGTGCCTCGACTGGCTCGCCGCGACCGACGACGTCTTTCGCCGGGCCAAGCCCCGCACCCCGTCGCCGCACCTGGTCGCGTACTTCCTGCTGCGCGACATCACCGACGGCGGCGTCCTCCTGGTCGACCACCGCAACGCCGGGCGGTGGCTGCCCACCGGCGGTCACGTCGAGCCCGGGGAACACCCGGTGCAGACCGTACGCCGGGAGGTGGTCGAGGAGTTGGGCGTGCCGGCGGTCTTCCCGGCGGACCAGGGGGAACGCCCGCTCTTCCTCACCGTCACGCCGACGGTCGGCCCACCCGACGAGCGGCACGTCGACGTGAGCCTCTGGTACGTGCTGGAGGGCCGTCGGGAGCAGCCGCTCACGCCCGACCCGGGGGAGTTCCGGGCCGTCCGGTGGTGGACGCCAGCCGAGGTGGCGGCGGCGGACCCCCGCACCCTCGACCCGCACCTGCCCCGGATGATGACCAAGCTCGCCCCGAGCTGACCGGAGGGGTCAGCCGCTCGCGAGCGTCGACACCCGGTCGGCGTCCCGCCGGGGCAGCGTGGCCAGGGCGATCCCGAGCAGCGCGCTCACCGATCCGACCAGGAAGAACAGCGAGAGGGTCGGCTGGCCGAGCCACTCCCAGAGCGGATGCCACTGGGCGTGCGGTTCGCCCCGGTGGTGGCTCGCCAGCGCCGGCACGGACACCAGGACCGGCAGCCACCACAGGAGGAGCGTCACGCCGAGGAGGACCTTCACCACCGTCCGGGCGGGGTGCGGTGCCTCGGTGCGCCGGCTCGCCCAGCCGAAGAGCAGCCAGCCGGCCAGCGCGCCGAGCAGCCCGCCACCGACGGCGGCCGGTAGGACCAGTGGCGGCGTGGTGCGGCGCAGGGCGATCGACGCGTACGGCGACTCGGGCTCGGGGTTCGAGTTGACCGTGACGGCGAGGAGGGTGTCGCCCTGCCTGGCGTTGACCGTGGTGTAGGTGATCAGCATGGAGGAGGCGCAGAGCTTGTCGACGCAGCCGTTGGCGCTCTCCACCGTCACCCCGTCCAGGTGCCAGCCCGTTTCCCGGAGCCGGCGCTGGGCCACCGCCACCGTCTGATCGGACGGGACGGGTGGCGGACCGGCAGCCCACGCGTCGGTGGCGGTCTGCTGGTACTCCCCGCCGTCGCCGAGGAGCAGGTTGTCCAGGTCGTCCAGGCCCAGCGGCTGGGTGTAGTACCCGAAGAACGACGACGGGATGTCGACATGGTCGGGTCCATGGTCGGGCAGCACGGTCCGGAAGATCTCGCCGGTCTCGGCGGGGCCCGGCAGCGGTCGGGCGGTCTCCCAGGCGACCCGGGCCGATAGTGCCGCGCTGAAGAGCCCGCAGACGACCGCGGCCAGCGCCGCCCAGGCGACGACGGTGCTGCTGGCCGGTCGGCCGAGCCGGCAGCGCATCCCGTTGCGGATCAGGTCGACGGCCTCCCGGAGCCGTGGCCTGCTCTGTCCGGGCGGCGCGGTGTCGAGCAGCAGGGCCAGCAGCTCGTCGCCGCGCTCCCGGCGGTAGGCGCGTGGGTAGCAGCGCAGCAGGCGGCGGTAGCGGCGTGCGAGCGGGTCGTCGGTCGGTGCCATGGCCTTCCTTCCGGGGCTCGGTTTCGGGTCAGGCGGTGCGAGGTGTGCCTCCGCCGCCCGGCCGGAACTGGCCGGGCGGGTGGGCGGGTGGGCAGGTCAGGCGGTGCCGGGGCGGAACGCGCGCAGCCGGGCCTCGGCGGCGGTGGCGAGCTGGCGCAGCCGGGTGGCCTCGACCCCGAGGGCGGCGTGCCCGTCAGAGGTGAGGCGGAAGTAGCGGCGTCGCCGGCCGTCCACGGTCTCCTCCCGGTCGGGCTCCACCAGGCCCTCGGCGGTGAGTCGGTCCAGCGCGGTGTAGAGGGTGCCGGGGAGCAGGGTCACCCGCTGCTCGGAGAGGACGGCGACGTCCTGGACGATGCCGTAGCCGTGCCGGGGACCGCCGGCGAGCGCGGTGAGGATCAGGAACGTCGGTTCACGCATCGCCGCCATGAGAGGGATCATATACAGATGATCGATGTATGACCAGACCGCGCCGGGTGGCTCGGGCCGCGTCGGGCCGTACCCTGGCGATCATGCGGATTGGCATCGTGATCCTTCCCGACCAGCGCTGGTCGGAGTCGCAGCGCCGCTGGCGCCAGGCGGACGAGTGGGGCTTCGACCACGCCTGGACGTACGACCACCTGGGCTGGCGCGACCTCGTCGACGGCCCCTGGTTCGACTCCATGGCCACCCTGACCGCCGCCGCCACGGTGACCTCCCGGATCCGGCTCGGCACGCTGGTCGCCTCGCCGAACTTCCGGCACCCGGCGGCCTTCGCCCGGCAGGTGACCACCCTCGACGACGTCTCGGCCGGCCGGGTGCTGCTCGGCCTCGGGGCAGGCGGCATCGGTTTCGACTCCGCGGTGCTGGGCGGCGAGACCCTGCCACCCCGGCAGCGGGTGGACCGCTTCGCCGAGTTCACCGAACTGCTCGACCTGGTGCTGCGGGAGGACGGCGCCACCTGGCGGGGCGACTGGTTCGCCGCGGTGGACGCCCGGAACAACCCGGGCTGCGTGCAGCAGCCCCGGGTGCCGTTCGTGGTGGCCGCGAACGGTCCCCGGTCGATGCGGCTGGTGGCCCGCTTCGGTCAGGGCTGGGTCACCACCGGCACCGGTGGCGATGACCTGACGAGCTGGTGGGACGGGGTGGGGCAGCTCTGCGCCCGGCTCGACCAGACGCTGGCCGCCACCGGCCGGGACCCGGCCACCCTGGACCGCTACCTGTCGCTGGACTCGGCGCCGATCTTCTCGCTGAGCAGCGCCGACTTCTTCGCCGAGCAGGTGGCCCGGGCGGCGGCGCTCGGCTTCACCGACGTGGTCACGCACTGGCCCCGGGCCAACAGCTGGTACGCCGGCGACGAGGCGGTCCTGGTGGACGTCGCCACCCGCCTGCTGCCCGAGCTGCGCGGGGCCTGACCGGGCCCGTCACACCCCCAGGTCGCCGGTGGCGACGCCGCCGTCGCCTGCGGAGACCAGCCGGAACCGCATGCAGGCGATCTCGGTGTCGTCGGTGACCGGGGTGCCGACGCGCGCCCAGTAGGCGGCGTGCCCCTCCCGCCACTCCTCGATCGAGCGGTCGCCCTCCCCCTCGGCGCGGGCGAACTCCCACGGGACGTGGGCGAAGCGGACCAGCTCGACGCCGGTGACCTCGACGATCCCGGCGAGCGCGTCGGCGTCGTCCACCAGGACCAGCCGTTCGCCGACGTGCTCCAGCTCCTCACCCTCCTCGGCGTACTCGGTGAGCAGGGTGGCGGTCGCCGTCTTCACCCCGGC
Source organism: Micromonospora sp. NPDC047548 (assembly GCF_040642975.1). Lineage (NCBI taxonomy): Bacteria > Bacillati > Actinomycetota > Actinomycetes > Micromonosporales > Micromonosporaceae > Micromonospora > Micromonospora sp. NPDC047548. Next base: position 197,082 of record NZ_JBEYTI010000005.1, read on the forward strand.
CAGCACCAGCGTGTTGAGGTTGGTCCGCACCCGTCCTGGCGTGCCGAGGGCGAGCGTGCGCAGTCCACCGATCCGAGGCCACATCCTGCCGAGGATACCCAGCGCCGATTTCCCGTCGTGGGGAATCGGCGCCGGCCGCTACGGTGAGGGCTGGCGAGAGGAGATCGACCATGGCGGACCGGCGCGCGGTGCTCATCCCCGGCCGGGGCTACGACACGCGATACCCGCTCTTCGCGTACGTGGGTGAGGCGTTGGACCGGGCCGGTTTCGACGTGCACCGGATCATCTGGCAGGCGCCGGAGCGCTTCGCCCCCGACCGGGACGGCCCGGCCGCCGCCGTCCAGTGGGTGGTCGGGCAGGTGGAGCCGGCGCTGGCAGAGCGGTCCGACCTGCTGGTCGGCAAGTCGCTCGGTTCGCTGGCCGCCCCGCTCGCCGCCGACCGGGGGCTCCCCGCGGTCTGGCTGACCCCGCTGCTGCACCGGCCCGAGGTGGTCGACGCGCTGGGTCGGGCCACCGCGCCGTTCCTGTTGGTCGGCGGCACCGCCGACCCCTCCTGGGACGGCGACGTGGCGCGCCGGCTCACCCCGCACGTGCTGGAGGTCCCGGACGCCCACCACGGGATGCTGGTGCCCGGTCCGCTGGCCCGCTCGGCCGAGGTGCTCGGCCGGGTCTGCACCGCGGTGGAGGAGTTCGTTCAGATCAGCTGACCGGCGTAGCCGGCGGCGGCGAGAACCCGCTCGTCGCCGGTCGCGGCGTGCGCGTCGAGGACGGCGTCGGCCAGCTTGACCACGTGCGCGTCGCCGTGCCGGGCGGCCCGGGCGAAGACCTCCGCCGGGGTGCCGGGGGTGACCACCGGCATCGGCGTGCCGTGCGGTGGGGCGTACACCGCGGTCACCGCCGCCGTGGCCGACCAGGCCGCGGTGAGGCTCGGCGCCCAGAGCGCCGGGTCGAGCGCCGGCAGGGTGCGCAGCACCGCGGTGGGTGCGGTCACCGCGTGCACCAGCATCACCGCGTTCGCGTGCCCGTACCGCAGGTAGTCCAGCGTGGCCTGGTGGACCAGTGCGATCAGCCCCCGTTCCGCGTCGGCGGGCGTCCGCGCCGGGCGCGGCGCCGCCACCGCCTGCGCCCATTCGGGTACGTCCTTCAGCCGCGCCAGCCGTTCCCGGATGCCGCCGGTGCGATCCGCGATCCGGGGCAGCCCGGCCAGCGCGGTGGCGACGTCCGGGCCGTCGGGGCGGGACGGCGCGTCCGCGCCCGGCACGGGCTGCCAGCGGGCCGCCCAGTAGCCGAGAGCCTGGCCCAGCTCGGTCACCCGGTCCGGGCTGGATCCGTCCTCCCGCAGCGCCCGGACGGCGTGACCGACCCGGATGACGCCGTGGGTCGCGCCGGCCGCGATGCCGGGCAGCAGCCGTGGCCACCAGGTGCCCAGCACCTCGCGCCAGGGGTGTTCGCGCAGTTCCCGGTCGAAGTGGGCGAGCCAGTCACCGGCGCGTTTCGGGTCGCCGAGTGCCTCCCGCCAGTCCTCGATCCGCCGCTGGCCGCGCGGCAGTTCGTCGAGCCCGCGCAGGTAGTCGTCCAGCCACCGGTGCACGCTCCGGTCGTGGCCGTGCCGGACCAGGGCCTCGACCGCCATCGGTCCGTGGTTGGAGAGCCAGCCCTCGAACTCGGGGCCGGTGCGGTGCAGCCGTCGGTACGCCTCGTCCAGGATGCCGTTGTCCATCCGCCGATCGTCGGACTTGAAGCGAGCTTCAGGTCAAGCGGGCAGCCGGGCGGCGTCGAGCAGCCCGTGCAGGTGGAGTTCCCGGGTCACCTCGGGCGGGCAGTCCCGTACCACGGCGGCGGCCCCGAGCCAGGTCGCGCCCCGGGTGGCGCAGATCTCCCGGATCGCCCGCAGTTGCGCCCCGGTGGCGACCCAGTCGTCCACCACCAGCACCCGGTCGTCCGGTCCGAGCCGCCGGTCCACCACGGCCAGGTCGACCTGGCGGCCGCGGAAGTCGGGCTCGCTCCGGGCCCAGGTCAGCGGCCCGGCCGGCAGCCGCCCGTCCCCCGGCTTGTGCGCCGGCACGAACCCCACCCCGAGGGCGGTGGCGGCGAGCGGGCCGAGCATCAGCCCGGTGGCGGCCGGGGCCACCACCACGGTCGGCCGGGCGTCCCGGAACGGCGCGACCAGGGCCGGCCCGAGCGCGGCCAGCACCTGTGGGTCGCGCCACCAGCCGGAGGTGTCGCTGACCAGATGGCTGCTGCCCGGACCCGGGTCGACCCAGCGGAACAGTTCGGTCAACCGCCGGCGCAGCTCATCGGCCATCCGCCCATCCTCGCCCACCCGCTGCCACCGGAGGATGCTGGCCCGTCCAGCCCCCGTGGCCTCGGATGATCGGCTACACGTATCACTGCAATTCCGGCCATACCACCATGATCACGTTGACTTCGGAAGTGCTTCTCTCGTTACGGTCCGACCTGGTTTGTTCAGCTGACGAAAGGACCGGTCAGGTGGCTGGTAGGCACTCCCGTACCCGCATGTTCTCCTCGCCGGCCGGCATCGCCGCCACCGCGGCCGTGGGCGTCGTGCTCGCCGTCGGTGGCACCGTCGGCGCCGTGCAGCTCACCTCGGGTGAGGCGGCGACCCCCGTCGTCGCCGACACCGTGCCCGGCGCGGTCAGCCCCAGCGCGACCACCTCGCCGAGCCCGAGCGCCAGCGCGCCCCCGACGGCCAGCCCGTCGCCGACCGTCACGGCCAGCCCGAAGGCGACCCGGTCCGCCCAGGCGGCCTCCCGGGCCAAGACCCGCACCGCTGCCCCGAAGCCGAGCGCAACGACCAGCAAGGCCGCCCCGAAGAGCGCCGTGGTGGACAGCGGCTCCTGCGGCGCGTCCTTCTATGACGAGGGCCAGCTGACCGCCAACGGCGAGACCTTCAACCCGGACGAGCTGACCGCCGCGCACAAGACCCTGCCGTTCAACACCCGGGTCCGGGTCACCAACCCGGACAACGGCAAGTCGGTGACCGTCCGCATCAACGACCGTGGCCCGTTCATCGCGGGGCGCTGCCTCGACCTGTCCCGCGCCGCGTTCGCGACCATCGCCTCGGTGAGCCTGGGTGAGCTGACGGTGAGGTACGAGGTCCTCGGCTGACGGGGCTCGGCTGACGGCGATCGGCCCGTCGTGACCGCCCGGCCGGCCGGAACACCCTCAATCGAGGGGTCAGGTTCATTCACCGGTTCACCTCCATCAGGCATGCTGTCCCTCGTACGAACGCATGCCTTCCAGTCGGGCCGCGGCCCGCTGAGTCCCGGATCCCGCGCCGGCGTCGGCGCGGCCCTCGGCCTGCTCGCGATCATCTCGGCGGTGGAGTTGGCCGACGGCCGGGAGGCGCACTACGTCGCGCTGATGATGGCCGCCCCCCTTCTTGCCGCGGCGTTCGCCTCCTGGCAGGTGGTGCTCGGGATCGGGCTGGTCGCCGTGGTGCTCGGGGCCAGCTTCGCGCTGGCCGAGCCCACCGCGTCGCTGGTCACCGCGGTCAACCTCGCCGGGATCGCCTTCGCCAGCGGGGTCGCGGCGGCGGTGGCCGCGCTGCGGCAGCGCCAGGCCGAGCAGATCGCCGAGCTGTCCAAACTGGCGTCGGTCGCCCAGCAGGCGGTGCTGCGGCCGCTCGGCCCGCAGGTGGGCACCCTCGCAGTGGCCGCCCGATACATTTCCTCGACGGCCACCGCCGAGATCGGCGGCGACCTCTACGAGGCGATCGACACCCCGTACGGCGTGCGGATGATCATCGGGGACGTCCGGGGCAAGGGGCTGGACGCGGTCCGGCTGGCGAGCATCGTGCTGGGGTCGTACCGGCACGTCGCGTACGAGCGGGCCGATCTGCGCGCCGTGGTGGCCGACCTGGACCGGGCGGTGGCCCGCAACGTGGGTGACGAGGACTTCGTCACGGCGGCGGTGGTGGAGGAGCGCGGCGGCACGCTGACCATCGTCAACTGCGGCCACCCGGCGCCGCTGCTGCTGCGCCGGGGCGCGGTGATCCCGCTGGAGCCGCCCGCGCCCGCCCCGCCGCTGGGCTTCATGCCGGTGGTCCGGCCCCGGGTGGAACGGCTGGAGCCCGGCGACCGGCTGCTGCTCTTCACCGACGGGCTGGGTGAGGCGCGCCGGGACGGGGAGTTCTTCCCGACCGCGGACCGGGCCTGGCGGCTGCTCGGGCACGGCACGGTCGGCGACGGGCTCGCCTCGCTGGAGACCGCGCTGGTGGAGTGGGTGCACAGTCGGCTGGACGACGACATCGCCCTGGTCCTGATGGAGTACACGGGCCCGAGCAGCGGCGCGACCGTGCCCGTGCCGAGCTGGGAGGTCGGTGCGGCCGAGGCCTGATCAGCCCGCCCGGCGCGCCCTCCCGCGGCCCGAACGAGAGCTGAACCACAGGTGTGTAATCGCCGTCACTTCCGAGATCGGCTTGTCGCTGGCTACTGGTGAGTAATACAGTCGTGGTTACTGATCGGTAATACCTGTCCGGAAGCGGGGCCAGCGAGCATGACCCACTACAAGAGCAATCTTCGGGACCTCGAGTTCAACCTGTTCGAGGTCTTCGGGGCGGACCGGACGTTCGGCCAGGAGCCGTACACGGACCTGGACGTCGACACCGCCCGCAGCTTCCTCTCCGAGGTCGACCGCCTGGCCCGCGAGGACCTCGCGGCCAGCTACACGGACAGCGACCGCAACCCGCCGGTCTTCGACCCGGCCACGCACACCGCGCCGCTGCCGGAGTCGTTCAAGAAGTCCTACCAGGCGTTCATGGACTCCGAGTTCTGGCGGCTGGACCTCCCCGAGGCCCTGGGCGGCACCAACGCCCCGCGCGCCCTCTGGTGGTCGCTCGCCGAGATGGTGCTCGGCGCCAACGCCCCGATCTGGATGTACTCCTCCGGCCCGTCGTTCGCCCACGTGCTGCACGTCGAGGGCACCGAGCAGCAGAAGAAGTGGGCGCGCATCTTCATCGACAGGCAGTGGGGCTCCACCATGGTGCTCACCGAGCCGGACGCCGGCTCGGACGTGGGCGCCGGTCGGGCCCGCGCGATCCCGCAGCCGGACGGCTCCTGGCACATCGAGGGCGTCAAGCGCTTCATCACCTCCGGTGAGCACGACCTGAGCGACAACATCGTCCACTACGTGCTGGCCCGTCCGGTCGGCGTCGAGGGCGTCGGCGGCCCGGGCACCAAGGGCCTGTCGCTCTTCGTGGTGCCGAAGTACCACTTCGACGAGAACACCGGCGAGCTGGGCGAGCGCAACGGCGCCTTCGCCACCAACGTCGAGCACAAGATGGGCCTGAAGGTCTCCAACACCTGCGAGGTGACCTTTGGCGAGCACGGCGTGCCGGCCAAGGGCTGGCTGCTGGGCGACAAGCACGACGGCATCCGGCAGATGTTCATGATCATCGAGTACGCCCGGATGATGGTCGGCACCAAGGCGATCGCCACCCTCTCCACCGGCTACCTGAACGCCCTGGAGTACGCCAAGAACCGGGTGCAGGGCGCCGACCTCATCCAGCAGGCCGACAAGACCGCTCCGCGGGTGACCATCACCCACCACCCGGACGTGCGTCGCTCGCTGCTGCTGCAGAAGTCGTACGCCGAGGGCCTGCGCGCGCTGGTCTGCTACACCGCCAGCTGGCAGGACAAGGTCGCCATCGCCGAGGCGGCCGGTGACGAGAAGGCCACCAAGCTGGCCAAGCGGGTCAACGACCTGCTCCTCCCGCTGGTCAAGGGCGTCGGCTCGGAACGGGCGTACGAGCTGCTGGGCCACGAGGCGCTGCAGACCTTCGGCGGCTCCGGCTTCCTCCAGGACTACCCCCTGGAGCAGTACGTCCGGGACGCCAAGATCGACACCCTGTACGAGGGCACCACCGCGATCCAGAGCCTCGACCTGATCTTCCGGAAGATCGTCCGGGACAACGGCAAGGCTCTGCTGGCGGTCGCCGGCGAGATCCAGGAGTTCATCACCTCCGAGGCCGGCAACGGCCAGCTCAAGGAGGAGCGGCAGGCGCTGGGCAAGGCGCTCGCCGAGATCCAGAGCATCCTCGGCGTGATGACCGGCTGGCTCGGCGAGGCGCAGGGCGGCGACGCCCGGAGCCTGTACAAGGTCGGCCTGAGCAGCCGTCGCTTCCTGCTGGCCATCGGCGACCTGGTCGTCGGCTGGCTGCTCCAGAAGCAGGCGGATGTGGCCCTGCGCGCCCTGGCCGGCGAGGTCTCCGCCGCTGACCGGGCGTTCTACACCGGCAAGGTGGCCGCCGCCCGGTTCTTCGCCCGCGAGGTGCTGCCTCGTATCGGCGCCGACCGGCGGATCATCGAGGGCGCCGACCTGGAGATCATGGACCTCCCGGAGGAGGCGTTCTGATCCCCTCCGGGGTGATCAGCCCGGTTCGACCCTGACGGCGGCCGGCGAGTACATGCTCGCCGGCCGCCGCCGTCCTCCCCCGATCCGCTTGCCCAACCCGGCTCGCGGCGTGTCGCGGTCTCCGCGGTCCTTGCCGTGCGCGGTTTGCGGCGTGTCGCGGTGTCCGCCCAGCTTGCCGTGCACGGTTTGCGGCATGTCGCGGTGTCCGCGGCGCCGGATACCGCGACCCGCCGCAACCGGGGGCGGGGGGCAGCAACGGGTCGGGCCGGGGCGGGATTCGCGGGGCACGGATCGGTAGGGGGCCCGGTTGACGGGTAACCGTCGCGGACCACGTCAGGGCACGCCCAGAGGCCACCGCACGGGGGAGTGCAGCGCACATGGGCATTGGTAGTGGAATCTTTCTCATCGCGCTGGGCGCGATCATGACCTTCGCCATCCGGGCCAACGTCTGGTGGATCGACCTGCGCGCGGTCGGCTGGGTGTTCATCCTGGCCGGACTGGCCGTCCTGCTCACCACGCTCTGGTTCTGGCAGGACCGGCGCAAGCGGGCTCGCACGCTGATCGTGGAGGAGAACCGGCTGTCCCATCCGACCGCGATGATGCCGCCGCCGCCCGACCCGCCGCCGCCCACCGCACCGCCGTCCTGATCCGTCCCTCCCGCGCCAGGAAGCCGCCGCGCGGCCCGGGGCGCGGGGGAGCACGGGGCGGCAGGCCCGGCTCATCGCCCAGGGGTGGGGTCAGCCCCGGGCGGTGTGCCGGTCCACGATCCCCGCGCCGCCCGGTGCCAGCTCCGCCCAGGGCGTCGCGGTCCGGTGCACCACCGCCTCGGTGGTGCGCAGCCCCTCGGGATCAGCCCGTTCCGGGTCGAGCAGCGCCGCCAGCAGCGAGATGCCGGGATTGTGGGCGATCAGCAGCACCGTACGGGCCGCCGGCTCGGCCGCCCGGACCAGGGCGAGCAGTTCCTGCGGGTGTGCCTCGTACGCGGTCGCCTCGTAGCGCACCACGGGTGACGACCCCGTCGGCCCTCCTTCCGGCGGGGAGCCCGTCATGCCCATCGCCACGTCGTGCCAGGTCTGGCGGGTACGCCGGGACGCCGAGCAGAGCACCACCTCGGGCAGCAGGCCGTGCCGGGCCAGCCAGGCTCCGGCGGCGGCCGCGTCGGCGTGCCCGCGCGCGGTCAACCGGCGTTCGACGTCCGGGGCGTCCCCGGCGGGTTGTTCGGCCTTGGCGTGCCGGAGCAGCACCAGTGTCCGTTCCTCGGCTCTGCCGTCGGTCATGCGCACAGCTTGCCTGATTGACGATCGGAGCGCCTGGGTAAGTCGCCGGCCTCGCCGGGCTGCTCACCACCCTCTACTTCTGGAACAGCCGCCGCCGTACGGTGGTGGCCACGCCGGTACGCGAGGACCGGGTGGTGGCCGACCGGGTCGTGCCGGTGCAGGACGACCGGGTGGTGCGGGAGGAGTACCGCGAGGTGCGCCGCCCCGGTTACCCGGCCTGATCAGTATGCGCGGACGTCGGGGCCCCGCAACGGCGCGGGGCCCCGCATCATGTCCGGCCGGGGCAGACGGGGAACCGGACCGGCGGGCTCACCGGGCTCAGGCGAAGAGCGCGAAGTAGATGGCGATGTGGTGGCAGATCGCCGCGAGCAGGGTGCAGGCGTGGAAGAACTCGTGGTGGCCGAAGACGGTGGGCCACGGGTTCGGCCGGCGCAGCGCGTAGAAGACCGCTCCGACGCTGTAGATCGCGCCGCCGACCGCGAGCAGGACCAGCGCGGTCAACCCGCCCTCGTGCAGGATCTGCGGCAGCATCACCACCGAGACCCAGCCGAGCGCCAGGTAGAGCGGCGCGGAGACCCAGCGGGGCGCGTGCGGCCAGACCAGCTTCAGTGCCACGCCGGCCAGCGCCCCGCCCCACACCAGGCTGAGCATGATGGTGGCCATCCGTTGGTCGAGCAGCAGCGCGCAGAGCGGCGTGTAGGTGCCGGCGATGAACACGAAGATCATCGAATGGTCCAGCCGGCGCATGACCTGGTAGCCCCGCTCCGACCACACCCGACGGTGGTAGAGGGCGCTGGTGCCGAAGAGCCCGCAGACGGTCAGGCTGTAGATCAGGCAGCTCACCAGGGGCGCCCAGCCCGGGCGGGTGGCCGCGACGGCGCAGAGGACGATGCCGCAGACGAGCGCGACGAAGAACGCGTAGGTGTGCAGCCAGCCGCGCATCCGGGGCTTCCCGATGTCGACCGGCTTGAGCCGGAGCGGTGCGGAGGTGGTCACGGCATACAGGTTACGGCACCGTAGGTTACTTGCAGGTAGTGCCGCCGGTCACTGTCTTGTCAGTCCCACCGGCCCTGGCCTACGGATCGATCGGGGAGTATGGCGGGATGCGGATCCGACCCGTCGGCCGGCACGCCCTCCTGCTGGACTGTGACGACCCCGGCCAGGTGGAGGCGTGGCGGGCCGAGCTGTGGCGCCGCCGCGACACCGGCGAGCTGAGCGCCGTCGAGATCGTCCCGGCCGCGGCGACAGTCCTGCTCGACGGCGTACCGGACGCGGCGGCCGCCGCGGCCCGGATCGCCGGTTGGACGCCCCGAGCGGCCGCTCCGACGGCCGCCGCCGCCCAGGTCGAGGTCCCCACCGTGTACGACGGGAAGGACCTGCCCGTCGTCGCCCGCCACTGGGGCGTGGGCGTGCCCGAGGTGGTGCGGCGGCTGCGGAACACCGGGTTCCGGGTCGCGTTCTGCGGGTTCGCGCCCGGGTTCGCGTACCTGGCCGGGCTGCCGCCGGAGTGGGCCGTGCCCCGGCTGCCCAGCCCGCGTACCCGGGTGCCGGCCGGGTCGGTGGCGCTCGCCGGGCCGTACGCGGGGATCTACCCGACCGCCTCGCCGGGCGGGTGGCTGCTGGTCGGGCGCACCGACCTGACCCTGTTCGACGTGCACGCCGACCCACCGGCCCGGCTCACCCCGGGCACCCGGGTCCGGCTGGTGGCGGCATGATCGAGGTACGCCGCGCCGGCCCCCTCACCACCGTCCAGGACCTCGGCCGACCCGGGTACGCGCATCTCGGCGTACCCCGGTCGGGGGCGCTCGACCCGGCGGCGCTGGCCCTGGCCAACCGCCTGGTGGGCAACCCGCCCTCCGCCGCCGGCCTGGAGATCACCCTGACCGGCTGCGAGCTGCGGCTGACCACGGCAGTCACGGTCGCTGTCACCGGGGCCGACGCGGACGTCCGGGTCGGCCCGCGCCCCGGCGACGTGGGCCGGCCGCTCTCGGTACCGGCCGGCGCGGTGCTGCGGATCGGATCGCCCCGGGACGGGTTGCGCAACTGGCTCGCGGTCAGCGGCGGGATCGCGGTCGAGCCGGTGCTCGGCAGCCGCGCCACCGACACCCTCTCCGGCCTCGGCCCACCCCCGGTACGCGGCGGCGACCGGCTCCCGCTCGGCCCGTGGCCCGGACCGCCGGCGCCGGTGGACGTCACCGTGGGCCGGCCGCCGGCCGGCGAGCTGCGGCTGACGCTGCGGCCCGGGCCGCGCGCCGACTGGTTCACCCCGGCCGCGCTCGACCGGCTTCTCAACTCCCCCTACACGATCAGTCCGGTGGGCGACCGGGTCGGCGCGCGACTGGCCGGCGCGCCGCTGCCCCGTGCGGTGGCCGGGGAACTGCCCAGCGAGGGCGTCGTGCTCGGCGCGGTGCAGGTGCCGGCGGGCGGCCAGCCGTTGGTCTTCCTGGCCGACCACCCCACCACCGGCGGGTACCCCGTCATCGGGGTGGTGGACGACGTGACCGCGCTCGCGCAAGCCCGGCCAGGGACTACGGTGAGGTTCCATGGACCTCAACGCTGACCTCGGCGAGGGATTCGGCATCTGGCGGCTCGGCGACGACGACGCGCTGCTGGACCTGATCACCTCGGCCAACGTCGCCTGCGGCTTCCACGGCGGTGACCCGTCGACCATGCGGCGGGTCTGCGGCGCGGCGGCCGAGCGCGGCGTGGCCGTCGGCGCCCAGGTCGGCTATCGCGACCTCGCCGGCTTCGGCCGCCGGCGCATCGAATACTCCTTCACGGAGCTGCGCGACGAGGTCACCTACCAGCTCGGCGCCCTGGACGCGTTCTGCCAGCTGTTCCGCACCCAGGTCCGCTACCTCAAGCCGCACGGCGCGCTCTACCACGCGGCGGCCGTCGAGGAGTCGCAGGCCGCCGCCCTGGTCTCCGCCGTCAGCGGGTACGACGACCAGCTGCCGGTCCTCTGCGCGCCCGGTTCGAAGCTCGCCCAGCTCGCGGTCGGCGCCGGCCTGCGGGTGGTCGCCGAGGGCTTCGCCGATCGGGGTTACCTGCCCAACGGCTCCCTGGTGCCGCGCACCGCACTCGGCGCGCTGGTCACCGACCCGGAGGAGGTGGCCGCCCGGGCGGTGCGGATGGCCACCGAGCAGACGGTCGTCGCGATCGACGGCAGCGTCATCCCGTGCCCGGTCGGCTCGATCTGCCTGCACGGCGACACCCCGGGCGCGGTCGCGTCGGCGGCGCTGGTGCGGGCCGCGCTGCTTGACGCGGGCGTCACCCCGAAACCCTTCGTCTGACATCGCGTCCCGGGTACGAAACACCCCGGTCGGGTCCGGCACGCTCCGATGAGCGCCGGAGCGGGCCGCCGGGCCGCCCCGCCCGGTCAGGCGTCCAGGCCGCGTAACACCAGCGGCAGCCGCGCCGCGCCGCCGTCGACCACCCGCACCGGTACGCCCCAGTCCTGCCGGGTCAGGTGGCAGGCGGCGTGCTCGGCGTCCGCGTCGCAGGTCGCGGCCTGGGCCGTCACCTGGAGCACACCCTGGCCCACCGCACCGTCCACCACCAGCCGGCGGGACAGCTCGGTGGTGGTGCCGGCCCCCTCCCTCAGCAGCTCCGGCGGCGACGCCGAGACCACCAGGCGGGTCGACGGGCCGTACGTCTCGTCCAGCTTCTGGCCCGGCGCCGGTGTGAAGATCACGTCCAGGGTCACCTCGCCGGCCGCGAGGTCCGTCGGCTTCCGCTCGGTGCGGTGCCGGGGCCCGTCCACCGTGCTCGCGCCGGCGGCGGAGAGCGCGCCCGGCGCCAGCCGGGTCAGCCGATGCGCCGCGGACTCGACCACCAGCACGTCGCCCTCGGCGGTGAGCGCCAGGTCGCTCGGCTCGGCGAGGCCGTCGGCCACCGTGGAGACCCGGTCGGTCTCCGGGTCGAAGCGACGGACCGCGCCGTTGTAGGTGTCGGCGATCAGCACCGAGCCGTCCGGCAGCGCGCACACCCCGAGCGGATGCTGGAGCAGCGCCCGGTCGGCCGGGCCGTCCACGTGGCCGAAGTCGAAGAGCCCCTGCCCGACGGCCGTGCCCATGACGCCGTTCTCGACGTACCGGATCGCGCTGGTCTCACTGTCGGCGACCCAGAGCCGGCTGCCGTCAGTCGAGACGGAGAGCCCCGAGGGCTGCGCCATCCACGCCTCGGCCAGCGGGCCGTCGCGCAGCGCCTCCACCGTGGTGCCGGCGTACATGCCGGTGGTCCGCTTGACCGGGTCGAACCACCAGAGCTGGTGGATGCCGGCCATCGCGATGACGACCCGGTCGTCGTACCAGGCCAGGTCCCAGGGGGAGGAGAGGTCGACCGAGCGCGCGTCGTGTGCGTGGTCGTCGACCGAGGAACGCCACTGCCGGCCCGTGCCGGCGACCGTCACCACGTCGCCGGTCGCCAGCCGTACGCCGCGCAGCAGGTGGTTGACGGTGTCCGCGACGACCAGGTCGTAGCCGGCCACCTCGGCGGCGTGCGCGGGGAGCAGGCACAGCCCCTGCGGCTCGGCGAAGCTGGCCGTGCCCGCCGGCCCGTCGGCCCGGCCCCGCTCGCCGGAGCCGATCCGGCGGACCAGCTTCTCGCCGTCGGGGGCCAGTTCCGCCAGGGAGTGCCGCGCCGAGTCGGAGACCAGCAGGTTGCCACCGTCGAGCACCACCGCCTTGCCGGGGAAGCGCAACGTGGTCTCCGGCTCCGCCGGCGGGACGTACGGGCCGTCGCCCCGGTGCAGGGTGCCCTTCGCCGTGTGCGTGGCGACCAGGTCGTCGACGAGTCGGGCCAGCCCCTCGGCGTGGCCCTCGCCGGCCATGGTGGCCACCACGTACCCCTCCGGGTCGACCACGGCCAGGGTCGGCCAGGCCTTCGCCGCGTACTGCCCCCACATGTCCAGCTCGGGGTCGTCCAGCACCGGGTGGTGCACCCCGTACCGCTCGACGGCGGCGGCCAGCGCGTCCGGGTCCTTCTCGTGCTCGAACTTGGGCGAGTGCACGCCGATCACGACGAGCACGTCGGCGTACTTCTCCTCCAACGGGCGCAACTCGTCGAGCACGTGCAGGCAGTTGATGCAGCAGAAGGTCCAGAAATCCAACACGGTGATGCGGCCTCGGAGGTCGGCGAGCTTCAGCTCCCGCCCACCGGTGTTCAGCCAGCCCCGACCGCGCAGCTCAGGGGCCCGTACGCGTGCGCTCATCACCCCAGTCTGCCGGACGCCGGGCCGCCGGCCGGCCGTGCCCCCGAGCGCGGTCGATCACACCGGGCGGGTACGACGGCGGGGCCACGGATCACCGTGGCCCCGCCGTCGGAAGGTGCTACTTGGCGGCCCGCTTGAGGCAGAGCACCCGGTCGGCGCCGCTGCCCGGCAGCACGACGTGCGGCTGGGTCGGGTCGGTGCACTTGTCCTTCGCGTCGACCTTGGCGACCACCGTGAACGCGCCCTGCTCGCCGCAGTCCGCCGCGCTCGCGCCGTTGCCCGACTGCTTGACGCAGGAGCCGACGGCCGGGTTGAACGGGGCCGGCTCGTCGTCGGCGCCGACCTTGCCGAGCAGGCTGAGCAGGCCGAGCGGAATGGCGAGGATCAGCACCGCCGCGATCAGCACCATGGCCAGCACCCGGCCGTTGCGGATCTTCGGCACCGGCTGCTCGGCCTTCGGCTCCGCGTCCGGCTTGTACGCGTCGAAGCGTCCCTGCTCCTGCTCCGGCTCCTGGTGCCAGGCTCCCGGGTCAGGCTGCCCGGCTGGCGGGAACGGCTGCCCCGCGGGTGGGAACGGCTGCCCGGCTGGCGGGAACGGCTGCCCCGCGGGTGGGAATGGCTGCCCGGCTGGCGGGAATGGCTGCCCGGCCGGCGGGAACGGCGACGGGGTGCCGCCGTGGGCCGGATCGTGGGCCGGGTGGCCGTACCCGGGGACCGCCCCGGCGGGCGGACCGCCGGCGGCCGGCCCGCCGAACGGCTCCGCCGGGCGGTCGGCCGGGCCGTGCGGGCGGGTCCCGTTCATCGGCCGGTTGTTGCTGGCCGGCTCGGCGAAGGCCGGGATGGCGCCCGGGAACGCCGGCGGCTCGGCGGGCGAGGTGGGCGGGGCGGACGGGGGGGCCTCGGCACCGAAGCCGGACGGCCGGTCCGGCTCGTCGAAGCGCCGCCGGTCCTGGTCGTCGAAGCGCTGCTGGTCGTCAAAGCGCTGCTGGTCGTCGAAGCGCGGCGGCGAGTCGTGCTCGGCCTGCTGGCCGTCGTACTCCTCGACCGGCTCGTCCACCTGCTCCGGGCGGGCCGGCCGGCCGTACACCCGGGGCTGCGATGCACCCGTGCCTCCCGGCGGCACAGCCTGGTCGGTCGGGGGCATCACCCGGCTGGCCAGCGGCACCGACGCGCTCGCCGACGCCCGACCGGCGGCACCGGCCTCCGCGCCGCCGGCCACCGGCACGGCGGCGCGCCCAGCCCCGTCGGCCTCCGGCGAGGTACGCGGCCCGGGCACCACCGGTCCGGCCGGAGACTGCGACTCCTCGGCCGGACCCCAGCCCGACCGTTCCGGCTCGTACGCCCGCGGCCCGCCCTCCCGGCCGGCTGGCTCGAAGGCCGACTGGTCGGCGGCCCCGCCGAACTGGGCCGGCGGGATGTAGTCGGCCGGCGGCGTGGCGGCCAGGCTGGCGCCCGGCACCCGCTGCTCCTGCGGCGGCAGGGGCACCGCGTTGGCCGGCGAGATGCCGGGGGCCGGCCCCGGCTGGTAGATCGGGGTTTCGTCGGCGCGCTTCGGCTCCCAGGCGTCCCCGGTCGACCGCTGCGCGGGCTCGGCCTCAGCACGGCCCCAGGCCTCCTCGGCCGCCCACGGCTCGGCGTCCGGCACGGCCGGACGGTCGGCGCCGGCCCACTGCGGGGGGTTCTCGGCGTTTGCTCCCCAGGCCGGCGGGCCGTCCGGGACCGCGACCGATGCGGTCGCCCGGGCCGGCTGCTCGGGCGGCGTCCAGCCGCCCACCTCGGGCCGGTCGTCCTGCCCGGGCACGGCGGCCCCGCCCCAGGAGCCGGTACGCGCCGGCTCCTCGGCGGCGGGCCAGTCCCGGCCCGACCGCTGGTCGTCCCGGGCCGGGGCGGCCCCGCCCCAGCCGTCGCCGGACTGCTGCTCCTCGCGGGCGTCCCAGCGGGCCGGCGTCTGCGCGGCGGCGGCGTCCCAGGGCTGCGGCGACCGGTCGTCCTCCTGCGGCGCGGTGCGCCACCCGCCGGAGCGGGCGGGGTCGTCCTGGGCCGGCTGGGCGTTCCAGCCGCCGGAGCGCGCGGCGTCGTCCTCAGTGGACCACGCGTCGGGCGCTGGAGTGCCGGCCTGCGGCACCCGGACGGCAGCGCGCGCACCGTTCTCGGGCTGGCCCCAGGCGGGCGCGGCCGGTTCCGGCTGCTGCGGAACGGGCACGGAGGCGCGTCCGGCGGAGCGGGGGGCGTCGTCCTGGTGGGACGCCGCGGTCCAGCCGCCGGAGCGGGCGGGATCGTCCTGTTGCGACGCCGCCTCGGCACCCCAGCCGTTGGCCTGCTCCTGCTGCCCGCCGGCGTTCCACCCGCCCGACTGGGCCGGGTCGTCCTGGGCGGCGGTGGTCCACCCGCCGGAGTGGGCGGGCTCGTCGTGCTGCGGCGCGGCGGCCCAGCCGTTGGCGGCCTGGTCCTGCTGCCCGGCGCCGGCGTTCCACCCACCCGAGCTGGCCGGGTCGGCCGGGGTGGACCAGGCATCCTGCGGCTGCCCGGCCGGCTGCGGCACCCAGGCGGTGCCGCGGGCTCCGGACTCGGGCGGCGACCACGCCGGGGCGGCCTGCTCGGGCTGCGCCCAGGCGGGCTGCGCCGGCTCGCCCGGCCCGGCGGGCTGGCCGGGAACGGCGGCGGCGGCCCAGGCGGCGGGCTGCTCGGACTGGGCGGCCCAGGCGGGCTGCGGCGGGGTGGCCGGCGGGGCCCACTGGCCGGTCTGCGCCGGCTCGCCCTGCTGCGGCAGTTGCGCGGCGCCCCACGCCGGGGGCTGGTCCTGCGGCGCGGCCCAGGCCGGGGCGGACTGGTCCGGTCGGCCGGCGGGTGGTGGTGGCGCCCAGCCCAGGTCCGGGGCGGCGGGCTCGCCGTACCCGGCGTCCTGCTGCATCTGTCGGTCGCCGTACGGCGCCGGTCCACCGGCGCCCGGCGGCACCTGGTCCGGCTCCTGGCCGGGGCGGTGCTGGCCCTCGGACGTCATTGGCTGCGCCTCCTCCATCACATGTCGGCCGCCGATGCCGTCCGGGTCCGGGCGGCGGGCTTCGCCGGTGTCGCCGGCGGATCGGCCGTGCGGGCTCCCCCGCACCGTATCCGGTGACCGCGCGGGGCATCCGGGGAGCACCGGCCGTCACTCCGCGTCGCCGGACGGTGGCGATCGGCTTTCATTTCGCTCGATCTCGTCCCGGGTCGGCGCGTGGCGACCGTGCCCCACCGTACCGGGCGTCCGGTCGAGGTGGAATCCCGGTCTCAGCGGCCCGGTAACGCCGATGACCCGCCCGGGTGCCCGGGCGGGTCATCGATCTGGAGGAGGTGAGGAAAGTCTGTGCCGCGTCAGCTGATGTGACGCTGGGCGATCGCGAGGATCTCCTCGCGCACCGCGGGCGAGTTGGCGGAACGAAGCGCGTGCTCGATCGCGCGGGCGCGGCGGTTGGCGTCGCGGCGGGTGCGGATGCGCTCGATCATGCTCATGGTGTCTCTCCTCCGGCTATTCGGTTGTCAGCCCCTGGTGTCTCTATTTAAGCGCACGACGCCGCCAACTTCCATCGATTATTAGGTGAGCTGAGACACCCGCCTAAGATTCGTAGGTCAACCACGGCTGGAACTGAGTTTTTATTCGTGCAATGGCAACGGCCGGTGTGCCGGGCGTTCACCCTGGGCACACCGGCCGTGGCTGGTGTCGTGGACGGTCAGGTCCAGGCGAGCAACGCCGCCTCCGGGTCCGCCAGGAAGTCCCCGATGTCGCGGAGGAACTTCGAGCCGAGCTCACCGTCGATGATCCGGTGGTCGAACGACAGGCCCAGCGTGGTGACCTGCCGCGGCTTCACCTTGCCCTTGTGCACCCAGGGCATCTCGCGGACCGCGCCGAAGGCCAGGATCGCCGACTCGCCCGGGGGCAGGATCGGCGTACCGGTGTCCACCCCGAACACCCCGACGTTGGTGATCGTCAACGTGCCGCCGGACATGTCCGCCGGGGAGGTGCGGCCGGCCTTCGCCGTCTGCACCAGGCCGGTCATCGCGTCCGCCAGCTCGCGCAGCGACAGCCGGCCGGCGTCCTTGATGTTCGGCACGATCAGGCCACGCTCGGTGGCCGCCGCGATGCCGAGGTTGACGTAGTCCTTGACCACGATCTCGTCGCCGGCCCAGGTCGAGTTGACCATCGGGTGGCGCTTGACCGCCAGCAGCACCGCCTTGGCGACCAGCAGCAGCGGCGAGACCCGCACGTCGCGCCACTCCCGCCGGCCGCGGAGCCGGTCCAGCGCCTTCATCGCCCGGGTCACGTCGACGGTGAGGAACTCCGTCACGTGCGGGGCGGTGAACGCCGACCGGGACATGTTCTCGGCGGTGAGCTTGCGTACCCCCTTGACCGGAATGCGCTGCTCGCGGTCCGCGCCGAAGCTCGCGGCCGCCGTGGCCTGGGTCGCCACCGTCAGCGGCTCGGCCGCCGCCGGGGCCGCGCTCGCCGCCCGCTGTACGTCCTCACGGGTGATCGAGCCCAGCGGGCCCGAGCCGGTCAGCGTGGACAGGTCGACGCCGAGGTCCCTGGCGAGCTTGCGCACCGGCGGCTTGGCCAGCACCAGCCCGCCGGCCCGCCCGTTGCCGTTCCCCGTCAGGGCCGGCGACACCGGCGCGGGCACAACCGGGGCCGGGGCCGGGGTCTGGGCTGGGGTGGCCTGGGCCGGCGTGGCCTGGGCCGGCGCGGAGACGGCGCCCTTGCGCGGCCGCCGCTTCGCCGCCGTGGTGCGCGGGCCGTAGCCGACCAGCACCGCGGTACGCCCACCCGGGGCGGGGCCGCCGATCAGGCCGGGTTCGACCGCGCCCTCGGCCGGGGCCACCTCGACCGCGGCCAGCGAGGCCGCCGACGGGGCGGGCAGCGCCGACGCCGGCGCACCCGTGGTCGACTGCTCGATCGGCCCCGCGCCCGGGTCGGTGTCGATCGCGATGATCGGCGTGCCGACCTCGACCGTGCTCCCCTCCGGGTGGAAGATCGCCTGCACCTGGCCAGCCCACTTCGCCGGGATCTCGACGGCCGCCTTGGCCGTCTCCACCTCGACGATCGGCTGGTTCAGCTCGATCACGTCGCCCACCTTGACCAGCCAGGCGAGGATCTCGCCCTCGGTCAGGCCCTCGCCCAGGTCGGGGAGGTTGAACTCCTTGATCCGTGACATGCCGCTCACCAGCCGAAGGTGCGGTCGACGGCGTCGAGCACCCGGTCGAGGTCGGGCAGGTACTCCTCCTCCACCCGGCTGGCCGGGTAGGGGGTGTCGAAGCCGGTGACGCGCAGCACCGGGGACTCCAGGGAGTAGAAGCACTCCTCGGTGATCCGGGCGGCGATCTCCGAGCCCAGGCCCAGGTTGCCCGGGGCCTCGTGGACGACCACGCAGCGGCCGGTGCGTCGCACCGACTCGTACGCGGCGGTCAGGTCCAGCGGGGAGAGCGAGCGCAGGTCGATGACCTCCAGCTCCCGGCCGTCCTCGGCGGCGGCGGTGGCCGCGTCCAGGCAGGTCCGCACCATCGGGCCGTACGCCAGCACGGTGGCGTCGGTGCCGGCCCGGGCAACCCGGGCGGAGTGCAGCGGGTACGCGTCCGCGAGCGGGACGTCCAGCTCGACCGGGCCCTTCTCCCAGTAGCGCCGCTTGGGCTCCAGGAAGACGATCGGGTCGTCCGAGGCGATCGCCTGCTGGATCATCGAGTACGCGTCCTGCGGGTTGGCGCAGGTCACCACCTTCAGGCCGGCGGTGTGGGCGAAGTACGCCTCCGGCGACTCGGAGTGGTGCTCGACCGCGCCGATGCCGCCGCCGTAGGGGATCCGGATGACCATCGGAATCCGGACCTTGCCCTGCGAGCGGTAGTGCATCTTCGCCACCTGCGACACGATCTGGTCGTACGCGGGGTAGACGAAGCCGTCGAACTGGATCTCGCAGACCGGGCGGAAGCCGCGGATGGCCAGGCCGACCGCGGTGCCGATGATGCCGGACTCGGCCAGCGGGGTGTCGATCACCCGCTGGTCGCCGAAGTCCTTCTGGAGCCCGTCGGTGATCCGGAAGACGCCGCCGAGCTTGCCGACGTCCTCGCCCATGATGACGACCTTCGGGTCGTTCTCCAGGGCCCTGCGCAGACCGGTGTTGAGGGCCTTGCCGAGGGTGAGCGTCTCCGTGGCCATCAGTGGGCGCTCCCCTCGAACGACTCCATGTACTTGCTGAACTGCGCCCGCTGCTCGTCGAGCTCGGGGGACCCGGTGGGGTAGACGTGGTCGAACATCGACACCGGCTCCGGGTTGGGCATGGCGAGCACCCGCTCGCGCAGGTGCACCGACTCGGTGCGGGCCTGCTCGTCGACCGAGGCGAAGAAGTCCGCGTCGGCGATCTGCTGGTTGGTCAGGAACGCCTTCATCCGGGCGATCGGGTCCTTGGCCTGCCAGGCCTCGACCTCGCTGGCGACCCGGTACCGGGTCGGGTCGTCGGAGGTGGTGTGCGCCCCCATCCGATAGGTGTACGCCTCGATCAGGCTGGGGCCCTGGCCGAGCCGGGCGTTGTCCAGCGCGTGCCGGGTCACCGCGTACGACGCGAGCACGTCGTTGCCGTCCACCCGGACCCCGGGGAAGCCGAAGCCGCCCGCGCGCTGGTAGAGCGGGACGCGGGTCTGCCGCTCCAGCGGCTCGGAGATGGCGTACTGGTTGTTCTGGCAGAAGAAGACCAGCGGCGCGGTGAAGACGCTGGCCCAGACGAACGCCTCGTTGACGTCGCCCTGGCTGGTGGCGCCGTCGCCGAAGTAGGCGATCACCGCCTCGCCGTCCTCGGTGCCGGTCTTGCCGTCCATGGCGACGCCCATGGCGTACCCGGTCGCGTGCAGGGTCTGCGCCCCGATCACGATCGTGTACATGTTGAACTTGAACTCGTTCGGGTCCCAGCCGCCCTGGTCGACGCCGCGGAACAGGCCGAGCGGCATGATCGGGTCGATGCCCCGGCAGTAGAGGACGCCGTGCTCCCGGTAGGTCGGGAAGGCCATGTCCTGGGTACGCAGCGCGCGCCCGGAGCCGACCTGTGCGGCCTCCTGGCCGAGCAGGCTGGCCCAGAGGCCCAGCTCGCCCTGGCGCTGCAACGCGGTGGCCTCGGCGTCGAGCTTGCGGACCAGCACGAGGTCGCGGTAGAGCCCGCGGTATTCCTCGTCGGTGAAGTCGACGCGGTACTCCGTCCCGTCCGGGCCGGTCGCGCTGTCGATCCGCTCACCGGTCGGGGTGAGCAGCTGTACGAGTTCCGGCTCGCCCGCCGCAGCGGTGCGCTTGGACCGGGGTGCGGCCCGCCGGCCGCGGCTGGTGACCCCGGGGTCGCCCTTTGCCATCCGTCTCTCCCTGTCGTGTCTGCGTCGGCGCCGGGGGTGGCCCGTCCGCGCAACTCGTGCGCCGGCCCGGCCGGTGCCGGGCTGGTTCCTGGCGGCCGCGCCTAGCCCAGGTGAGGGTTGCCGCGCGGCGGTGAGCCGGATTCGGGGAGGAACCCGGTTCGGGAGCGCCGGCGCCGAACCGCGCCTGCCGCGGGGTGCGCGGAGGCCGGCTGCGTTGCCGTCGTGCCTGAATGATGGCAGAGGAGGTGAGCACCCCCACAGCACGGCCTCCGCGCCGGTGCCGTTCCGTCTCCTTCACGACGAATCAGCGTATTTGTCGCTTGGAAGATTCACGCCGACGGAAAACGTGTGTGTCGACACGCTGTGGTCGTTGGTGAACTGAGCGTCACTGGGTCAAGCTGGCCTGGCTGCCGGCTGGGAGTTCAGGGCCGCATGTCCGTTCGGGAAGCCCGCCGGCGTGGTGAGCCCGCGGTCGACGACGAGGGAGTGTGCGTGTCCGAGTCAGGTGACGGTCCCCCCGCTCCCATGCTCGGCCAACACCGGGGCGGTGGCGGCTACCGCCGGATGATCGGCGCGCACCGGGCCCTCGGGTCGGTCGGCCCCGGCCGTGGCTACCTGTTCACCGTCGCCCTGCTCGCCGGGACGGCGTCCATGCCGATCCTCGCCGCGTTCAGCGCCGGCTCGGCCACCGTCGGCAGCGGCGCGCTCCCCGACGGCAGCACCCCGTTCCTGCCCACCCCCTCCGACGGCCCGGTGGTGGTCCCGCCGCCCGCCACCGGCCAGCCGGCGCTGCCGCTGGCCACCACCCCCGCGCCGGGTCCCGGCGCGGTCAGCCTGATCTCGCTCGGCCCGCCGCTGTCCCCGCTGCCCGTGGCCGCGCCGACGCCACCGGTCGCGTCCGGTCCCGGCTCGGCCCGGCGTCCGCTGCCGCCGCCCCCACCCGCCCGCACCACCCCGCCCGTGCCGGGCCGGACGGCCGCGCCGACCACCACACCCCGTCCCACGCCGACCTGCTCGCCGACCCCGCGACCCACCCCGACCGCCGAGCCGAGCAGCACCTACTCCACGCCGCCGGGCCCGACGCCCACCGTCAGCGCGGAACCCACGGCCACCGCCGAGCCCACCGGTTCACCCGAGCCGACGCCCGGGCCGACCGTGACCGTGGCCCCGACGCCCGGGCCGACCAGCCACGACGCCCCCGACCCGGGCGGTACGGTGACGGGCGACGCCAGCTGACCGGGCCGAACGCCCGCCGCCGGCGCACCCCGGCCCGGGGCGGGGCCGGACGGGACGGATCGGGGACGGGGCGCTGAGCGGGATCGACGGGGGCGGTGACGACGGTGGGCTCCGCCCGGTCGTCGTACCACCCGGACCCCTGACCCGGCTGGCTCGGCTGGTCACCGAGGTGACCGCCCCCGCCGTGCTGGTCACCCCGCTGACCGTGGTGCTCGGCTGGCACGGCGCCGGCGGCGCGCACGGGCTGGGCTGGGCGCTGCTCGCCACGGTCTTCGCCACCGGCATCCCGTTCGCGTACATCCTCGGCGGGGTGCGGCGCGGACGCCTCACCGACCACCACGTGGGCGTCCGCGAGCAGCGACGCGTACCCCTTCTCTTCGGCCTGGCCTCCGCCACCGCCGGCCTGGCGCTGCTCGCGGCGCTCGGCGCCCCCCGGCCGGTGCTCGCCCTGATCGCGGCCGGGGTGGTCGGCCTGGTGGTGGCGGTGACCGTCAGCCACTGGTGGAAGATGTCGATCCATACCGCGGTGGCGGCCGGCGCGGTGGTGGTGCTGGCGTTGACCTTCGGCCCCCGGATGCTGGCCGCCGCGCCGCTGCCGGCCCTGGCCGGCTGGTCCCGGGTCCGGCTGCGGGACCACACCGTCGGGCAGGTGATCGCCGGGGGCGTGGTCGGCGGTCTGATCGCCGGCCTGGTCTACGCCGCGCTCGTCTGAGCGCGGCGTAGCCGATCAGGGGGTGTCGTCGCCGAGGCGCTGGCGGTTGGCCTCGATCCAGGCGTCCAGCGCGGCCGGGTCGTCCGGGTCCACCCCGTCCGCCATCAGCTGCGCCACCGCCGCGGTGGCCGGGCTGCGCCGCTCGCCGGTGCTGTAGAGCCGGGCGAACTCGGGAACCAGTTGCTCGATCGCCTCGTCGGTCCGGGTGGTGGCCTGCTCCGGCAGCCCGCGCCGCCGCCCCGCGTACGCCGCCCAGGCGCGCAGCACCCGGGGCAGCATCGCGGCGTCGTCCATGTCCAGCACGGCCCGGCGGTGCACCCAGTCCAGCAGGAACAGCCCGGCCACCGCCGGGCTCCAGCGCAGCGGGTCGGCGTCCGGGAAGCTCGCCGCGTGGTCGAAGAGCAGGCCGAGGCAGAAGTGCAGCGAGGCCAGCTCCGCATCGCCGTCCAGGGCGTCCAGGCCGAACCGGGCCGCCTCCGGAGACGCCAGGAAGGAGCGCACCAACTCGCTGCGCTCCTCGGCGGTGAGCGGCTCGGCGTCCCAGGTGAGGGTGTCGGCCGGCGTACCGGGCAGCACCGCCAGCCGGGCGCCGACCAGCGCCCGGTCGGTGGCGAGCGAACCCTCGCCGGGCAGGTCGCCCAGGTCGTCGGTGATCGTCAGGTGCCGGCTCACCTCGCCGTGCATCCGGGCCGGGTCCTCCTCGCGGAACCAGGTCAGGTCGTCGGCGGCGCACATCTGCCGGACCTGTTCGAGGATGCGCTCGGCAGGGCCGCCGACGAAGACGTCCTTGGTGATCCCGATGTTGTGGTCGACGAGCGCCACCAGGGCGTGCTCGGGGCCGCCGGCCACGTCGTCGTAGGCGAAGGTGGCCAGGTAGGAGGTCTGGTCGCCGTACACGTCGCCGTACGACCAGGCGCCGGTGAGGTGGACCCGGCCGAGCTGGCCGGACCAGGCCGGGGCCTGCGCGCCGGGACGGACCTTCGCCGCGCCCTCGGCGTCGGGCACCAGCGCGGCGAAGACCGAGCGGATGGTGGTCGCGGCGGCGGTCCGGCGGCGGGCTGTGGCGGCGAGGAAGCCGGAGACGAACTCCCGGACGGCCCGCTCCCGGTCGGTCTCGGCGATCGCGTAGACGCTGCCCAGCAGTGCGGCGCCGAGCATCTCGGCATCGAGGGCGGTGTCCAGCCTCGTCACGTCGCGTGCGGCGTGCAGCACCGCGTCGTAGGGGGTCTGTGGCGTGGCCATGGTCCGACCCTACGCCGCCGAGGCGGCCCGGACACCCGTCGCGGGGGTCGCCCTCACCGGGCGGCGTCGCGCAGCGCGTCCCGGGCCTGCCCGTACCGGTCGAGGACGGCCCGCACCGGGGTGCGGACGTACCGGTCGCCGACCTCGGCGACCGCGGCGGTGAGGTGTTTCTCGGCCCGCTGCCGGGCCCGGCGGGCGGCCCAGCGGATGACCGGCCGGGTCACCGCGGCCACCAACAGCCCGGCGAGCAGGCCGCCGAGCAGCAGCAGGGTCGGCAGTGGCACCTCGCCCACGCGCGGGTACTCCGGCGCGGGCAGCCCGAGCACGCGCAGCCCGTAGCCGAGCAGCAGCCAGCCGAGCCCGGCCAGCGCGGCCAGGGTGACCAGCCACTGGACGCCACCGACGAGCCGCCACCAGAGCGGCCGGCGGTTCATGCCCAGGTCGGTGCCGGCGATCGCGTGGTCCAGCGCGTCCGGCAGGTCGTCCAGACGGGACCGGGCGGCCGTGGTGACCGCGTCCGGCCAGGGCGCGGGGAGGTCGGCGCCGGCGCGGTCGGCGACCGCGCGGATGGCCAGCCCGAGGGCGGAACGCTGGGCGGTGGTCGGGTCGGGCACCGAGGTCGCGGCGACCAGGCTCTCCGCCGGCTGGTCGGCCTCGACGGCCGGGCCGGGCAGGTGCAGCCGGCGCAGCGGATCCGGCCGCAGCCGGCGCCAGCCCCGCACGACCGGCCAGCCGGTCGTTGCGCCGGCCCGGTGCCGGTACGCCCCCTCGACCGCGCCGGCCACCGCCGGCACCCCGGCCGCGCCGGCCAGGGCCCGGTCGAGTGACCCGACGGTGTCCTCGTCCGGCGCGTTCCGGGGGACGTCGGTGTCGACCAGTTCGCCGAGCCCCGCCACGACGGTGTCCACGTCACCGGAGAGCCGGCGCAGCGCCGCCTGACGCTCGGCGACCGCCCGCTCCAGCGCCTCCCGCAGCCCGGTCATGCCGGCCTGGTCGACTGCGGTGGTGGCGAGCAGCGGTACGCCGTCCAGCCCGTCGGCGTCGAGCAGCCGGCGCAGGTCGTCGAGGACCCGGGGCAGCTCGGCCGGGGACAACCGGTCGGCCTGGTTGAGCACGACCAGGGTCACGTCCCGGTGCCGCTGGAACTCGCGCAGGTAACTCGCGTGGATCACCCGGTCGGCGTACTTCTGCGGGTCGACCACCCAGACCACCAGGTCCACCAGGCCGAGGAGTCGATCCACCTCCAGCCGGTGGGACCGCTGCACCGAGTCGAAGTCGGGCAGGTCGAGCAGGACCAACCCGTGCAGGACGGTCTCGTCGTCGGCGTCCAGCGCGCTCTCGCGGACGAACCGGTGCCGGGGCAGCACGCCGACCCAGTCGAGCAGCCGGGTGGCGCCGTCGAGCGGCCCCCAGACGCAGCCGTGCGCCACGCCGGTGGTGGGGCGGCGCACCCCGACCGGGGAGAGGTCCAGCTGGGCCAGCGCGTTGAACAGGCTGGACTTGCCGCTGCCGGTGGCGCCGGCGAGCGCCACCACGGTGTGGTCCCGGGACAGCGCCAGCCGGGTACCGGCCCGCTCGACCAGGGTGTGCGCGGTGACCAGGCGGGAGTCCGGCACCTGGCCGTCCACCGCGTGGAGGAACCGGCGTACCGCGTCGAGGCGGGCCACCAGGTCGTCGGCGTCCACCCGCTGGTCTCCCCGGAACGCCGCGCGCATTCGGCCGACGATGCCTGTCACCGGCGGCCGCCGGTCGGGGCGGGCAGGCCCGGGCCGTCACCGTCGGCCAGGCCGCTGCGGTGCCGGGCCACCTCGACCCGGCCGGCCGCCCGGCGCAGCTCGGCTCCGGCGTCCGCGCCGGGCCGGGCCTCGTCGGTGCGGGTGAGGTAGCGCGCCGCCTCCTCGTCCAGCAGCGCCCGGACCCGCTCCAGCAGGTCGGTCCGGGCCTTGTTGGCGAGGGTACGCACGGCCTGGTCGCCGAAGATCGCCTGGAGCACGGCCTGCGCGGCGACGGTGGTGCCGGCCCCGGTCGCCACCTCCAGGCCGGTGGGGATGAACGCGGTCGAGGCGAAGACGGCGATCATGACGGCGAGGCCGGTGGCGTTGACCGCGTAGGCGGCCGTGCGGGCCACGAAACGCCGGTCCCCGCCCTCGGCCCGGACCAGGTCGAGCACGCCGCGTTGCCAGTCCCGGACGAGTCGTTCGGCCCGCTCGGGCAGGTCGTCGGAGGGGTGGGCCAGCCCGGGTTCGAGCAGCGCCGCCCCGGCCGGGTGTGCCTTCCAGGCGGTGTACGCGTGCTCGGCCGCCTCGGACGAGACCCCCCGCAGCAGGGTGACCAGCTGGGACTCGATGGCGTTGCGCAGCTCGGCGGCGGAGGTGGCGGGACGCCCGGTCATCGCGGCGACCACCCGGTCGCGCAGCCGGCCGACCCGGGCCTCCAGGGTGCGGAAGAACTCGCCGGTGCCGACGAACTCCTGCCACCGGGCCAGCACCTCGCCGCGGAGCAGCCGGCCGTCGACGAGCCCGTCCTCCACGGTCCGCTGCGCCCCCCGGTACGCGGCGCGTACCCGCTCGTCGAGCGCGTCGGCGGCGGCGACCTGCTCGTCGGCGGCCTCGGCCAGCGCCTCGACGGTCGGGTGCAGCGAGGCGAGCGCGCCGTCCAGCGTCTGCCGGACCACTGCGGCCCGGGCCTCGGCGTCGGCGGCCAGCCGGGCGAACCAGGCGCTCAGCGGCGCGGTGACCTTGTCCGGTAGCAGCCCCTGGCCGTCGACCCAGGTCTCGGGCAGGACGAAGAGCGGGGCGGCGCCGAGATCCTGCGCGGCGAGCATCTCCGACAGGTGGGCGGCGACCTCGTCGGCGGCCTCCGGCGGCACCCGGTCGAGCACCATGGCGATCGCCGCGCCCCGGGCCCGGGCGCTGCGCAGCAGCTCCCAGGGGACCGCGTCGGCGTACCGGGCGGCGGTGGTGACGAAGAGCCAGAGGTCGGCGGCGGCCAGCAGTTGGCCGGCGAGGGCCCGGTTGGCGTCGACCACCGAGTCGATGTCGGGCGCGTCGAGGAAGGCCAGCCCGGCCGGGAGCGCGGGCGCGGTGACCAGGTGCAGGGTGCGCGGGTCCTCGGTCGGCTCGGTGGTGCGGGTCAGGCCGGGCAGCAGCTCCCCCTGGCGGAACCAGGTGGAGTCGGCCGGGTTGCAGACGAGCACCGGGGAACGGGTGGTCGGGCGGAGCACCCCAGCGGCGCTCACCCGGGCCTGCACCAGGCTGTTGACCAGGGTCGACTTGCCGGCGCCGGTGGAGCCGCCGACCACCACCAGCAGTGGCGCGTCGAGCCGGGCCAGCCGGGGCAGCAGGTAGTCGTCGAGCTGGTCGGCCAGCGCCGAGGCGGTACGCCGGGCCGGCTCGGCCGAGGGCAGGGCCAGCGGGAAACGGGCGGCGCCGATCGCGGCCCGCAGCCCGGTCAGCGCGGCCGGGAGGCCGTCGGCGGTGGTGCCGGGCGGCGTCTCGGCGACGTCCGGCGACCCGGTGCGGGCGGCGACGGTGGGCGCGCCGGACCGGGTGGCGGGATCGCCGTTCGTCGTCACCGCTAAAGCGTGCCCGACCCATGCAAGGGAAGACAACCAGTGCAAGGGAAGACAACCGGACAGTACTGACGGTCAGGTTGCGTCGGGTCGGCTCAACCTCGACTTGCGATTTCCCTGGGGCATGGCACTATTGAGTCAAGTTCACTCAACTTATGGTGCGGTCGCTGCGGGCGACCCGCCTGGCAGGCCCGTGACCTGCTCAACGTTACGAAGCGAGGAAGCGAAGATGGCACGTGCGGTCGGTATCGACCTCGGCACGACGAACTCCTGCGTCAGCGTTCTCGAGGGCGGTGAGCCCACCGTCATCGCCAACGCTGAGGGCTCGCGGACGACCCCGTCGATCGTCGCGTTCGCCCGCAACGGCGAGGTGCTCGTCGGTGAGGTCGCCAAGCGTCAGGCGGTGACCAATCCCGATCGGACCATCCGGTCGGTCAAGCGGGAGATCGGCACCAACTGGTCCGTCGACATCGACGGCAAGAAGTACACCCCGCAGGAGATCTCGGCGCGCACGCTGATGAAGCTCAAGCGGGACGCCGAGGCGTACCTGGGCGAGCAGATCACCGACGCGGTGATCACCGTCCCCGCCTACTTCAACGACAGCCAGCGCCAGGCCACCAAGGAGGCCGGTGAGATCGCCGGCTTCAACGTGCTGCGGATCGTCAACGAGCCGACCGCGGCCGCCCTGGCGTACGGGCTGGACAAGGGCTCCAAGGAGCAGACCGTCCTGGTCTTCGACCTCGGTGGCGGCACCTTCGACGTGTCGCTGCTGGAGCTGGCCGAGGGCGTCATCGAGGTCAAGTCGACCAGCGGTGACAACGACCTCGGTGGCGACGACTGGGACCAGCGCGTGATCGACCACCTGGTGAAGACCTTCCGGGGCGAGCACGGCATCGACCTGGGGCAGGACAAGATGGCCCTGCAGCGGCTCCGCGAGGCCGCCGAGAAGGCCAAGATCGAGCTGTCCGCCGCCACCACCACCAACATCAACCTGCCGTACATCACCGCCGGCGCCGCAGGCCCGCTGCACCTGGACGTGACGCTCAGCCGCGCCGAGTTCCAGCGCATGACGCAGGACCTGCTGGACCGCTGCAAGGGCCCGTTCGAGCAGGCCGTGAAGGACGCCGGGATCAAGATCTCGGACGTCGACCACGTCATCCTGGTCGGCGGCTCGACCCGGATGCCGGCCGTGACCGACCTGGTCAAGCAGCTCACCGGCAAGGATCCCAACAAGGGCGTCAACCCGGACGAGGTCGTCGCCGTCGGCGCCGCCCTGCAGGCCGGTGTGCTCAAGGGCGAGGTCAAGGACGTCCTGCTGCTCGACGTGACCCCGCTGAGCCTGGGCATCGAGACCAAGGGCGGCATCTTCACCAAGCTGATCGAGCGCAACACCACCATCCCGACCAAGCGCTCCGAGGTCTTCACCACGGCGGACGACAACCAGCCGTCGGTGCTGATCCAGGTGTTCCAGGGCGAGCGGGAGATCGCGGCCTACAACAAGAAGCTCGGCACCTTCGAGCTGACCGGCCTCCCGCCGGCGCCGCGCGGCGTGCCGCAGATCGAGGTCACGTTCGACATCGACGCCAACGGCATCGTGAACGTGCACGCCAAGGACCTGGGTACCGGCAAGGAGCAGAAGATGACGATCACCGGCGGCTCCTCGCTGCCGAAGGACGACATCGAGCGGATGCGCCGGGACGCGGAGGAGCACGCCGAGGACGACAAGCGTCGGCGCGACGATGCGGAGGCCCGAAACCTGGCCGAGGCGCTCCAGTGGCAGACCGAGAAGTTCCTCGCCGAGAGCGGCGACAAGCTGCCCAGCGAGAACCGCGACCAGATCAACGAGGCCCTCGGCGAGCTGCGCGGTGCGCTCGGCGGCCAGGACATCGAGAAGATCAAGGCGGCCCACGAGCGGCTGGCGCAGGTCTCCCAGCAGGCCGGTTCGCTGCTCTACTCGCAGCAGGCTGAGCAGGGCGAGCAGCCGGGCGCGGCCGGTGCGGGCGCGGGTGCGGCCGGTGGCCCGCAGGCCGGGGCCGCCGACGACGTGGTCGACGCGGAGATCGTGGACGAGGACAAGAAGTGACGGTTGGTCTCGGACTCACGGCAGAGAAATCGAGGTAGTCGCATGACGGAGAAGCCACGAGCCGCCGACCCGGGCGCCACCGGATCGGTGCCGGGTGGCTCCGCGCCCACCGAGCCGGCCGCCGGCGACGAGCCGCGGGTCGTCATCCGCAACAACCGCAAGATCGGCAAGACCGAGGAGGTGCCCGCCGCCGCCGACGCCGGGGCGGACGTCCCGGCCGAGGGCCTGGTGGAGGAGGGCGAGGTCGTGGTCGACGAGATCGAGGTCGAGGCCGACGCGGTCGACGGTCCGCCCCCGGCCGGCCCGACCGTGGTGGACGCCCCCGCGCAGCCGGCTGACGGCGGCGCGGCCGGCTCCCCGCTCGGCGCCGAGCTGGAGGCCCTCCGGGCCGAGCTCGACGAGCGGACCCGGGACGTGCAGCGGGTGTCGGCGGAGTACGCCAACTACCGCAAGCGGGTGGACCGCGACCGCGGTCTGGTCCAGGAGCAGGCGATCGGCACGGTGCTCGCCGAGCTGCTGCCGATCCTGGACGACCTGGACCGGGCCCGCGAGCACGGCGACCTGGTCGGGCCGTTCGGCTCGGTGGCCGAACAGCTCACCACGGCGCTGGGCAAGTTCGGGCTTACCCCGTTCGGGGAGCAGGGCGACCCGTTCGACCCGACCCGGCACGAGGCGGTCGCGCACCAGACCTCGGCCGACGTGGACGAGCCGACCTGCGTCCAGGTGATGCGTCGGGGCTACCTGCTGGCGGAGCGGCTGCTGCGGCCCGCGCTGGTCGCGGTCGCCGACCCGGAATAGTGCACGACCATCCGGTCGCCCCGCCCGCCGTCGTACGGCGGGCGGGGCGACCGGGCCACATCACCTGGAAGGGGGTGGACCGGTGAGTTCCAAGGACTGGATCGAGAAGGACTATTACGCCACGCTCGGCGTGCAGAAGTCCGCCTCCTCGGACGAGATCAAGAAGGCGTACCGGAAGCTGGCCCGAGAGTCGCACCCGGACCACAACCCGGGTGACCCGAAGGCCGAGGAGCGGTTCAAGGCCGTCTCCGAGGCGTACGCGGTGCTCGGCGACGAGGCCAAGCGCCGCGAGTACGACGAGATGCGCTCGCTGTTCGGCTCGGGCGCGTTCCGGCGCGGCGCCCGGGGCGCCGGGCAGCCCGGCGGGGCGCCGTTCGACGTCTCCGACCTCTTCGGTGGCGGTGCCGGTGGCGCGGAGACCCGGTTCGGCGGGGGCGGCTTCACCGACCTGTTCAGCTCGATCTTCTCCGGCGGTGGCGGGGCCGGTGGCCCGGCGCGTCCCCGCGGTCCGGCCCGCGGTCGGGACGTGGAGACCGAGGTGGCGCTGGACTTCGACGACGCGGTGCGCGGGGTGACCATCCCGCTCACCCTGCGCGCGCCGGGGGTCTGCGAGACCTGCCACGGCGACGGCGCGAAGCCGGGCACCCGGCCGAAGGCCTGTCCGGTCTGCCACGGCGCCGGGGTGACCACCCGCAACCAGGGGTCGTTCAGCTTCTCCGAGCCGTGCCGCAGCTGTCAGGGCGTGGGCACCGTCGTGGAGGAGAAGTGCCCGGAGTGCCAGGGCACCGGCGGGGTGACCAAGACCCGCACGCTCAACGTCCGCTTCCCCGCCGGGGTGGCCGACGGCCAGCGGATCAGGCTCGCCGGGCGCGGCGAGCCGGGTGAGCGCGGCGGCCCGGCAGGTGACCTGTTCGTGCAGGTCAAGGTCCGCCCCGATGAGCTGTTCGGGCGTACCGGGGGCGACCTGACCCTGACCGTGCCGATCACCTTCGCCGAGGCGGTGCTCGGCATCGACCTGCGGGTGCCCACCCTCGACGGCGCGGTGACCCTGCGGGTGCCGCCGGGTACGCCGTCCGGGCGGGTGCTGCGTGCCCGGGGCAAGGGCGTGGTCCGGAGCGACGGCCGGGCCGGTGACCTGCTGGTCACGCTGGACGTGGTGGTGCCGGCGGTGGTGTCGGATGAGGCGCGGGCGACGCTGGAGTCGTTCGCCGAGCAGATTCCGCCGGCGGCTCGGGAACATCTCGACGTGCGGGTGCGTCGGGTCGGTTGACCGGTGGATCGGGTGCGGAGGTGAGCGGCATGTCGGGCGAGTTCGTCGGTTCGGGTGACCCTGCCTACGAGGCCAAGGTGCTGATGATCTCGGTCGCGGCACGGATGGCGGGGATGCATCCCCAGACCCTGCGCCAGTACGACCGGTTGGGCCTGGTGCAGCCCGGCCGGGCGACCGGCGGTGGGCGCCGCTACAGCGTGCGTGACGTGGTGCTGCTGCGCGAGGTGCAGCGGCTCAGCCAGGACGACGGCATCAACCTGGCCGGGGTCAAGCGGATCATCGGGCTGGAGCGTTTGCTGGAGCAGGCACAGCAGCGGGTGGCCCGGCTGGAGGCGGAGCTGGACGCCGCGTACCGCCGGATCGCCGAACTGGAGTCGCTGGGCGGTTTCCCGCGCGGCGACCTGGTGCCGACCAACCGCACCTCGACGGCGCTGGTGGTCTGGCGTCCGCGCCGTACGCCCGACCGCTGACCTTCTACTGGCCCGGTGGCAGCAGGGGCGTTCCACCGGCGCCCGGTTCCCGGTTTCCCGGCGGTGGTCGGAGCCGTTCCGTTAGCCTCAGAATGAGGCCGAACCAACTCAATCCGGACTCCGATGGCAGGGGGAGCCATGACGGAATCGGCGAAGAAGGTTGCCCAGCAGACGGAGAACCGGCTCGACCAGGTGGCCGAGAACGTCCGGCAGAGATTCGAGCGGATCCTCAACGCTCGTTTCACCGACGAGATCAAGAACGGCAGGTTCGCCGACCAGGTCGACCACGGCATCGACCAGGGACGCGACGAAGTGAGACGCCGGGCGCAGGGTGGATCGGAACGCTGACGATCCGCCGACGTGCGGGCCGGGACCCACGGGGGGTCCCGGCCCGCACGTCGTCTTCCCGCCAGGCGGCTCAGCCGATCTGGCGGTTCTCCCGGACCAGGCCGCCCTCGCACCAGTCGTGGTAGACGAAGAGATCCTGCCGGGCCAGCAGCACCCGGCTGTTGTGCGCCCAGTTGCGCATCAGTTCGTCGCCCTCCCGCTCGGCCTGCTCGACCAGCTTGCGGAAGCGGCGCTTCGGGTGGGCACGGAATTTCGTCCGGATGCCGTCCGCCGCGTAGATGTAGAGGCAGTGCAGGGCGAACCGGCGGGCCGGGCAGGTCGGATCCATCGCCACGTCGAAGAGGGTGAGCACCAGGTGGTCCCCGGCGACGAGGAGGTCCCAGTCGGGCGGCATCGAGGCCAGCGGCACCGAGTCCGGGTGGTAGGCCCACGCGCGCAACTCCGCCGGCGACGGGTCGACGGGGTTGGCAAAGCCGTGGAACGTCGATTCCTGCACGCTCACCGGCAACCTTCCGTTCGCGCTCGCGGGGCGCACCGGCCACCCGCGGGGCCCTGGCCTGCTGCGGCGAAACGGTAACCGTCGTCGGCGGGCTGGCGGAAGAGCTTGTCGGAAGCAATTCGACACCGGCCGGCCCGGCCGGGTCGACCGTACGGCCGACCCGGCCGGGGCACGTTCAGTCGGCGGCCGGCACCGGTTCCGGCCGGTGGGCCGCGGCCCGCCGCCGTAGCCAGGACTTGAACCAGCCCATGTCGGGCAGCCGCGCCAGCATCGGCCCGGTTACCACGGTGATCAGCACGTACGCCGTGGCGAGCGCCGCCAGCCGGGGTTCGACGGTGCCGGCGGCGACGGCCAGGCCGGCGATGACGATGGAGAACTCCCCGCGCGGCATCAGTGCGAAGCCGGCCCGCCAGCGACCGGGCTCGGCGATGCCCACCCGGCGGGCCGCGAGGTAGCCGGTGAGCAGCTTCGTCCCCATGGTCACCACGGCCAGGAGCAACGCCGGCAGCAGCACCGGCGGCATGTCCCGGGGGTCGGTGACCAGGCCGAAGAAGACGAAGAAGACCGCCGCGAAGAGGTCCCGCAGCGGGGAGAGCAGCTCGGTCGCGTGGTGCGCCACCGGCCCGGAGAGCGCGATGCCGACCAGGAACGCGCCCACCGCGGCCGACACCTGGAGCTTGGCCGCGACGCCGGCGACCAGCAGGGTCAGCCCGAGCACGCCGAGCAGCAGCGCCTCGGGGTCCTTGGCGGACAGCGCGGACGAGATGAGGTGGCCGTACCGGATGGCCACCACCAGGACGACGACCACGGTGAGCACGGCGACGCCGAGGGCGATGCCGCCGGTGACCAGCCCGACGCCGGCCAGCAGCGCGGTCACCACCGGCAGGTAGAGCGCCATGGCCAGGTCTTCGATGACCAGCACGGAGAGGATCACCGGGGTCTCCCGGTTACCGACCCGGCCCAGGTCGCCGAGCACCTTGGCGATCACGCCGGAGGACGAGATCCAGGTGATGCCGCCGAGCACCACGGCGGCCACCCAGCCCCAGCCGAGCAGCAGCGCGAACGCGAAGCCGGGCAGCGCGTTGAGCAGCGCGTCGATCAGCCCGGCCGGCGCGGCCGAGCGCAGGTTGCCGACCAGTTCGTTGGCGCTGTATTCCAGGCCGAGCATGACCAGCAGCAGGATGACGCCGATCTCCGCGCCGACGGCGAAGAACTCCTTGCTGGCGGCGAGCGGCAGCACGCCGCCGTGGCCGAAGCCCAGGCCGGCGATGAGGTAGAGGGGGATCGGGGACACCCCGAACCGCCGACTGAGCCGACCCAGGAGTCCGAGGAGCAGCAGCAGCGCGCCGACCTCGACGAGCAGTGTGGTGGTTTCGTGCATCCGCCTCAGCCGTCCGGGTCACTGTCGGCGAG
The DNA here is from genome assembly GCF_040642975.1 of Micromonospora sp. NPDC047548. Taxonomy (NCBI): domain Bacteria; kingdom Bacillati; phylum Actinomycetota; class Actinomycetes; order Micromonosporales; family Micromonosporaceae; genus Micromonospora; species Micromonospora sp. NPDC047548. The sequence goes on from NZ_JBEYTI010000005.1 coordinate 230,947, forward strand.
GATGGCGGTCACCCCGTCGAGACCCTGGCGGGTACCGACCACGACCACCACGTCACCGGCCGCGAAGCGGAAGGTGGGATCGGGCGAGACGTTCACCTCGCCCTGCCGGAGCACCGCCACGATCGAGGCGCCGGTACGGGTGCGTGCCTTGGTGTCGCCGAGCCGCTTGTTGACGTACTTCGACCCCGCCGAGATGGCGATCTGCTCGGTGAGCAGCCCGGCCGCCTGCTCGCGCAGGCCGGAGAGCTGGCCGAGCAGAAGTGACGCGCCGAGGATGTCGGCGAGCGCCTCCGCCTCGTCGTCGCTGAGGGGGATGTCCGCCTGGCAGGAGTCGGGATCGTCCGGGTCGTACAGGACGAGGTCCCGGCGGCCGTTGCGGTGGGAAACCACGCCCAGCCGGCGACCGGATTCCGTCACCAGATCGTGACGCACGCCGATCCCCGGTAGGGCAGTCTGTTCGACACGTACTCGCACCCGGCAAGGCTACCCTGGCGAGGAGGCGTCCATGATCGGTCGAGCGCTCCGCCCGGTGTTCGTCCTGCTGGTGGTCCCGGCGCTGGTGGCCTGCTCGGCGATCGGCGACATCCGTCGCGATCCGCCGGCCCGGACCGCCGCGCCCTCCCCACCGGCCGCGCCCGCGCCGTCCCCGCCGCCGTCCGCCGGCTTCGACGAGGTACGCGCCGTCCGGGTCGCCGTCGCCCAGCGGTACGACGACCCGTACGTGGAGTTCTCCGACGCCGCGCACGGCTGGGCGCTCTTCGGCAGCTGCGACGGCCGTCCGCCGGACCGGAACTGCCCGGCGCAGCTCTTCTCCACCCTCGACGGGGGCCGCAGCTGGCTGCAGGTGCGCCACCCGCGCCCGGTGGCCGCCAACCAGCAGCTCTACACCGGGCCGGGGCTGGTGGTGCTCTGGGCCGAGCCGCACGGCTGGTACGCCTCCACGGACGGCGGCGCGAGCTTCGTGCGTACCGCCGGGGAGCCGGCGGCGTGGCGGGCCGCGCAGGGACGGTTCCAGCTAGTGGAGGGGGCGGACCAGGTGGGCGAGTGGGACGGCCGGCGGCTGCGCCCGCTCGCCGCCCAGCCGCCTGTGCGGGGTCTGAACAGCGTGGCTCTCGCCGGGGACCTGCTGGTAGCGGCGGGGACGGCCGACGATCGGCCGTACGCGGCGGTCTCGACGGACCGGGGTCGGAGCTGGCAGTCGACCCCGGTGCCGGCGCCCGACGGCGCGGTGTCCACCCTCCGGGTCCGGGTCGCGCCCGACGGCGATGTCTGGTTGGTGGGAGAGCGGTCGGACCGGATGGACTTCCCGGCGCTCTGGCGCTACCTGGGGCGCTGGCTGCCGGTGCCCGCGGAGTCCGGTCCATCGCGGATCCTGTCGCTGGCGGCCCGCGCCTCGGACGAGACCGTCCTCGCCGTCGGCCCGGTCGGTGCCCGCCAGTGGATCAGGGTGGTCCTGGCCGGAGAGTGACCGCCGCGCTCCGCTGGTCCCATTTCGTGTGCCCGGCTCGTGCTGCCGGCGCTCAGTCGACCAGCGTCGGTGGTGGTGGCGTCCTTTGGAGCTGAATCGCTTACGTCATCACGCCGTTGACAGTGGCGGAGTGGTAGGGACGAGAGCCGGGCCTGTCCCTGCTACCTCGGCTCGGCGACGAACACTCCGACCCCTTCCAGGGTCTCGGTGAGGCCGGTCGCGCGCAGGATCATCATCGCCTTACCGACCACGGTGTCCGACACGCCGTATTCCTTGCACAGTTGCGATCGGCTCGGCAGCTTGGTGCCGGGCGGCCACTCTCCTGAGTTGATCTTGCTTTTCAGCTCGTCTGCGAGCACCTGGTACTGCTGCTTGGGCATACACACTCCCCGGATGGCACGCCCATTCGATCACGTAGTGACCTCCAACCTCAAGCAATCGTTCGTTGGTCATTGACCCACAACCGGTGGCGATTGTAGGTTCCTTGCGAACGCCTCCGGATGGCACTTGGGGCGCTCATCTGGTCGGGGCGGGCATCCCCCGTGGGCCGTCCCGACCTTGCCGTTGGCTCTGCTGTCGTACTGCCGATAGGGGCTGCGGCGGCAGGGCGGGGCGGCCCGGCTGAGCAACGGGGCCAGGCCGGGCCGCTCCTTCCAGCCCGGTAGCCCGCCAATTGTCAAAAGGGGATGTTCACCGTGCGTAACCTCCTGCGGCCGCTCCTGAAGCGACGTAACGCCGGCCCGGCGATCCGGTCCGGCCCGCACAACCAGTCGCCGGCCGGCGCGTACCGCTCGACGTCGTACCTCCCGCTGCGGCCGTGGCAGGTGCGCAGCCGGACCTTTGCCACCTGCCGTCGCGGCCTGGACCCGGCCGAGGTCGCCGCGTTCCTCGATCGGGTCGCCGGCGACCTCGCCGCCGCGCACGCCGAGGTGGTCCGCAGCCGGGAGGAGGCCGCCAGGATCAAGGATGCCCTCCGCGAGTGGCAGTCCCGTCAGGCCCCCACCATGCGCGACCTGGCCCGGTGCCCGTGACCAACCGGTACGTCATCCACCTGCCGGTCACCGCCGCCGACCTCGCCCGAGCCAAGATCCTCGCCCGGACCGCCGCCCGCTCGCTGGCCTTCCTCGCCCACGTCGATCCCGGCGAGACCACCGTCTCCGCCGAGGACAACCAGGGGGTACGCCACCGGGTGTTCTGCGACCAGCGCCTCGACAACGGCCGCCGCTGCGTCCTGCGTGCCGACCACGAAACCCCCTGCACCGCCTGGCTGCCCCGCTGACCAGGCACCCCTGCGCCTGACGACCGCACGGGCGATGAATCATGGGTAGGTGGGCCGCGCCCAACGGCTCGGCGAGTGACTGGGGTCGCAGCACTGGGGTTGAGCGGAATAGGCTCAAGTCTGGTGGTGTCCTTCCCAGTGGACACGCCGATCCGGAGGGCCCATGAACACCGAACGCCTGACCACCAAGAGCCGCGAGACCATCACCGGTGCCGTCGCGCTGGCGAACCAGCGCGGTCACGCCACCGTGGAGCCCTGGCACCTGCTGCTGGCCCTGCTGGACACCGACGGCTCCACCGCCGCCGGCCTGCTGCGCGCCGCCGGGGCCGAACCCGCCGAGCTGCGTCGGGTCGCCCAGCGTGCGATCGACGCGCTGCCCGCCGCCCGGGGTTCCAGCATCGCCGAGCCCACCCTGGCCCGCGAGTTCGTCAACGCCATCGGCGCCGCCGAGCAGATCGCCCGGCCGCTCGGCGACGAGTACACCTCGACCGAGCACCTGCTCGCCGGCCTGGCCCGGGTGGGTGGCGCGGTCTCCGGCGCGCTGAAGGCCGTCGGGGCCACCGAGGAGAACCTGGTGGCCGCCTTCCCGACCGTCCGGGGCGGCGACCGCCGGGTCACCACCGCCGACCCCGAGCAGACCTACCAGGCCCTGGCCAGGTACGGCGTCGACCTGACCGCCAGCGCCCGGGACGGCAAGATCGACCCGGTGATCGGCCGGGACTCGGAGATCCGCCGGGTGATCCAGGTGCTGTCCCGGCGGACCAAGAACAACCCGGTGCTGATCGGCGAGCCGGGCGTCGGCAAGACGGCGATCGTCGAGGGCCTGGCCCAGCGGATCGTCGCCGGTGACGTGCCCGAGTCGCTGCGGGGCAAAAAGCTGGTCTCGCTCGACCTCGGCGCGATGGTCGCCGGCGCGCAGTACCGGGGCCAGTTCGAGGAGCGGCTGAAGTCCGTCCTTGAGGAGATCAAGAACTCGAACGGTCAGGTCATCACGTTCCTCGACGAGCTGCACACCGTCGTCGGCGCGGGCAAGGGCGAGGGTTCGATGGACGCCGGCAACATGCTCAAGCCGATGCTGGCCCGCGGCGAGCTGAGGATGGTCGGCGCGACCACCCTGGACGAATACCGCGAGCACATCGAGAAGGACCCGGCGCTGGAGCGTCGCTTCCAGCCGGTGCTGGTCGGCGAGCCGACCATCGAGGACACCATCGGCATCCTGCGCGGCCTCAAGGAGCGCTACGAGGTGCACCACGGCGTACGGATCACCGACGCCGCGCTGGTCGCCGCCGCCAGCCTTTCCGACCGTTACATCACCGACCGCTTCCTGCCGGACAAGGCGATCGACCTGGTCGACGAGTCGGCATCCCGGCTCCGGATGGAGATCGACTCCCGCCCGGTCGAGGTGGACGAGATCGAGCGGGCCGTGCGCCGGCTGGAGATCGAGGAGATGGCGCTGGCCAAGGAGCCCGACGCCGCCTCCGCCGAGCGGCTGGAGCGGCTGCGCAAGGAGCTGGCCGACAAGCGCGAGCAGCTCACCGCGTTGTCGGAGCGCTGGCAGCTGGAGAAGAGCCACATCACCAAGCTCTCCACCGCCAAGGAGGAGCTGGAGCGGCTCGGCGGCGAGGCCGAGCGGGCCGAGCGCGACGGCGAGCTGGAACGCGCCGCGGAGCTGCGCTACGGCCGCATCCCGGCGCTCAAGGCAGAGCTGAAGCAGGCCGAGGAGGAATTGGCCCGGCTCCAGGCCGACGGTGCGATGCTCAAGGAGGAGGTCGGCGCGGACGACATCGCCGCCGTGGTCGCCTCCTGGACCGGCATCCCCGCCGGCCGGCTGCTGGAGGGCGAGACCGCCAAGCTGCTCCGGATGGAGGAGACGCTGGGCTCGCGGGTGGTCGGCCAGGCCGAGGCGGTCACCGCCGTCTCCGACGCGGTCCGCCGCGCCCGGGCCGGCGTCGCCGACCCGGACCGCCCGACCGGCAGCTTTCTCTTCCTCGGCCCCACCGGCGTCGGCAAGACCGAGCTGGCCAAGGCGCTCGCCGAGTTCCTCTTCGACGACGAGCGGGCCATGGTCCGCATCGACATGAGCGAGTACGGCGAGAAGCATTCCGTCGCCCGCCTGGTCGGCGCCCCGCCCGGGTACGTCGGCTACGAGGAGGGCGGTCAGCTCACCGAGGCGGTGCGCCGCCGGCCGTACTCGGTGATCCTGCTGGACGAGGTCGAGAAGGCCCACCCGGACGTCTTCGACATCCTGCTCCAGGTGCTCGACGACGGCCGGCTGACCGACGGCCAGGGCCGTACGGTCGACTTCCGCAACGCGATCCTGATCCTCACCTCCAACCTCGGGTCGTCGGTGATCAGCGACCTGACGCTGGCCGAGGAGCAGCGCCGCGAGGGCGTCCTCGCGGTGGTCCGCTCGCACTTCAAGCCGGAGTTCCTCAACCGCCTCGACGACATCGTGGTCTTCGCCTCGCTGCGCGGCGACGACCTGCGCGCCATCGTCGACATCCAGCTGACCCGGATGCGCCGGCGGCTCGCCGACCGGCGGCTCGGCCTGGAGATCACCGAGGCGGCCCGGGGCTGGCTCGCCGAGCACGGCTACGACCCGATCTACGGCGCGCGCCCGCTGCGCCGGCTGGTCCAGTCCGCGATCGGCGACCAGCTGGCCCGGGCCCTGCTGTCGGGCACGATCCGCGACGGCGACACCGTCAGGGTCGACCTCGCCGACACCAGGGACGCCCTCACGGTCAACCCGGCCTGACCCACCCACCCCGCTTCCGGGGCGGACCCGCCTCCCGGCGGCTCCGCCCCGATCGGCTCCGCTTTCCGATGGGGCCGCCGCCCGGTCGGGCCCGCCGCGATCCGATGATCAAGAAGCTGCGTCGGCGCGACCGTGGTGCGCCGATGCAAACCTGTTGATCGACAGGGTGAGGGCTGGCGGGAAGGGGAAAGGATGGGGGCATGTTCGGGATCGGGAAGAGCAGAGACCGGGAGTTGGACGCGGCCGTCGAGGAGCTCGCCGGGGCGGACACCGTCGCCTTCGGCGGGGTGGGGATCGCGGGCACGCTGCTGCCGGTGACGGAGGCGTACCGGCGGGTCGAGGGGGCGCTCGACGCGCACCCGGACGAGGCGCGCGAAAAGGTCGACCGGCTGCTCCGGCACGGCTCGCCGGCCGGCAAGGCGTACGCGGCGACCCTGCTGGAGCGGGTCGACCCGGCGGCGGCCCGGGAGGCCTGGGCGTCGCTGCGCGACGACGAGGGGGAGTTCACCACCTTCACCGGCTGCCTGATGGACAGCGCCACCCTGGGCGGGTACGCCACCGACCGGCTCGCCGGAATGTAGCGGGAAGTTCACCCGGACCGGGGCTGCGGTGACCGGCCGGCGGCCCGTAGCTTCCCGGGCATGACGCAGCACGCCGCCGAGCCGGCCCGCCCACCCCGGCCCACCGCCGTCACCGTCGCCTTCTGGATGCAGATCGCCGCTGCGGTCCTGCTGCTCGCCCTGGTCGGGCTGGTGCTCTGGCAGGCGGTCGAGTGGAACGGTGAGATCGACCGCGCGGCGCGGCTGGTGCCCGACGCCGATCCGGACGAGGTCTCCGGCGAACGGTTCGGCAACGTCTTCATGTCCTGCGTGATCGGTGTGCCCGCGCTGCTGCTGGCCGGCTGGCTCGGCGTGACCGCACGCGGCGTACGCCGGGGCAGCAACACCGCCCGGATCCTGGTCTTCGTGGCCGGCGGCCTCGAATTGCTGGTCGCCTGCGCGCAGGGCTGCTTCGCGGGGATGCTCATCCCCTTGTTCTTCGCCGTCGGGGGCCCGGAGGAGGAGTGGGACGCCGGGGTCCCTGCCGAGTTCATGCCGGAGGAGTCGAAGTTCCTCGAGGCCCTCTACGGCACCGGGCCCGATCCGGCGGGGGATCTCTTCTTCGCCGTCGGCGGGTTGGGGGCGCTGCTGGTCTTCGGCCTGAGCATCACCGTGGTGGTGCTGCTGGTGCTGCCGGCCGTACGCCGCTGGTTCGTGCCCCGCAGCGCCGATGCCGCCCGCCGGCCACCGCTCGGCCCGCCCACCCCGGCCGCCTTCCTGCTGCCGCCCGGCTACATGCTCTGCCCGGACCCGCGCGCGCACGGGGCGCCGCCGCAACCGGCCCCCGCTGCGCCGCCGCCCGCGCCGGACACCCGGGAGACGCCGCCGCTGCCCACACCGGACGCTGGGGAGACGCCGCCGCCGAGCTGACCTCGCCGGCCGGGTCCATCCCGCCGCACCGGACGGTGAGTGACTGTTCGGCCACTCAGGTGTGGCCGTGATTCCCCAGGTGCGCGGGGTTGTTACCGTCTCCGCCGATGCGTGGGGAGGCGGTCGCGGTGAACGGTTCGGTGGCGTACCTGGTGGCGGCGGTGGGGTGTCTGGTCGGGGTCGCCGGGGTGGTGATCGCCGGGGTCGCCCTCGCGCGGCAGCGGAGGAAGACCGTGCCGCCGGCATCGGGCGACCCGTTCCGGGACACCGACGCGGACGCGCTCCGGGGCGACCCGCGCAAGCTCAAGGCCGGTGACATCGTGGAGATCCGGCAGGTGTCGTACGCGGTCCGCGGCTCGGTGCACCTGGTCGAGGGCGCCTGGAGCTGGGCCGAGCACCTGCTGGACGACGCCGGTGGGGCCAAGCGGTGGCTCTCCGTCGAGGAGGACCCGGACCTGGAGCTGGTGCTCTGGAACGCCGAACCGGGCGCCACCGTCACGCCGGGCGCGCCCACTCTCGACTTCGCCGGCCGCCGCTACTCCTGGGAGGAGTCCGGGCAGGCTCGCTACTCGGCCACCGGCACCACCGGCCTCGACCCGACCGGCACCGTCCGTTACCACGACTACCGGGCGCAGGGTGGGGCCCGGCTCGCCTTCGAGGCGTACGGGGAGGCCGGCTGGGAGGTGGCCGTGGGCGAGCCGCTGCACCGCTCTGAGGTGATGGTCTACCCGCAGGCCGACCCGGACACGGTGGGCTGACCGTGCTGGTCAGCATCGACACCCCGTACGTCGACACCAGCGCCGCTGACCTCGGCCTGGCCCTCGGTGGCCCCGAACTGCCGGCCCTGGCCGTACGCGAGGTCGACCTGCCCGGTGGCGTACGGCTGCGGCTACGCCTGCTCGGCGCCTCCCACCAGGTCGTCCTCGGCGGGCTCACCGAGACGGTGGCCTGCCTGCCGGGCCGGCCGCCGCACCTGCCCGGCACGCTGATCGACGAACCGAACGGCTACCGGTTCACCGCCACGGTGCTCCGGCCGCCCGCCGGTGAGCTGCGCGCCCGCGTCGGCGCGCTCCGCGCCGAGCTGGCCGACGACCCGTACGCGCTGGTCGGGGTCTTCCCCGGCGACCCAGACGCGGTCACCGCGCTCGCCGTACGCCCGGACCCGCCGGCCGGGTCGGTCGGCTGGCGTACCTGGCACGCGTACCCCCAGACCAACGAGCTGGTCCTGACCGAGACGGTGGTGGCACTGCGATGACGTACCGGCGCTGGTTCGTGGTGGGGGTGGGGTCCGCCGTCGTCGGCGCCCTGATCGCCGCCTTCGCCATCTTCCACGGCAACTTCTCGCCTCGCGGCTACGTGCAGGACCACTACACCCGGGCGTCCGGCCAGGACCTCGGCTCCGACGCCCTCGCCTACACCTCGACCAGGCCCCCCAGCCAGGTGGCGAAGGACGTCTCGGACGCCTGGCAGCCCGTCGATCAGTACGTCGACGGCAGCGGCGTGTACCTGCGTTACGACGACGACTCGGTGGTGATCCTGCCCGTCGCCGCCGGCTCGCTGATCCTGCTGGAGCGGATGACCACCGCCTACCCCCGCTACCACCACGTCGTCGGCGGTGGCTGGGGCTGGGGCCGTGGCACCACGGTCCGGGGCGGCGGCCCCGGCGCCGGCAAGTAGCCCGTTCGACCCTCTCACCCCTTGGAGTCCGTGAAGTGCAGGATCTCGTCTCCGATCTGCTGGTCACCCTCGCCTACGGTGTGGTTGGCGTTGTCCTGATGGGCATCGGGTACGCATTGGTTGACCTGGCCACTCCGGGCCGGCTCAACCACCTCATCTGGCATGAGCGCAATCGGAATGCCGCGTTGCTGCTCGCTTCCAATCTGGCTGGCGTGGGGATCATCGTGGTCGCCGCGATCGTCGCCAGCGACGACGACTTCGTGCTCGGACTGATCGGCGCAGCCGCGTACGGGATCCTGGGACTGGTCATCATGGCGGCGGCGTTTGTGCTGTTGGATGTGGCCACTCCGGGCAAGTTGGGTGAGTTGCTGGTCGATCCGGAGCCGCACCCGGCGGTGTGGGTGTCCGCCGTCGTGCACGTCGCTACCGGCGCGATCATCGCCGCCGCGATCAGCTGATGGCCGGCGGGAAGCGACCGGCCGTCGCCAAGTCCACGGGCATGAAGTCGACGTCGCTGAAGGCGGCCCTGGTCCGGGTGATCGTTCTGGGGGTCGCCGGCCTCAGCCTCGCCGGCTGTGCCAGCGACTCCGACACCACCGTGCCCGCGCCGGCGGCCGACGAGCGGGCCGGCACCGTGCCGATCCTCCAGGCGGCCTTCACCAGCCACGGGATCTGCTACGGCTGGCGGCTGAGGGACAGCGACGAGTCGGACGACAGCCGCAGCATGCTGAGCGTCGGCTCGAACCTCGGCGATGGGGTCGACACGGGCTGGAGCGAGGATCCTCGGTGCTCGCGTTGGATCGTGGTCGACGCCGCTGTCTCCTACGAATACGACCTTGCCTTTGTCAACGTGGAGGGCCCGCGCGACATCGACTTGGCCGACCTGCGCGCGATGGAGAACGCCCTGCCCCGGTTCGGGCTCGGCGATGATGTCTTCCTCGACGATCCGGGCTGGGCGGTGACCCGCGCGGCGACCACGCTGCCGCTGCTCGCCGCCGAGGTGGGCATCGCGAAGCCGGCCGCCGCCCCGACCGCCGCTCCGGCTGCCGCGCCCAGCCCGCTGCCGGACGCCGGCAATGACATCTGGCGGGACCGGCGGGGTTCGCTGCTCACCGCGAGCGCAATCCTCCTCTTCGCCGCGCTCTTCGTCATCGTGGGGGTGGTGCAGCGCCGCCGGCAGCTTCGGGTGGTGGTGCCCGCGCAGCGCGCCGGGGCGGAAGAAGCCGCCGGGCGTACCCGGGAGAAGGCTTGACCACCGACGCGCCGGCACGGCCGCGCTGGCGGCTGGCCCGCGCGGCGGTCCTGGTCGCGGTCTTCGTCTGTGCGGCCTGCGGCCTGGTCTACGAGCTGGCCCTGGTCGCCCTCGGCAGCTACCTGATCGGCGACACGGTCGGGCAGGCCTCGATCGTGCTCGGCGTGATGGTCTTCGCGATGGGCGTCGGCGCGCTCGCCGCGAAGCCGTTGCAGTCCCGGGCCGCCGCCGCGTTCGCCGTGGTGGAGCTGACCCTGGCGCTGCTCGGCGGGCTCTCCGTGCTCGGCCTCTACGCCGCCTTCGCCTGGCTGGACCTCTACGGCCCGGCGCTGGTCGGCACCGCGTTCGTGCTCGGCCTGCTGATCGGCGCGGAGATCCCGCTGCTGATGGTCATGCTGCAACGCATCCGGGAGCAGTCCGCCGGCAGCGCGGTCGCCGACCTCTTCGCCGCCGACTACGTCGGGGCGCTGCTCGGCGGGCTCGCCTTCCCGTTCCTGCTGATGCCCGTCTTCGGCCAGCTCAAGGGCGCGCTGGTGGTCGGCGCGGTGAACGCGGTGGCCGGCCTCGCGCTGGTCTGCACGGTGTTCCACGCGGAGCTGAGCCGCCGGGCGTGGGTCGCGCTCGCCGCCGGCTCCGTCGTGGTCGCCCTCTGCCTGGGGTACGCCTGGATCACCGCCGCCGACTTCGAGCTGACCGCCCGGCAGCAGCTCTACCGGGACCCGGTGGTGCACGCCGAGCGCAGCCGCTACCAGGAGATCGTGCTCACCCGGTCGGTGCGGGAGGTCGGGCACGCCGACACCGACCTGCGCCTCTACCTCAACGGCGACCTCCAGTTCAGCTCCGTCGACGAGTACCGCTACCACGAGGCGCTGGTGCATCCCGCCCTGCGCGGCCCGCGCGGCGAGGTGCTGGTGCTCGGCGCCGGCGACGGGCTCGCCGTCCGGGAGATCCTGCGCTACCCCGACGTACGCCGGGTGACCGTGGTCGACCTCGACCCGGCGGTGGTGGCGCTGGCCCGCGCCGAACCGCAGCTGCGCCGGCTCAACGGCGATGCGTTCGCCGACCCCCGGGTGCGGGTGGTCAACGTCGACGCGTTCGGCTGGCTGCGTACCGCCACGGAGCGCTTCGACGTGGTGGTGGCCGACCTGCCCGACCCGGACGAGACCGCCACCGCGAAGCTCTACACGGTCGAGTTCTACGCGCTGGTCCGGTCGGCGCTCGCCGAGGGCGCCCGGCTGGTGGTGCAGTCCGGGTCGCCGTACTTCGCGCCCCGGTCGTACTGGTCGATCGAGGCGTCGGTGCGCGAGGCCGGCTTCGCCACCGTGCCGTACCACGTGGACGTGCCCTCCTTCGGTGACTGGGGCTTCCTGCTCGCCGCGCCGGGGGCCACCCCGCCCGCGCTGGAGCTGCCGGCGGACGCGCCGCCGCTGCGCTTCCTCGACCCGCCGCTGCTGCGGGCGGCGGCCGCCTTCCCCGCCGACCGGGCCCGCCTCGACGTCCCCGCCTCCACGTTGCTCCAGCCCAGGGTTCTGGAGTACGCCCGTGCGGAGTGGCGCGGCTACTAGCGCCGCCGTCCTGCCGGCGGTGGGGACCGCCGTACACCGCGACCGCGCCGACGTGCCTTCGTGGGCTGCGTGGGTGCGCGCGAGGTTGGGCCGGAGTGGATACGGTGTGGGCGCGTTCTAGGGGAAGGAGAATCGTGGTCGATTCCCAACACACACCGGCCCGCGTCCGGCCGGCCGTGGTGACGATTTCCAGCTATCTGCTGATTCTGTTCGCGCTCATCCAGGTGATCAACCTGATCATCGCGCTCTCCACCATCGGCACCATCCGCAGGGTGCTGGACGACGCCTACCGCGGCACCGCCGCGAACGGGACCCAGGGCGTGGCCGACTTCGCCGTTGCGTTCAGCCTGGGTGGCGCCATCGTGGGGCTGCTGCTGGCGATCGTGATCGCCGTGCTCGGCCTGTTTAACAACAGGGGCGTGAACGGCACCCGGATCACCACCTGGGTGCTCGGCGGCCTGATGTTCTGCTGCTGCGGGTTCGGCACGGTCAGCAACGCCGCCGGTGGGTTCACCGCTGGCAGCGGTGGGACGACCAGCGGTGGCATGCCGAGCGGCGAGGAGGTCCAGCGCCGGCTGGAGGAGGCCCTGCCGTCCTGGTACGGCCCGGTCACCACGCTGCTCTCGGTGGTCGCTCTGCTCGCCCTGCTGGTGGCGCTGATCCTGCTGGCGCTGCCGAAGGCGAACGAGTTCTTCCGCAAGCCGCAGCCGGCCTGGGAGCCGCCGGTCCCCGGTGCCGTCTACCCCGGCCAGCCGGGCTACCCGCAGACGGGCTATCCGCCCGCCCCGGGCTACCCCTCGGCTCCGGGCCAGCCGGGCTACCCGTCGACGCCGGGTCAGCCCGGTTACCCGTCGACGCCCGGCTATCCGGCCACCCCGGGCTACCCGGTCACGCCGGAGCAGCCGCCGGCCGCCTCGCCGTGGCAGCCGCCGTCGGCGGAGGGCCAGGACCGGCCGGGTGAGGGCAACCCGCCGTACGACCCGAACCGACCCGCCGGTAGCTGACGGGCGAGTACGAGCGACGCCGACGATTCCCTCCGAGTAGGTTGCAAGCCAACGCCTACCGGAGGGAATTGTCGTGTCGTACCCGGATCAGGCGCTGGCGCGTCGGCCCGCCGCCGTCACGCTGGCCGCGGCGGTGCTGGGGCTGATGGCCCTCGCCGCCGGGGCGTACGCCGTCGTGGCGCTGCTCGCCCTCGGCGGCACGGCGGACCGGCTCCGGTCGGCCGCCGCCGGTACGACCGCCGGCCCGGACGACGTGGACGGTGTGGTCGCCCTGCTCCGGGTCGTCACGATCCTCTCGGCGGTGCTCACCGTCCTGGTGGGCCTGCTGCTGCTCGGTCTCGCCGCCGGGCTGCTCGCCGGTCGCCGGGGCGCCCGGGTGGCGACCTGGGTGGTCGCCGGGCTGGGTTTGCTCTGCGGCTGCTGCGGCCTGGCCGCGCTGGTCGGCCAGCGGGCCAGCCCGCTGCGGACCGACCAGACCACCGCCGAGCTGCTCGGCCTGCTCGGCGACGCCTATCCGTCGTGGTGGATCCCGGTGAACGCGGCCCTTTCGGTGGGTCAGGCCCTCGGCTACCTTGTGGTGGCCGTGCTGCTGGCGCTGCCCGCGGCGAACGGCTGGTTCGGCCGAGCCCGGCCCGCGCCGCCCCCGCCGCCGTACGGCCCCAACTCGCCCCCGCCGTCGTACGGCCCCTACCCGCCCCCGCCGTCGTACGGCCCCTACCCGCCCCCGCAGGCTCCGCCGCCGTCCCGCTGAGGAGCGCCCGTGACGTCCGATTCCCCGGCCACCGAGCGACGGGCGCTGGTCACCGGCGCCACCGCCGGCATCGGCGGGGCGTTCGCCCGCCGGCTCGCCGCCGACGGGTGGCAGCTGGTGCTGGTGGCCCGGACCGCCACCCGGCTCGCCGAGGTGGCCGCCGAGCTGACCGCCCGGCACGGTCACCGGGTGGAGACGCTGCCCGCCGACCTGTCCACCGACGACGGCTGCGCGGCCGTGGAACGACGGCTGGCCGACCGCAACGCCCCGGTCGAGCTGTTGGTCAACAACGCCGGGCTCAGCCTCAACCGGCCTTTCCTGCGGTCCACCGTGGCCGACGAGGCGCGGTTGTTGCGGCTCAACGTGCACGCGGTCATGCGGCTCACCCTCGCCGCCCTCGGCCCGATGACGGCTCGCCGGAACGGGGCAGTGATAAATGTCTCTTCCGTTGCCGGCTTCGGCCCGGTGATGCCCGGCTCGACCTATCCGGCGAGCAAAGCGTGGGTGACGAGCTTCAGCGAGTCCGTCGACCAGTCGGTGCGGCCGCTCGGCGTACGGGTGATGGCGCTCTGCCCCGGCTACACCGACACCGGCTACCACGAGCGCAACGGCATCGACATGTCCGGCACGCCCCGCTGGATGTGGCTGCGGGCCGACGACGTGGTCGCCGAGGCCCTGCGTGACCTGCGAAAAGGCCGGCAGATCAGCGTCCCGGACTGGAAGTACAAGCTCGCCGCAGCCGGCCTGCGGCACGCGCCACGACGGCTGCTGCGGCTGGCGTACCGCGACCGGCGGGGGCGGGTCGAGCCCACCGACGGCTGACCCCGCGACCCCGGCCGTTTCGGTTGACGGGACGCCCGGGAGGGTACGCCTCGCCAGCCAGTCGCACAGCGTAGCGGTCCATCGCCACTCATCGGTCGCCCACGAGGTTGACTCGGGTGGACCCCACATCCGGCGTGCAGACTCGCGCAGTACCCTCTATCGCCATGGGGCACCGCGACGACCTGCGTAAATTCATTTCCGACCTGGCTGTGGTCCACGGCCGGGTGGTGCTCTCCTCGGGCCGCGAAGCGGACTGGTACGTCGATCTGCGCCGCGTCACGCTCCATCACCAGGCTGCGCCACTGGTCGGTCGGGTGATGCGCGAGCTGACCGCGGACTGGGACTATGAGGCGGTCGGCGGGCTGACGCTCGGCGCGGATCCGATCGCGCTGTCGATGCTGCACGACGCGGCGGAGACCGACCGACCCTTGGACGCCTTCGTGGTCCGCAAGGCGGGAAAGACGCACGGTCTGCAACGTCGGATCGAGGGGCCTGAGGTGGCCGGTCGACGAGTACTTGCCGTGGAGGACACCTCGACGACGGGCGGCAGCGTGTTGACCGCCGTCGAGGCGCTGCGCGAGGCCGGGGCGGAGGTCGTGGGTGTGGCGGTTATTGTTGATCGAGGCGCCGGGGACGCCGTACGAGCCGCCGGGCTGCCGTATCGGGCGGCCTATACGTTGGCTGACCTCGGCCTTGTGGCCTAAAAATATGCCGATTCGGATCTGCTGATATGCAGCCGGATCGATGCTGCTGGTGGAAGGATGGAATTCGTGGGAACTGCGTTGGCTGATATGTCCATGCCTCAGATCTCGCCGCTTGCCGGCGAGCCGATCGAACGTGCCGATGCCGAGCGGCTGGCGGGGGTCCTCAAGGCCCTTGCCGACCCCGCCCGGCTCCGGCTGCTCAGCCTGATCCAGTCGGCTCCCGAGGGCGAGGCGTGCGTCTGCGACCTGACCGCGCCGCTCGGCCTCTCGCAGCCGACGGTCAGTCACCACCTGCGTATCCTCACCGAGGCCGGCTTGCTGGAGCGGGAGAAGCGCGGTGTGTGGGCCTACTACCGGCTGGTGCCGTCCGCGATCGCCACGATCGCGGACCTGCTGACCCCGCCGCGTAAGCGGGCCACCAAGAAGGCCCGCTGACCCGGTGTCCGCGCGTCGTCCCCGCTCGGGGCGACGTCCGGTGGCATACCAGGGGTGGCGCCATCGGCTGGTGACGCCTGTCCGTCACCAGCCAGCTCGCTGATCCGTTCCACCGGGTCCTCCCGGTGGCACGAACGGCCGGTCCCTTCCGGGGCCGGCCGTTCGTGCCTACGCGGGTCAGCGGCCCTGGCCGTGTTCCGGGTAGCGCCGGTCATCCTGCGGCGGCTGCTGCTGCTGGTACGGGTGCCGCGGCTGGTCGGGGTGCTCGACGGCGTCCCGCACGGCCTCCACGGCGCCGGCCGCGCTGGCCGCCGCCACCACCGCGACGGCCTCGCCGCGCTTGCGGGCCCGCCGGTCACGCAGGAACTCGATGAAGATCGGCAGCACCGAGATCAGGATGATCAGCGCGACCACCGGCAGGATGTACCGGTCGATCTTGTCGCCGATCGCGTTGTAGATCTGCTCGGCGAGCAGGTAGCCGATCAGCAGGATGCCGTCCACCCAGAGGATCGCGCCGACCACGTTCCAGAGGAAGAACTGCCGGGCCGGCATGCCGAGCACGCCCGCCACCGGGTTGAGGAAGGTCCGCACGATCGGGATGAACCGGGCCAGCACCACGGCCTTCGCCGGGCCGAACTTCTGGAAGTAGTACTCCGCTTTCTCCACGTACTCCTTCTTGAAGAGGCGGGAGTTGGGGCGATCGAACATCCGCCGGCCGTACCGGGAGCCGAGCCAGTGCCCGAGCTGGGCGCCGGCGATCGCGCAGATCGGCCCGCCGATGAGCAGCCCGACCAGGGAGAGCCGGGTGCCGTTGCCGAAGATCGCGTCTGCCACCGGGGACGCCGCGACGCCCGCCAGGAACAGCAGCGAGTCGCCCGGGAAGAAGAAGCCGACCAGCAGGCCGGTCTCGGCGAAGAGGATCACCCAGACGCCGATCAGCCCGAAGGTCTGCAACAGTTCCTTGGGGTCGAGCGGATTCAACGCGACGGTCTCGACGACCACTCGGCTCTTCTCACCTGTGTCCACGGCCACACAGGCTACCGAACCCCGCCCCACCCCTCCCCCCCCACCGCCCCCACCCCCGTCCTCCGCGCGCACTTTCACGGAAATAGTGCTTGTTCGACGTTCGACAGCCACTCGTTCCAGGAAAGTGCGCGCCGTTGGGGGTGGGGTGGGGGTTAGAGGCGGGGGTCTACTGGTTCGGACTCGCAGGCGAGGATGGCGAAGACCAGTTCGTGGCGGCGCCAGAGGGGGGCGTGTTCCGCGAACGCGTCGAGGGCGGCCAGGCCGAGGGCGTGTTCGCGCAGGGCCAGGCCGCGCTTGCGGCCCAGCGAGCGGCGGCGCAGCGCGGCGAGCTGGTCGGGGGCCAGGTAGCCAGGGCCGTAGATGATCCGCAGGTACTCCCGGCCACGACACTTGATCCCCGGTTGGAGCAGCGAGCCGCGCGCCGACCGGGCGGCCAGGCCCGCGTACGGCTTGACCACCATGCCCTCGCCGCCGGCCGACGTCAGCGACAGCCACCAGTCGGTGGCCGCCGCCACCGCCGTGGCGTCCGCCAGGTCGACCACCTGCCGCTGGGTCGCGGTGAAGAATTCCGGGTCGGCCGCGCAGAGCCGGTCGGCCAGGTCGAGGTGCCAGCCGTGATCCCGGTCGGCGAAGCTCACGCCCGAGCCCGCCAGCACCGCGAACGGCGCCAGGGTCACCCCGCGCAGCCCGTCGGTCGGCGCCACGTACGCCCGGTAGGCCGCCGAGTAGCCGTCGACCTCCGCGCGGCGGTCGGCCATCCGCTCCCGCAGCCCGTCCACCGGCAGCCCCCGGGCCGCAGCGGCGTCCAGGCTGGCGAGCGCGGCCGGCAGCGCGGCCCGGCCGGCCGCGCCGACGCTGGCGTACTGCTCGCGGATCAGGCCGCCCGCCTTCGCCGACCAGGGCAGCAGCTCGCAGTCGAGCAGCAACGCGTCGGTGCCCAGCTCGGCCCAGAGACCGGCCGCGGTCACCGCCGAGCGCACCCGCGCCAGCAGCTCCTCGTCCAGCGGCGCACCGAAGAACGGCCGGCCGGTGCGGGTGTGCACCACGCCGCCATCGAACGGCCCACCGCTGGGCTCCCGCTCCACCAGCACCACCGCCCGCGAGCCCATGTGCTTCTCCTCGCAGACCACCCGGTCCACGCCCGCCGCCCGGTGGTCCTCGAACGCCTGCGCCGGGTGTTCCAGGAAGCCTTCGACCGTCGATGTCGAGCAGGGCGCCATGGTCGGCGGCAGCCAGGCCAGCCGGCCGGGGTCGACCGCGAACCGGCTCATCACCTCCAGCGCGGCGGCGGCGTTCTCCGCCGGCACGGTCAGCGTCCCGTACGCGTGCCGGAGGTGCCGGCGACCGGTGACGTCCGCCAGGTCCAGCACCGTGTCCGGCCGGGCCGGCGCGCTGACCAGCGGGCGGACCGGGGCGTACCACTCCTTGACCGCCGGAACGGCGACCAGCTCCTTCTCCGGGTAGCGCAGCGCGGTGAGCCGGCCGCCGAAGACGCAGCCGGTGTCGATGCAGATGGTGTTGTTCACCCACTCCGGGTCCGGGGTCGGCGTGTGCCCGTACACGACCATGGCCGAGCCCCGGTAGTCGCGTGCCCACGGGTAGCGGACCGGCAGGCCGTACTCGTCGGTCTCGCCGGTGGTCTCCCCGAAGAGCGCGAACGCGCGGACCCGGCCGGAGGCGCGGCCCTGGTAGGCCTCCTTCAGGCCGGCGTGCGCGACCACCAGCCGGCCGCCGTCCAGCACGAAGTGGCTGACCAGGCCGTCGACGAAGGCGGAGACCTCCGCGACGAACTCCGCCGACTCCGACTCCAGCTGGGCCATCGTCTCGGCCAGGCCGTGGGTCAGCCGCACGTCCCGCCCGCGCAGCTTCCGCAGCAGCTTCTGCTCGTGGTTGCCGGGCACGCAGATCGCGTGCCCGGCCGCCACCATCCCCATCACCAGGCGGAGCACCCCGGGAGAGTCCGGGCCGCGGTCCACCAGGTCACCCACGAAGACCGCGGTACGACCAGCCGGATGCACCGCGTCCACCGGGCGGCCCGCGTCATCGCGGTGCATCGACCAGCCCAGCCGGAGCAGCAGCGCCTCCAACTCCTCGCGGCAGCCGTGCACGTCACCGACGATGTCGAACGGCCCGGTCAGCTCCCGCCGGTCGTTGTAGAGCCGCTCGTAGCGGATCTCGGCGGCCTCGATCTCCTCGACACCGCGCAGCACGTGCACCTTACGGAAGCCTTCCCGGGCCAGCAGCCCGTACGTCCGCCGCAGGTCACGCTGCATCCGGGCCAGCACCTGCCGGCCGAAGGTCCGGTCGGCCCGCCCCTCGGTACGCTCCCAGGCCAGCGCCTCCGGCATGTCCAGCACGATCGCCACCGGCAGCACGTCGTGCTCGCGGGCCACCCGCACCAGCGCGGCCCGGGCGTGCGGCTGGAGGTTGGTCGCGTCGACCACGGTCAGCCGGCCCCGGCGCAGCCGGGTGGCGGCGACGTGGTGCAGCGCCTCGAACGCGTCGGCGGAGGCGGACTGGTCGTTCTCGTCGTCGGCGACCATCGCCCGGAACATGTCCGAGGAGAGCACCTGGCTGGGCAGGAAGTGCCGGCGGGCGAAGGTGGACTTGCCCGAGCCGGAGACGCCGACCAGCGCCACCAGGGCCAGCTCGGGGATGTCGAGGGTGGTCATCGGCGCTGCTCCTCCCGGGCGTCGGTGCTCTTGTCGATCGTGCTCCCGCCGGTCGTGGCCTGCGCGGCGGCTCCCTTCTCCGCCGCGGTGAACACGGCCAGCTGGGTGGGGGCGCCCACCTCGGGGTCGTCCTCGCCGACGCCGCCGATGGTGGCGGTGTAGGCGTACGTCGCGGCCACCCGCTCGACCCAGGCCGCGAACTCGGCGCGGGTCCACTCGAAGCGGTGGTCGGCGTGCCGGAACCGCCCCGCCGGCAGCCCGTCGTAGCGGACGTTGTACTCGGCGTTCGGCGTGGTCACCACGACCGTGCCCGGCCGGGCATGGCCCAGCACGGCGTCCTCCAGCGCCGGCAGCCGCGGTGGGTCGACGTGCTCGATCACCTCCATCAGCACCGCCGCGTCGTAGCCCCGCAGCCGGTCGTCCCGGTAGGTGAGGGCGGACTGCCAGAGCCGGATCCGGTCGCGCTGCCGCTCCGGCAGCCGGTCCAGGCGCAGCCGGCGAGCGGCCAGCGTCAGCGCGTGAGTGGAGACGTCGGTGCCGACCACCTCCGTGTAGCGCCGGTCGGCGACCAGGGCGGTGAGCAGCGCGCCGCCACCGCAGCCCAGGTCCAGCACCCGGGTCGCGCCGCTGGCGGCCAGGGCGGCGAGCACCGCGGCGCGCCGCCGTACCGCCAGCGACGTCCGCCGCGGCTCGACGGTCTCCGGGGTCTCCTCGGCGACGCTGTCGTCGGCCGGCGGCTCGTCGGCCAGCCGCAGCTCGGCGAGGCGCGCCAGGGCCTGCCCGGCCAGCGCCCGGCGGTGCGCCAGGTAGCGACGGGTGATCAGCGCCCGCTCCGGGTGGTCGGCCAGCCAGCCCGCGCCGGCGCGGAGCAGCTTGTCGATCTCGTCCGGCGCCACCCAGTAGTGCTTGGCGTCGTCCAGCACCGGCAGCAGGACGTACAGGTGGTTGAGGGCGTCGCCGACCCGGAGGGTGCCGGTCAGGAGAAGATCGACGTACCGGCTGTCACCCCAGTCGGGGTACTGCTCGTCGAGGGGGATCGGGGTGGCGGTGACCGTCCAGCCCAGCGGGGCGAAGAGCCGCACGGCCACGTCGGCGCCGCCCCGGCAGCGCAGCACAGGCACCCGTACCTCCAGCGGGAGCGCGGTGCCGGCCAGCTCCGGGCGGTCCCGGGACTCGCCGCGCAGCGCCGACCGGAACACCGTCGACAGGGCCGAGGCGAGCAGGCTGGACGCGGCGTACGCCCGGTCGTTGACGTACTGCCCGAGGGTGAAGCTGTCCGGGGCGGTGGCCTGCCGGCGCCCGCGACCCCGGCCCGTGCCGAGCCGCTGCGGGTCGATGTCGACCAGCAGGGCGGCGGTGCAACGCTCCTCGCCCGCCTCTGGGTAGAAGACGTGCGCGGTGCCCGCCGGCAGCTCGAACGACTGCACCCGGTCAGGGTGCTTGACCAGCAGGTACCCGAGGTCGGACGCCGGCCGGTGAGTGGTGGTCAGGGTGAGCAGCACGTGCTCATGTTTCCACCTGTCTCGATCTTGCGTCGTCCCGTTTTCTGCGTCGTGGTGGGGCTCCCCCGGGACCCTCCGTGATCGGGGACGGCGCGTGGGGTGCCGCGTGGTGGGCGGCGTGCTGATTCGGTGGGTCTTCCGGGTGTGAAGACGGCGGCGCCCCGCCGACCGCGGGGTCGGCGGGGCGCCGGGTGGTGCGGGGTGGATCAGGCTACGAAGCGGGTCTTGCGGCGGCGGGCCACCAGGTAGCCGCCGACGCCGGCGGCGAGCAGCAGACCGCCGATGCCGGCGACCAGGCCGGTCGACTCGCCGGTGATCGGCAGGGAGCCGCCGTCACCGCCGCCGTTGCCGCCGGTCGCGTTCACCAGCAGCTTCGCGGTGTCGTTGGCCGGCTTGATGTCCTCGGTGAAGCCTTCGCACTCGCACTTGGCGTTGATCGTCACCTTGCCGGTGGCGTTCGGCACGAGCTTGTCGATCCGCAGGCCGAACTCGACGGCCTGCTCCTCGCCTGCGGCGATGTAGACGTCCGGGAAGCACTGGTACGCCTTCTTGCCCGGCTTGCCGGCGTTCTCCCAGTCCCCCTGCTCGCCGTCGAACGGCACGCAGACCTCCGGCACCTCGACCGCGGTCGTGCCGGTCGGCACGGTGACGTCGATCTTCGTGACCGGGGTGCCGGAACGGTTGAAGTCCAGCGACGCCGGGCCGTTGTTCCGAACGCCGACGGTGGCGTTCACAACCTCCCCGGCCTTGCCGGTGACCGAGTCGCCGATGGCGGCCAGATCCACGCCGTTCTTGCCGGTGACCGAGACCTCCATGCCGGACCAGTTGTTGTCCGGGTTGGTGTCGGCCTGCAAACCGCTGAGGGCCCCGGCCTTGGTCAGGGTGAGGTTGCCTCCGTTACCCGGCTTGCCGACCGAGATGCCAAGGCTGTCGAGGTACGTCGCGAAATCCTCGAACTCGGCCACGGTCATCCAGTTGTGGTAGCCGTACTCCTTGCCCGGGGCGTAGGTGTCCTTGCCCAGGGTGTAGTTCACCGCCGAAGTCCAGTTCTCGCCCGGTGCCGCGGTGAGGTTGTCGAAGCGGCAGGTACGCAGCTCGTCGCCCTCGTAGGTGCAGTTGTTGTACTTCTCGCTCGGGCGGATGGCCCGGTCGTGGTCGAAGATGACCACGGCGCCCTTGGCGGTGGTCGTTCCGGTGTTGCGCACCATCAGCGGCGCGGTGAAGGTGCCGCCCGGCGCCGCGAGCCGCTTCACCTCGGGGCCGCCGGCCAGGTCCACACCCTCGCCGACCCGCACCTTGGCGGTGTGGCTGGCCGAGGTGGCACCCTCCGCGCTGACGGTCACCTTCAGCGCGCCGGTGTCGCCGTCCTTGGCGTCGGCCGTCGGTGCGAGCACCACGCTGAAGTAGCCGCCGATGCCCCAGTCGTCGAGACCGACCTCGAACGGGTCGGTGCAGACCAGGACGTTCTCCTCCGGCGAGGCGCAGTCCCCGCTCGGCGTGCCCTCGGGCTTGACCGTCACCTTGCCGGCGAGGTCACGGTAGTCGTAGCGCACGCTCAGGCCATGCAGGACGACCGGCTCGGAGCTGTACAGAATGGGTGAGTCGACCTTGCCCTCGGAGTCGACGGCCAGTGTCGTGTCGTTGAAATAGAGGCCGAGGTCGACGGCCGACTCCTCGGCCGAGGCGGGGGTGGCGGCGGCGGCGACGATCGCGCCAGCCACGCCCAGCCCGGCGAGCCAGCGCCGGGTCGAGTGCCTGAGCATGGGGGGTTCCTTTCGTGAGTTGGTGCGGAAGATCTTTGGGCGCGTCTCGTGTCGCCGATCGCGCCCGACGGCGCGCCCACCGACCGACTGGTCGGCGGGCGCGCCGGATGGTGCGGTGAATCAGGCGACGAAGCGGGTTCGGCGGCGGCGGGCCACCACGTAGCCGCCGACGCCGGCGGCGAGCAGCAGGCCGCCGATGCCGGCGATCAGGGCGGTGTTCTCACCGGTGATCGGCAGCGAGCCGTCACCGCCACCGTGGCCACCGTCGCCCGAGCCCGGGTTGCCGCTGCCAGGCTTGACGACGACGGCCGCCTCGTTGTTGTCCGCCTTCGGGTCGCCGTCCAGGTGGGTGGTCACCTTGCCGGAGGTCGGCCCGGTCAGCTTGTCGATCCGCAGGGTGAACGGGTACTTGCCGCCCACGCCCGGCTCCGGGTCCCCGGCGGCGATGCAGCCGTACAGGTCGGCGCCCGGCTCACCCGCGTGGTCCCAGGGGTTCCAGGGCTCCTCGCTGTCCTTGTCGTACGGCGCGCACTCCTCCGAGACCTCGACCGCCTCGGTGCCCGGCGGGATCTCCACGGTCACGATCGGCTCGGTGAGCCGCCAGGCGTCCACTGTGGCGGGACCCAGGTTCGTCCAGCCGGCGGTCACCGTGACCTTGTCGCCGACCTTGCCGGTGGCGGTGCTGCCGACGGCGGCCAGGTCGGCCGGGTTGTCGCCGCCGACGTTGATGTCGACCAGGGTGAAGTTGTTCCACTGGTCCACGTCGGTCTGCGGGACGGCCGCATGCCGGGCGGCGGGCTCCTCGACCAGGCTGAGCTTCCCGCCCGTGCCCGGGGTGCCGGGCGGCAGCGGGAAGCCGGGGTCGTCGATGACCATGGCCCAGTCGTCCTTGGTCCACCAGTCGACGTAGTTCTCGAGTTGGCTGCCGGTGCGAGCGCCCTTGTCCAGGGTGACCGGGAGCTTCTCGGACAGGCGGTAGCTCTTGCCCGGCTTCAGGTCGGTGTCGAAGGTGCAGATGGTGGCCAGGCCGTCGAGGTATTCGCAGTTGCTGAAGTTGCCGGCGTACGGGCTGCGGTAGTCGCTCTGCAGACGTAGCACCGCGCCGTGCGCGGTGTTGTCGCCCGAGTTGCGGACCACGTCGGCCGGCAGGCCGACCGTGGCGCCCGGGTCGGCGTCGAGGCTCGCCTCCGGGTCGGACTGCAGGTCGACGCCCTCTGCGATGGTGACCGTGACGCTGCTGCTGGCGGTCTTGCCGCCGCCGGTCGCCTTGATGCCCAGCTTGGCCTTCTGGCCGGGCTTCGCGTCCGCCTTGCCGGTCAGGTAGTAGTCGAGGCTGGGCACGCCCCACTCCTCGGCCGCGGCCTCGCAGTGCAGCGTCTCGCCGGAGGGGACGCATTTCCAGGCGGAGGAGGCCAGCTCGAAGGTGGCGACGTCGTTGACCGCGGACAGATCCAGGTCCAGGGTCGCGCTCTTCAGCTCGTTCTCGCCCGCGATGTACGTGGCGATGAAGTTGTACGTGGTGTGGCCCGGAGCGACGAGGATGTCCCAGGCGGCGATCTCCAGGGGATCGTCCGCGTGGGCGGGGGTGGCGGAGGCGGCGACAAACGCGCCTGCGACGCCCAACCCGGCCAGCCAGCGCCGGGTGGAGTGCGTGAGCATGGGGGTTCCTCCCGTGGGGGTGTCCAGGTGGAGTCTGCGGATCTTAAGGAGTCTTTAAGGTTTTCGATGCCCCGAACAGCCCCCGTGTCAGGTGAATGAGCCGAACGGCTGGGCATGATCGGCGTAACGGCCCGAAGTAGTACAGGGTCGGGGTCCGGCTCCACCTGCCGTACGCGCCCAGGCAGCGCAACGTTTCGGCCGTCCGCCTCCGTCATCAGGGTCGGGACATCGGGAGGTGCAATGACGTACGAGGAGTTCGCCGACTCGCGGCTGACCGCGCTGCTGCGGTACGCGGTCATGCTGACCGGCGATCCGCACCAGGCGCAGGACCTGGTGCAGGACACCATGGTCCGGGTCCAGCTGAACTGGCGGAGGGTGGCCCGGGCGGACTCCCCGGAGCGCTACGTCCGCCGGATGCTCACCAACCAGTACGTCGACTGGCGGCGGGGCTCCTGGGTACGCCGGGTGCTGCTGCGCGGCGAGCCGGAGGAGTCGCTGCCGGCGGCCACCGATCACGCCCAGGACGCCGTGGAGCGGGACCAGGTCTGGTCCTGGCTGTCCCGGCTCCCCCGCCGGCAACGCGCCAGCCTGGTGCTCCGCT
This sequence comes from Micromonospora sp. NPDC047548, assembly GCF_040642975.1. Lineage (NCBI taxonomy): Bacteria > Bacillati > Actinomycetota > Actinomycetes > Micromonosporales > Micromonosporaceae > Micromonospora > Micromonospora sp. NPDC047548. The sequence continues at coordinate 255,351 of NZ_JBEYTI010000005.1, forward strand.
ACTACGAGGACCTGCCGGACGCGGAGATCGCCGAGATCCTCGGCTGCGCCGTCGGCACCGTCCGCTCGTCCATCTCCCGGGCGCTGGCCACCCTGCGCGCCGAACACCTGGAGGTCTGTTCATGACCGAGGAAGAGCTGCGGGCCGCCTTCGCCCGGCACGAGTCGCTCACCCCGCCCGCCGGGCCGCTGCGCGCCGCGATCGACCGGAAGGTCGCTGGACGCCGCCGGCGCCGGCGGAAGGTCCGGGTCGGTGCCGCCGCGCTGGCCGTGCTCGGGCTGCTGGGCTTCGCGGTCCCGCAGCTCACGCCGGATCGACCGGCCATGGAGGCCTCGTTGCTGCCCGGCCGGGTCGCGGCCGCGCCGACCGGGGCGGTGAACGTGCTGGTGCTCGGGTTGGACGGGTCGGCGACGGAGGAACGGCCCCGGTTTGCCGACTCGGTGCTGCTCGTGCACGTCCCCGCCGACCGCAGCCGGCCCTACCTGCTCTCGCTGCCGCGGGACATGGAGGTGCCGATCCCCGGCCACGGCACCGGGAAGCTCAACAGAGCGTTCGGGTACGGCACCGGCCCGGGGCGGCCGGACCTGGCCGCCGGCTACGAGCTGACCCGCCGGACGGTGAGCGACCTGACCGGCGTACGGGTCGACGCCGGGGTGGTGCTGACGTACCCGATGCTGCGGAAGCTGACCGACGCGCTGGACGGGGTCGAGGTCTGCCTGCCCCGCGCGGTGCGCTCCCGGCACACCTCGCGGGTCTTCCCAGCCGGCTGCCAGCGGCTCGGCGGCGCGGCCTCGGTCGACCTGCTCCGTCAGCGGCAGGGGCTGCCCGACGGCGCGCTCGACCGGGACCGCACCGCCCAGCTCTTCGCCGCCGGGCTGGTGCGCGGGGCCGTCGATCAGGGTGTGCTGAGCAACCCGGCGCGACTGTCCCGGATCCTCACCGCCGTGGGGCCGGACGTGACCGTGGCCGGGGCGTCCCTGCTGGAACTGGTCCGGCTGGGGCCGGAGCTGAAGTCTGTCGAACCGGTGGGGCTCGGGGTGCCGGTGAGCCCACCACCGGGTCAGGGCTGGCGGCTGCGGCCGGATCCGGAGGACGCCCCGGCGTTCTTCGCCGCGCTGCGCGCCGATCGCCTGGCCGAATGGACCGCAGCGCACCCGGACCGGGTCACCCGGCTGCGCTGAGCGCCGCCGGCACCCGGCCGCGGCGACCGCCGTCAGGTCACCCGGCGGCGGTGACCGGAGTCAGCGGTAGTCGTCCTCGTCGGCGGTGACCACCCGGGCCTGCTCCATCGCGTCCCAGTCGTCGACCTCCAGGCCGCGGTGCGGCTCGGCGTCACCCTCGGCGGGGCCGGCCACCGCGGCCTGCTCGACCGCGTCGGCCGGCTCGGCCTCGAGGTCGCGCTCCTCCGGGCTGAGGTGGTCGCTCGGGGCGAAGTCCTCGTCAGGCTGACCCATCGTCCCTCCCTGGTTCCGGCGGATTACCACCCACACCGTACGGGCTGTGCGGGACGGATGCCCGGTGGGCGGGGAAGCGGACTCGGTGGATCGTCCCACCGGTGCTGCCCGGCGGTGCCAGGATGGGGGCGTGGCCTTCCTGATTCGACTGGCGATCACCGCGGTGGCGCTGTGGGTCACCACGCTGATCGTGCCCGGGGTCCACGTGACCGGCCGGAACGGCACCGAGACGGCGCTCACCCTGGTCGCGGTGGCGTTGATCTTCGGTGTGGTCAACGCCGTGCTCAAGCCGGTCATCAAGGTGTTCGGCTGCGTGTTCTACCTGCTCACGCTCGGTCTGATCGCGCTGGTGGTGAACGCGCTGCTGTTCCTGCTGACGAACTGGATCGCGCAGGGGCTGGACCTGCCGTTCCAGGTGGACGGTTTCTGGGCCGCCTTCTGGGGGGCCATCGTGATGGCGGTGGTGAGCTGGCTGATCACCGTCGCCGTACCGGACAGGTTGGAGGCCCGGTGAGGGGAGGCGGTGGTGCCCGCCGAGACCTTCTACGGGATACTGCCGGCGGTGGACAGCGCGGTCCGGCGCACCCGATGGAAGACAGCGGCCAGCTCGGCCGAGAGCGGTAAGTAAGGAGCGTTCGACATGCCCATCGCTTCCCCCGAGGCTTACGCGGAGATGTTGGACCGGGCCAAGGCCGGCCGGTACGCGTACCCCGCGATCAACGTGACGTCGTCGCAGACCCTGAACGCGGCGCTGAAGGGCTTCGCCGACGCGGAGAGCGACGGCATCATCCAGGTCTCCACCGGCGGCGCGGAGTACCTCTCCGGCCCGTCGGTCAAGGACATGGTCACCGGTGCGGTGGCGTTCGCCGCGTACGCCCGCGAGGTCGCCAAGAACTACCCGGTCAACATCGCCCTGCACACCGACCACTGCCCGAAGGACAAGCTGGACAAGTTCGTCCGGCCGCTGATGGGGATCTCCCAGGAGCGGGTGAAGCGCGGCGAGGAGCCGCTGTTCCAGTCGCACATGTGGGACGGTTCGGCGGTGCCGGTGGCGGAGAACATGGAGATCGCCGCCCAGCTCCTCGACGAGGCCGCCAAGGGCAAGATCGTCCTCGAGATCGAGGTCGGCGTGGTCGGCGGCGAGGAGGACGGCGTCGAGAACGCCATCAACGAGAAGCTCTACACCACGGTCGAGGACGGCCTGGCCATGGTCGAGGCGCTGGGCCTGGGCGAGAAGGGCCGCTACATGGCGGCGCTGACCTTCGGCAACGTGCACGGCGTCTACAAGCCGGGCAACGTCAAGCTCCGCCCCGAGGTCCTCGACCACATCCAGATGGCGGTCGGCGCCAAGTACGGCAAGGAGAAGCCGCTCAGCCTGGTCTTCCACGGCGGCTCCGGCTCGCTGCTCTCGGAGATCCGCGAGGCGCTGGACTACGGCGTGGTGAAGATGAACATCGACACCGACACCCAGTACACCTTCACCCGCCCGGTCGCGGACCACATGTTCCGCAACTACGACGGCGTGCTGAAGGTCGACGGCGAGGTCGGCAACAAGAAGATGTACGACCCGCGCGTCTGGGGCAAGGCCGGCGAGGCCGGCATGGCCGCCCGCGTCGTCGAGGCCTGCGAGCACCTGCGCTCGACCGGCACCACGATGAAGTAGTCACCCGCGACACACGACGGCCGGCCCCCGCATCGGGAGCCGGCCGTCGGCGTCTCAGACCGCCGCGGTAAGCACCCGGACGGCCTCCTGGACGTCGTCGGTGAGGTGCACGGTCGTCGACAGGTCGCCGAATGGGGACGCGGCGAACAGCGGCCGCAGCAGCGACTCGATCGGCAGCTCCCGGGTCCAGTACGCGCGGTCCAGGAAGACGTACGCCCCGCTCGCCCCGTCGGTGCCGTAGTAGGTCTTCGTCGCCGCCTGGAACACCTCCTGCACGGTGCCCGCCCGGCCGGGCGCGAAGACGATGCCGCCCCGGGCCAACCGCAGGATGGTGTCCTCCCGGATGGCGTTGGAAAAGTACTTGGCGATCCGCCCGGCGAAGAGGTTTGCCGGCTCGTGCCCGTACAGCCAGGTGGGGATCGCCAGCCCGCCGGAGCGGGCCCAGTCCAGCCCCGGCGCGCGCTGCTGCGGGACGGCCGGCCCGGCCGCGTACCGCTCGCGGACCGCCAGCGCTGCCGCCGTGTAGCGGTCGTGGTCGGTGAAGTCCGGCGCCACGGCGAGCAGGTCGATCGCGGCGGTCAGCTCCTCCGCCGGCCAGGCGGCGAGGAACGCGCCCAGGTTGGCCGCCTCCATCACGCCCGGTCCGCCCCCGGTCACCACCAACCGGTCGGCCCGCGCCAGCTCCCACCCCAGCACCGCCGCCATCCGGTACGGCACGCTGCCGCGCAGCACGGCGTGCCCGCCCATCACCCCCACCACCGACTGCGGCCCGTGCGTGGCGAGCCAGGACCGGGTGGCGTCGACCAGGGCGTTGTCGACGCCGTGGTCGTGCAGCCGCTGGCCGAGCGCCTCCCGGACGTCCGGCAGCGCGCCGCCGTGCTCGCGGAAGTGCGCGTACACCCGGGTGTCGTACATCCCGGCGAAGCCGCCCTCGGCGAACCCGGCGGCCAGGTCCTCCGGCGTGTAGAGGTGCGACGGCTGGGTCGGGTACGGCAGGCCGGAGAAGGGCGGCACCACGTTCGCCCCGCGCCGGACCAGGTCGGCGCCGACCTCGCGGGAGGCGAACCGGCAGCCGACGAAGAGGGTGCCCGCTACCTCGGTGCGGGTGAGGTCGGGGACCGGTTCCAGGTCGAGGCGGAGCCCCTGCACGGTCAGGCCGGCGAGGCCGCCGGTGGCCAGGCGCCGGTCGAACTCGGCGCGCGTCTCGATCTCGTCGTGGCTGGTGTCGTGCGGCGCGATGACGTCCGCGGGAGGTGGGGTCGGCACCAGGCCATCCTGCCCGGGCCGGGCAAGGGCGCAAACCCGCCGAGCCGGGGCCGGCACGACAGGAGCCCGGCGGTCGGGACCGCCGGGCTCCTGCGTAACCGGGTCCTGGGGAGGCTCCGGACCACCAGTTGTAATGGAAAACATCTCGCGGCGGCATGGGCTGCAGGCGTGACGGACGCCTCCCCCGTTCAGCCAGCGCGCCGGGCCGATCCTCTCGCGCGACGCGGGGCGAAGCCGGTTGAATGGGGCGATGCAGAACCTGTTGCCTGAGCCACCGGCCACCCTCCTGCCCGCGCACGAAGAGGCCGACGCCATGCTGGCGGCGGCCGCCGAGAAGGGCACCGACGAGGCGAACGCCGAGGTCGCGGCCCGCTTCCCGACCTACAGCGCGGCCTGGGCGGCGCTGGCGACCAGGGCCTTCAACGCCGGCCAGGTCATCCCGGCGTACGCCTACGCCCGCACCGGCTACCACCGGGGCCTGGACCAGCTGCGCCGCAGCGGCTGGAAGGGTCACGGCCCGGTGCCCTGGTCGCACGGGCCCAACCAGGGCTTCCTCCGCTGCCTGTACGTGCTCTCCCGGGCTGCCGGCGAGATCGGCGAGGCGGACGAGGCGGCCCGCTGCGCGCAGTTCCTGCGCGACTGCGACCCGGCCGCCGGGGACGCCCTCGGCAGCGAGTGAACCGTCGCGACGGCCGGTCCGGGGGCACCGGGCCGGCCGTCGCGCCTACAGCCCCTCAGCCACCGCGGCGGCGATCTTCAGCCAGGCGTCCCGGGTGGCCGAGGAGAGCCCGCCATACCGGATCGGCTCCCCGGTGTCAATCAGGCGCTCGTACGGGGCGAGCAGCACCGCCCTGGTGCGGGCCGCGAAGTGCTCCTGGATCGCCGGCAGGTCGATCTCCTTGCGCGACGGCGGCATCGACACCACCGTCACCGCCTGCCGGACCAGCCGCTGCCGGCCGCTCTGCTCCAGGTGGTCGAGCATCCGGGCGGCCGTCTCCGCCGAGTCGTTCCGGGCCGACATGGTGACCAGCAGTTGGTCGGTCGCGTCCATCGCGGCCTGCCAGTTCTGCGCCCGGACGTTGTTCCCGGTGTCCACGAAGATCAGCTTGTAGAACCGGCTGACCACCTCGCGGATCTCCGCGAAGGCCGCCGCGGTCAGCATCTCGCCGCCGGTGGCCGACTCGTCCGAGGCGAGCACGTCGAACATCCCCTCGCCCTGCGAGCGGACGTACTGCGACAGGTCGCCGATCCGGCCGTGCGCACCCTGGAACTGCCCGAGGTCGCGCAGCATGTCCCGGACCGTACGGGAGTGGAAGTCCTGCTGGGCGCGCATGCCCAGGGTGCCCTGGGTCTCGTTGTTGTCCCAGGCCAGCACGTATCCGCCGCGCTTCTGCCCGAAGGTCATCGCGAGCAGCAGGATGGCCACCGTCTTGCCGGCGCCACCCTTCGGGTTGACCACGGTCACCTGCCGCAGCCCGCCGAAGTTGCGGCGGACCATCTCGACGTCCCGCTTGACCTCCTGCTCGTGCCGTCCCGGTGGCAGCTTGACCAGGCCGATCCGGTTGACCACCGCCCGTACCCCCATGGTGGCGACCGGGTCGGCCGGACGGGCCTGCCGGCGGCGGGCGAAGTCCTCGGCGGTCGGCGCGGTCCCGCCGTCCGGCGTCCACCCCGGGTCCGGGTAGCCGGCCTGCTCCGGGTACGGCTGCCGGGGCAGCCCGGCCGGCGGGGTGCCCTCCTGCCAGGACGGCTGGTACCACCCGGCGGGCGCCTGCGGCCCCGGCGGCGTGGGCGGGACCGGCGCCGGCCCGGGCCGTGGCGGGCCGGCGTGCGGCGGCGGCACCGCGAGCGTGGGCCCCGGCGGGTACTCCGTCGGCGGGTGTGGGCCGCGCGGTGCCAGCGGCGTCCCGGGCGAGGGCGGGAACGGACCCAGCTTCGGCGCCGGGGGCGTGGCCTCCGCCGGCTGCCCGGGGACCGCCGCGCTGCCGACCGCCGCGCCGCTGCCGGTGGTCTCGCCGTTGCGCACAGTCTCCTCGCCGTGCGCCTCGTCGCCGCCGGCGGAGGAGCGCTGCGGCGGCTGGGCCCACGGCGACTCGCCCTGCGCCCGCCCGCCGCCCGCCTCGGCGGTGCTCGCCACGGGTACGACCGGGGTGCCCGGCGCGGCGTGCGGCGCGGGCGCGGCGATCGGCTGGTCCAGGGTGAACGGCAGGTTGAGGTCGACCGGGGCGGGCTGCCCCACCCGGGGCGCCGGCACGACGCGCTGTGGCCGCCCGGCGTCCTCCGCCGGCCGCGGCTCGGCCTGCGGCCAGGCTTCTCCCGCCTCGGCCCCCGCAACGCCGTGTCCGCCGGTCGTGCCGTTTGTGGCCGGGGCGCTCGGGCCGGTGGCCGTGTCGTTCGTGGCCGGGACGCCGTGTCCGGCGGCAGCGCCGTCGCCCACCGGTGCGGCAGCGCCGTCGCCCACCGGTGCGGCGGTGACCTCGGCCGTCAGCGACGGGTACAGCGGCGAGGGCGGGACGCCCCAGGCCGGGGCGGGGGCGGTCGCGTCGGCTGGCCAGAGCGGTTCGATGTCCCGCTCCGGCACCGCATGCTGGCCGGGCGGTTGGCCCCGGTCGGCGTTCTCGTCCACCACGGTTCCTCCCCATTCCTCCTGCCGAGGATAGGCCGTCCCGTTCCGGTGACGGAACGTAGTGGAACGCGGTTCCGGGGTCAGCCCGTCCAGACCGCCCAGGCGCCCGCCTCGGTCCACCAGGACCGTTTACGGCTCAGCTCGCCCCCGACACCGTCGTCGAGGAAGGGGACCTTCTCGTCCCGGGGGACGACCGCCACGGCCCGCCCCCGGGCCCGGCGGACCTCGAACCGGATCCGCTTCCTGCCCAACGCCGACCGGGTGACCACGGGCACGGCCACCGCCACCTCGACCACGCCGTCGGTCGGGTCCGGGCCGGTCAGCAGCGGCAGCCCGTCCAGGATCGCGTACCCGCCCGCGTTGCCGATCGCGCAGGCCAGGATCGGTTCCTCGCCGTCGGAGAGCACCGCGTCGTCCACCTCGACCCGCCCGCGCCAGTGCAGTGGCCGGCCCGCGTCGTCGGCCGCGCCGAGCAGCGCGCCGTCCAGGGTCACCGAGCCGGCGTCGTTGCGCAGCAGGTCGAGCCGGCGGGGAGCGCCGTCGAGCACCGCGGCGGCCACCGCCGCCGGGTCGCGGGGCAGCCCGAGCTGCGCGGGCAGGTCACGCCGGGTCCCGCTGCGGGCCGGGTCGAGCGGGAGTACGCCGATCGGCGGCAGGTCCGGCACCGTACGGTTGCCGGCCAGCTCCGCCGGGCGGCGGCTGGGCGGTGGGGCGTACCGCCGGACCAGCCGGCGCAGGACGGCGCGCAACTGTGCGTCACTGGCCGTGGCGACGACCAGCCGGGTCTTGGAATCGGGGTCGGGCCAGGTGAGGCCGTCGGGGCGGGCGGGGGCGTCGAGCCGGGCCAGCACCTCGTCGATCTCGGCGTCGGAGCGGGCGGTGACGGTCTCCACCCGGGCACCCCGGGCGGTCAGCGCGTCCGCGCAGGCCAGCACCGGTACGCGCGGCGTGTCGCAACGCTCCTCGGTCTGCTTCGGCGGTCCCGCGCCGTCGGAGGTGTCCCCGCCGCCGCAGCAGGCCCCGCCGCTGCCGCAGCCCCCACCGGGAGCGTCCCGCTCCGAGCTGAGGGTGAGCAGCACCACGTCGTACACTCCGAGCCTCCTGCCTCTCGACGCGACCCCTGCCGGTCCCGCCGCCACTACTTGTTAGCCTGACACCCCGGGCTCGCCAACCGGTCGCCACCTGGCACCCGAGCCTTCTGGAGGCGGAGAAGATGCCAGCGATCGTGCTCATCGGCGCTCAGTGGGGCGACGAGGGCAAGGGCAAGGTTACCGACCTGCTGGGTGAGCGGGTCGACTACGTGGTGCGCTACTCCGGCGGCAACAACGCCGGCCATACGGTGATCACTCCGGACGGGCAGAAGTACGCGCTGCACCTGATGCCGTCCGGGGCGCTGTCACCGAACGCGAAGATCGTCATCGGCAACGGCGTGGTGGTCGACCCGAAGGTGCTGCTCACCGAGATCGACGGGCTCGCCGAGCGGGGCGTGGACGTCTCCCGGCTGCGCATCTCGGGCGACGCGCACCTGATCATGCCGCACCACCGGGCGCTGGACCGGGTGGTCGAGCGCTACCTCGGCAGCTCGCGGATCGGCACCACCGGCCGGGGCATCGGCCCGGCGTACGGCGACAAGGTCGCCCGGATGGGCATCCGGCTCCAGGACCTGCTCGACCCGGGCATCCTGCGCAAGAAGCTGGAGCTCGCGCTGCGCGAGAAGAACCAGCTGCTGTTCAAGATTTACAACCGCAAGGCGATCGACGTCGACGCGACGATCGAGGAGTACCTGGAGTACGCGGAGCGGCTCAAGCCGTACATCGCCGAGACCCGGGTGATGCTCTGGGACGCGCTGGACCGCGGCGAGACGGTGCTGCTGGAGGGCGCCCAGGCCACCATGCTCGACATGGACCACGGCACCTACCCCTTCGTGACCTCGTCGAACCCGACGGCCGGCGGGGCGTGCGTGGGCGCGGGCATCCCGCCGACGGCGATCAACCGGGTGATCGCGGTGAGCAAGGCGTACACCACCCGGGTGGGTTCCGGGCCGTTCCCGACCGAGCTCTTCGACGACAACGGCCAGCACCTGCGCAAGGTCGGCCACGAGTACGGCACCACCACCGGCCGGGAGCGCCGCTGCGGCTGGTTCGACGCCGTCGTCGCCCGGTACGCGTCCCGCCTGAACGGCGTCACCGACCTGGTGGTCACCAAGCTCGACGTGCTCACCGGCCTGCCCAAGGTCCCGATCTGCGTCGGCTACGAGATCAACGGCGAGCGCTTCGACGACATGCCGATGACCCAGACCGACTTCCACCACGCCACCCCGATCTACGAAGAGCTCGACGGCTGGTGGGAGGACATCACCAAGGCCAGAACCGAGGAAGACCTCCCCGAAAACGCGAGACGCTACATCGCCCGCATCGAAGAACTCTGCGGAACCCGCGTGAGCGTCGTAGGCGTAGGCCCCGGCCGGGAAGAAAACGTCCTCCGCCACCCCCTCCTCCCCTAACCCCCCCGGGCACCCCCCAACCCCAGCCCGGTTGATCAAGAAGTTTGCGCACATATTCAGCCCGAATCCGTGCGCAAACTTCTTGATCAACAGCAGTGGCCACGGAGTTGTCCACAGGGTGGGGGTGGTTGTCCACAGGGGCAGCGGGCGGGACGGGCGGTGGGCAGGTTGGGGGGATGGCGGAGTCGGATCTCCTCGCCCGGATCGCGGTCGGGCAGGACGGGGTGGTGACCACGGCCCAGGCGCTTGCCGCCGGGCTCAGCCGGGACCGGATCCGGTACCTGTGCCGCTCCGGCCGCTGGGTCAGGGTGGCGCGGGGCTGCTTCGTACCGCGTCCCGAGATGGGTGATCTCGCGTTGCGCCGCGCTCGCATCCGCGCGGCGGTCACCAGTCTCGGCCCCCAGGCGTTCGTGGTCCTCGACACGGCCGCCGAACTGCACCGGATCGGCGGGCTTCGCCCGACCTCCGCCATCCACGTGTCGGTGCCGGCGGACCGGCCGAGGCCCCAGCGTCCGGCGGATCCGGACCTCGTGGTGCACCAGATCTCGGTCGCACCGGCGGATGTCGCGGAGGTCGGCGGTCTACCCGTTACGACTCCGGTCCGGACGCTGGCCGACGTCCTCCTCCGGGTCGACCGGTATCCGGCGGTCTGCGCACTCGACTCGGCGCTGAACCGGCAGCTGGTGACCGTGGCCGACCTGTCGATGATCCCTGCCCTCCTCGCCGGCCGCCGGGGAGCTGTCGCCGCCCGTGCTCACCTGGCCGAGGCGGACGGTCGCGCACAGTCACCGCTTGAGACCCGGGCCCGCCTGCGGTGTGTCGACGGAGGCGTTCCACCGGACGTCCTCCAGCTGGAGGTACGGGACGACGACGGCTACCTGCTGGGCATCGGAGATCTCGGTTGGCGGAAGGCCAGGGTGATCGCCGAGGCGGACGGGCAGGGCCCCCATCGCACACCGCAGGCGGTCTACGAGGACCGGACGAGACAGAACCGCCTGGTCAACGCCGGCTGGCGGATCCTCCGCTTCACCTGGTCCGACACCCTCCGCCCCGACTACATCCCCGAGACGGTCAAGGCCGCCCTCCGCCCCCGCTGACCACCCACCCGCCGGGGACCCGAGATCGCCAGGGTCCTGGTGCCCGGCGGCATCCTGGCCGCTCACCCGTGCCACAGCCGTTGTTGACCAGGAAGGTTCGGTCCGTTGAGGGCCGTAATTGAGACGCAAGCTTCTTGATCAACGGGGGTGGAGGCGGGGTCGGTAGGATGCCGGGTTGTGCGGGTTCTTCTTGTGGGCGGTGGGGGGCGGGAGCATGCGCTCGCGCTCGGGTTGGCCAGCGATCCGGCCGTTGAGGGGCTGGTTGCGGCGCCGGGGAATCCGGGCATCGCCTCGGTCGCCGAGCTGCGGGAGGTGGCCGCCAGCGATCCGGCGGCGGTTGCCGGGCTCGCCGTGGAGGTGGCCGCCGATCTGGTCGTGATCGGGCCGGAGGCGCCGCTGGTGGCGGGGGTCGCCGACGCGGTGCGGGCCAAGGGCGTCGCGGCGTTCGGGCCGTCGGCCGAGGCGGCCCGGCTGGAGGGTTCCAAGACCTTCGCCAAGGAGATCATGATGGCGGCCGGCGTGCCGACCGCGCGCGCCCACACCTGCACGGACGCCGAGAGCACCGCCCGGGCCCTGGACGACTTCGGCCCGCCGTACGTGGTGAAGAACGACGGGCTCGCCGCCGGCAAGGGCGTCGTCGTCACCGAGGACCGGGCCGCCGCCCTGCGGCACGCACAGGAGTGCGGCCAGGTCGTCGTCGAGGAGTACCTGGCCGGGCCCGAGGTCTCGCTCTTCGTGGTCACCGACGGCGAGGCGGCGCTGCCGCTGCTCCCGGCGCAGGACTTCAAGCGGGTCGGCGACGGCGACAGCGGCCCGAACACCGGCGGCATGGGGGCGTACGCGCCGCTGCCCTGGGCACCGCCCGGCCTGGTCGACGAGGTGATGGCCGACGTCGTGCACCCGACGCTGGCGGAGATGCGCCGCCGGGGCACCCCGTTCGCCGGGCTGCTCTACGTGGGCCTGGCGCTGACCGCCGCCGGCCCCCGGGTGATCGAGTTCAACGCCCGCTTCGGCGACCCCGAGACCCAGGTGGTCCTTGCCCTGCTGGAGACCCCGCTGGCCGGGCTGCTGCACGCCGCGGCCACCGGCACGCTGGCGGCGCACCCGCCGCTGCGCTGGCGCGACGGAGCCGCCGTCACCGTCGTGGTCGCCGCCGACGGCTACCCGGCGTCCCCGCGTACCGGTGACGTGATCACCGGCGCGGAGCGCGCCGGGATCATCCATGCCGGCACCGCGCGCCGGGCCGCCGACGGCGCGTTGCTCTCGGCCGGGGGCCGGGTCCTCTGCGGTACGGCCACCGGCCCCGACCTGGCCGCCGCGCGGGACGCCGCCTACGTCCTGGTACGCGGCGTCGAGCTGGCCGGCTCGCACCACCGCACCGACATCGCCGCCGCAGCGGTCGAGGGCCGGATCGCCGTTCCGGACTGACCCCACCGCCCGGCCGCCGCGAACCAGCCGTTCGGCCGCCGTCGGGCGTTGACAGCCCGTGTCACGATCATCGTGCCGGTGGGTGTGCGGCCTCACCGGGGTACGGGGAGGTGGATGCGGTGACCGGGTTCCTCGGTACGGCGCTCAGCTTCCCCACCGTGCTGTTCAGCTTCCTGCTGCTGGTCGTCGTCGGCTACTGGCTGCTGGTGCTGACCGGGGTGCTGGATCTCGGGGACGACCTCGACGTCGACGGCGTACCGGGTGGTGTCCTCGCCGGTCTCGGGCTCGGCGACCTGCCCAGCACCATCGTGTTCTCCCTGCTCGTCGCGGTGGCCTGGTTCGTCAGCCTGGCCGGCACCGCGCTGCTCGACGGGCTCGGCCTCGGCGCGGCGGCGCGGATCGCCGTGTCGGTCGGGGTGCTGGTGGCGGCGGTGCTCTGCGCCTGGCTGGCGACCCGGCTGGTCGCCGTGCCGTTGGCCCGCCTCTTCCCGGCCGGTACGGAGTCCAGCCGGCACGCCTTCGTCGGCGGCCTCTGCACCATCCGCACCGGCCGGGTGACCGCCGACTTCGGTCAGGCGGAGGTGACCGCGGCCGACGGCTCCTCCGCGGTCGTGCAGGTACGCCAGCCCGGCGACGAGCCGCTGCGTGCCGGCAGTTCCGCGCTGATCTACGACTACGACGTCGAGGGCGAGTTCTTCTGGGTCATGCCCGCCGGCGTCGCCTTCGACCCTACGCGCCACTTACCGATGTAACCGTCGCCGGTGACCCTCCCGCGACGGCGGGTCACCCCTCGATCCAGGCCGGACGGTCCCCCCGCCGTCGGTCCGTCCCACGCTGCCCCCAGCCCCTGAAAGGAGGATGCGCGGCACCCACCGGTCCACCAGCACACCGACCGGCCCGCGCGCTCAGCCATGGATGTCATCACCACCGGGATCGGCGTACTGCTCGCCGTCCTGCTCCTCGTCGCCCTCGGCGTGGTCCTGCTCGTCAGCCGGCTGTTCCGCAAGGTGGAGCAGGGCAAGGCGTTGATCGTGTCCAAGGTCCGGCAGGTCGACGTCACCTTCACCGGGGCGGTCGTGCTGCCCGTGCTCCACAAGGCCGAGATCATGGACATCTCGGTCAAGACCATCGACATCGAGCGGACCGGCAACGAGGGGCTGATCTGCCGGGACAACATCCGGGCCGACATCCGGATCACCTTTTTCGTCCGGGTCAACAAGACCACCGAGGACGTCATCAAGGTTGCCCAGGCCATCGGTACCGCCCGGGCGAGTGATCGGGAAACCCTCCAGGAGCTGTTCAACGCCAAGTTCTCCGAGGCGCTGAAGACGGTCGGCAAGCAGCTCGACTTCGTCGACCTCTACACCAAGCGCGACGAGTTCCGCGACCAGATCATCCGGGTGATCGGCACCGATCTCAACGGCTACAGCCTGGAGGACGCGGCGATCGACTTCCTCGAGCAGACCCCGTTGTCCCAGCTGGACGCCAAGAACATCCTCGACGCGCAGGGCATCCGGAAAATCACCGAGCTGACCGCGATCGAGCACGTGCGTACCAACGAGTTCCAGCGCGGCGAGGAGAAGGAGATCACCCGGCAGAACGTCGACGCCCGGGAGGCGATCCTGGAGTTGGAGCGACGGCAGGCGGACGCCGAGGCCAAGCAGCGGCGGGAGATCGAGACGGTGCGGGCCCGCGAGGAGGCCGAGATCACCCGGGTCCGGGCGGAGGAGCGGCTGCGCGCGGAGACGGCGAACATCCGCACCGACGAGCAGTTGGGCATCCAGCACGAGAACCGGGCCCGGGAGATCGCGGTCGCGGAGAAGAACCGCGAGCGGGTCATCGCGATCGAGACCGAGCGGATCGAGAAGGACCGCCTCCTGGAGGTCATCGGCCGGCAGCGGGAGACCGAACTCAGCACGATCGCCAAGGACAAGGAGGTCGAGGGGGAGAAGCGGGCCATCGCCGAGGTCGTCCGGGAGCGGATCGCGGTGGAGAAGACCGTGGCCGAGCAGGAGGAGAACATCAAGCGCCTGCGGGTGGTCGAGGAGGCCGAGCGTACCCGCCAGGCGGTGGTCATCCAGGCCGAGGCCGAGGCGCAGGAGAACCTGGTCAAGGACATCAAGGCGGCGGAGGCGGCCGAGGCGGCGGCCAAGTTCAAGGCCCGTGAGGAGCTGGTCCTCGCCGAGGCCCGGCAGCAGGCCGCCGAGCTGGACACCCGCGCCAAGATCCGGCTGGCCGAGGGGCTCCAGGCCGAGGCGGCGGCAGCCGGCCTGGCCGAGGTGCAGGTCCGCGAGCGCGGCGCCGAGGCGATCGAGAAGGTCGGCCGCGCGGAGGTCGCCGTCGAGCGCGACAAGGCCCTGCTGGCCGCGGAGGCGGTCCGCGAGAAGCTGAAGGGCGAGGCCGAGGGCCTCACCGACAAGGCCGCGGCGATGGCCGCGCTGGACGACGCCACCCGGGAGCACGAGGAGTACCGGCTCCGGTTGGAGCTGGAGAAGGAGGTACGCCTCGCCGGCCTCGACGCCCAGCGGCAGGTCGCCGAGGCGCAGGCGAAGCTGGTCTCCACCGGTCTGGAGAAGGCGAACATCGACATCGTCGGCGGGGACAGCGTCTTTTTCGACCGGCTGCTCAGCTCGATCTCGTTCGGCAAGAGCGTGGACGGCTTTGTCGCGCACTCCGACGTGGCCCGTGGCCTCGCCCAGCCGTGGCTGGATGGCACCGCCAGCTTCACCGACGACCTGACCCGGATGCTCACCTCGCTGAACACCGGTGACGTGCAGAACCTGACCCTCTCCGCGTTCCTGCTCCAGCAGATGCGGGCCGGCGGCTCCGACGCGGGCAAGCTCCAGGAGCTGCTGAAGGCCGCGCAGCGGCTCGGCGTGGCGGACACCCCGGTCGGGGCCCTGACCGGCCCGCGCCAGCGTGCCGGTGAGTGAGCCGGTGACCGACGGGAACACGGGGCCGGCCGCCGACGGCGCGGTGGCCCCGGGCGGGGGCGGGCTGGACGCGGGCAGCTACGAGGTGCTGCGCAACCGGCTCGTCGGGCAGGCCGCCGAGCTGGCCCGGCGGGCGGAGCGGCTCAACGCCCGGCGGCTGGAGGTCTTCGGCAGCACCGAACTGCGGCTGCTCAGCACCGAGCGGATCCGTACGGAGCACAACTGCGTGCCCCGGGACATCGTGTCGGTGGGCGGGTTGATGCTCTTCGGCTACAACGTCTTCATCGGCCTCAAGCCGGAGACGACGGTCGACGATGTCTTCTCGCTGCACCACTTCGCGCGGGAACGCGCCGACGACACCGCCGGCGACGAGAGCGACGACACCGCCGGCGGCCAGGGCGGTGACACGTTCCGCTTCGACCGGGTCGGCCCGGACGAGATGCCCGGCCTGCTGCGCGACCCCCAGTTCCAGCGCGACTTCGGCGAGCTGTACCGCTACTACCGGCAGACCCGGCTGCTGCAGTTGCGCCGGCTCGATGGGCGGCTGCTGGCGGTGTTCCAGACCGGCCCGCGCACCGACGACATCCGGGTCCTGCGGTGGCGCATCGACTCGGGCGGCGACGTGGGGTACGTCGACAGTCGAGGCGAGCGCGACCACGTCTTCCCGGCCTCCCATGACTTCGAGTGGATCGAGACGACCCGGGAGGACCACGTCCTCGGCCGGCACCCGCACATCTCCATCGCCGACGAGGTCTTCGTGGAGACGGTCGGCGGGACCCTGACCGTCAAGCTGGAGAACAACACCGAGGTCGGCGAGGGCATCTACGACGAGCCGGTGGACGAGCCGTTGCAGAGCCTCGCCGACGCGGACGTGAACTGGGCCCGGGTCGGCCCGCTGATCCTGCTGCGGCTGCGGCCGTACAAGGAGACCGAGTGGCGACACCTGGTCTTCAACACGCTGACCCGGGAGGTCGTCCGGCTCGACGGCATCGGCCCGGCCTGCCAGCGGCTGCCGGAGGACCACGGGATCATCTTCCCCGGCGGCTACCACCTGGCCACCGGGGTCACCCGCACCTTCGACACCGACGTGTCCAGTCTGGAGTTCGAGCGGGTGGTCCGTTCCCCGAACGGGGAGGACGTCCTCTACGTCTTCCACGCCCGCGCGGAGGGCCGGTCGCTGCTGCTGCCGTACAACGCCATCCGCAAGGAGGTGGCGACGCCGATCCCGTGCCATGGCTTCTCCCTGTTCGACGACGGCACACTGGTGGTGTTCCGGGCGACCTCGGAAGAGCCGACCCGGGTCCACCCGATGCAGATCTGGCAGACGCCGTTCGTCTCCGACGCCTACGCGGCGGCGCAGCCGGCGGGCACCGGCCCGCTGGAACGGGTGGGCAACGCCGACCTGGTCCGGGGCATCTCCGACTGCCTGTCGGTGGCCCGGACGGTCGACGGCACCGTCCCGACCGCCGGGGTCTACGAGGCGTTGATCGCCGCCTGCGCCCGCATCGTCGACCACTACCACTGGCTCGGCGTCGCCGACCTCGGTGACCTGCTCGCCCCGGTGGTCGAGCTGCGGCGCGCCGCCGTCGCGGTCCTCGACGAGTACGAGAACGTCCGTGCCCTCACCGAGCAGGCGCGCGCGGCGCTGGACGAGAGCGCCGAGCGGATCGCCTCGCTGGCCCGTCGGGCCCGCGGCGAGGTGCCGCTGACCGCCGACGACTGGGTGAGGCAGCTCGCCGGGCTGCGCCAGGCGCGCGGTCACCTGGAGACCGTGCGCGAAGCCCGGTACGTCGATCAGGACCGGGTCGACGAGCTGGCGGCGCGGCTCGACGAGGAGCTGACCGCCGCGGGCCGGCGGGCGGTGGACTTCCTGCGCCGGGACGACGCGTTCGCCGGCTACCAACACGAGGTGGACCGGCTCGCCGGGCAGGGGGCCGGGATCGGCACGGTGGCCGAGGCCGGCCCGGTCCGGGGCGAGCTGGCCGAACGCGCCGAGGGGTTGCAGATCATCACCGACGTGGTCGGCGGGCTGGACATCGCCGACGCGACGGTCCGCACCGGGATCCTGGCCCGGGTCGGCGAGGTGCTCGGCGGGGTCAACCGGGCGCGGGCGGTGCTGGACAACCGCCGCCGGAAGCTGTTGGAGGTGGAGGGGCGGGCCGGCTTCGCGGCCGAGTTCGCGCTGCTCGGGCAGGCGGTGACCGGGGCCCTGGCGGCGGCGGACACCGCCGAACGCTGCGACGAACAGCTCGGCCGGCTGCTGCTGCGGGTGGAGGACCTGGAGTCCCGGTTCGGGGAGTTCGATGACTTCCTCACCGAGCTGACCAACCGGCGGACCGAGATCTACGAGGCGTTCTCCTCCCGCAAGCAGGCGCTGCTCGACGAGCGGGCCCGGCGGGCCGACCGGCTGGTGTCGTCGGCGGACCGCATCCTGGCCGGCGTGCACCGCCGCGTCGGCACGCTGGACTCGCTGGACGCGATCAACACGTACTTCGCGGCCGACCCGATGGTGGGCAAGCTGCGCGCGGTCGTCGACGAGCTGCGTACCCTCGGCGACCCGGTGCGGGCCGAGGAGCTGGACGGCCGGATCCGGGCCGCGCGCCAGGAGGCCGGTCGCGGCCTGCGCGACCGCCTCGACCTGTACGCGGACGGCGGCGAGACGATCCGGCTGGGCCGGCACCGGTTCGCGGTGTACAACCAGCCGACCGACGTCACGGTGGTGCCGCACGACGGGTCGATGGCGGTCGCGGTGACCGGCACCGACTATCGCGCCCCGGTCCGGGACGAGGAGTTCGCGCGCACCCGCCGGTTCTGGGACCAGTTGCTGGTCTCCGAGTCGCCGCAGGTCTACCGGGCGGAGTACCTGGCCACGTCGATCCTGGCCGCCGCCGAGGCGGGCCGGGACGCGCTGACCCTGGACGGGCTGCGGGCGGCGGCGGCCGACGCCGGTGACTTGCGGGATCTGGTCCGCCGGTTCGCTGAGGCCCGCTACGACGAGGGTTACGAGCGCGGCGTGCACGACCACGACGGCACCGAGATCCTGCGGGCGTTGCTGCGCCTGCACGCCGGGGCCGGCCTGCTCCGTTATCCGCCGGCCGCCCGGGCCGCCGCGCAGTTGTTCTGGCGGTTCGGCGCCGACCAGGCGGCCCGCGCCGGCTGGACCGCCCGCGCCGCCTCGCTGGCCCGGGCCCGGGACCGGTTCGGCCGCCCGGACCGCCGGCCGGTGCCGTCGCCGGACTCCGCCGACCAGCCAGAAGAGGCCGGCGGTGACGCGATCGACCGGCTGTACGCCGAGCTGGCCGACGAGGTGGGTCGCTTCCTGACCGGCGTCGGGCTGCCCGGGCCGGCCGGGGAGGCCGACCTGGCCGGCGAGTACCTGTTCGAGGAGCTGTCCCGACCGCCTGCCGGGTTCGTCACCGGCGCCGGGGCCCGGGCGCTGCTCGACCGGTTCCGCCGCGCTCTCGGTGGCCCGCGGTCGCCGTCGGCGCGGGAGTTCGACGCCGACCTGCGGGCGCTCGACGGCGACCTGACCAGCCGTCATCAGCTCGTCGAGGCGTGGCTGACTGCGTTTCTCGCCGCCGACGACGGGACGCTTTCCGGGTACGACCTGCCGGAGGCGGTGGCGGTGGAGCTGTGCGGCGCCGACCTGCCCCGGCACGAGGCGACGGCGGCGATGTCGGAGACCGTCGGCGGGCTGCTCGGTGCGCACCCCCGGATCGCCGGGGCGGGGATCGCGCTGCGGCTGGACGAGACGCTGGCCCGCACCCGCCGGTTCCGTACCGAGCTGGTGCCCGCATACCGGGACTACCAGCGGCGGCGCAACGCCCTGGTGGCCGCCGAACGGGACCGGCTGCGGCTGGAGGAGTACCGGCCGAGGGTGCTGAGCTCCTTCGTCCGCAACCGGCTGCTCGACGAGGTCTACCTGCCGCTGATCGGCGACAACCTGGCCCGCCAGCTCGGCGCGACCGGCGACGCCAAGCGGGTCGACCAGATGGGCCTGCTGCTGCTGATCTCCCCGCCCGGCTACGGCAAGACCACCCTGATGGAGTACGTGGCCAGCCGGCTCGGCCTGGTCTTCGTCAAGGTCAACGGGCCGGCCCTGGGCTCGGCGGTCACCTCGCTCGACCCGGCGGACGCGCCCGACGCGACCGCCCGGCAGGAGGTGGAGAAGATCTCCTTCGCGTTGGAGCTGGGCAACAACGTCCTGCTCTACCTCGACGACATTCAGCACACCTCCCCGGAGCTGCTGCAGAAGTTCATCTCGCTGTGCGACGGGCAGCGCCGGATGGAGGGCGTGTGGGAGGGCCGGACCCACACCTACGACCTGCGGGGCAAGCGGTTCGCGGTGTGCATGGCGGGCAACCCGTACACCGAGTCGGGGCAGCGGTTCCGGGTGCCGGACATGCTCGCCAACCGGGCCGACGTGTGGAACCTCGGTGACGTGCTCTCCGGGCGGGTGGAGGTGTTCGCGCTCAGCTACATCGAGAACGCGCTCACCTCGAACCCGGTGCTGGCACCGCTCTCCGGTCGGGACCGCGGCGACGTCGAGCTGCTGGTCCGCATCGCCCGGGGCGACGACTCGGTCCGGGCCGACCAGCTTTCCCACCCGTACGCGCCGATCGAGCTGGAGCAGATCGTCTCGGTCCTGCGCAAACTGCTGCGCGTGCAGCAGGTCGTGTTGGCCAACAACCAGGCGTACATCGCCTCGGCGGCGCAGTCCGACGCCTCCCGCACCGAGCCGCCGTTCCAGCTCCAGGGGTCGTACCGGAACATGAACAAGCTGGCCGAGCGGATCGTCCCGGTGCTCACCGACGAGGAGCTGGAGGCGGTCATCGACGACCACTACCTCGGCGAGGCGCAGACCCTGGCCGCGGGCGCCGAGGCCAACCTGCTGAAGCTGGCCGAGCTGCGCGGCCGCCTCACCCCTGAGCAGGCCCGCCGGTGGGCCGAGGTCAAGGTCGGCTACCTGCGGGCCCGGGCGCTCGGTGGCGCCTCCGACGACCCGGTCGACCGGGCGGTGGGCGCGCTCGGCCTGTTGGCCGACCGGGTCGGCGGTGTGGAGGCGGCGATCGGCCGCGCCGTCGACCGGGCCTGACGTCGCGGCGGGGAATCTCCCGGGTACGGGCAACCCCCGCCGCTCCCACCTCCGTTTGAACGGTGAGGTGAGGAGGTGGCGGGATTGCCTGCCGACATCGAGGGTTACCGCGAGTACGTCTCATGCAGGCCGCGACCGGCGTCGGCATGCTCGTTCTCGGCATCGCCATCGCCGTCGGCGCGTGACCGGCGCCGCCGCGACTCCGGCGCCCGGGTGTCACCCCGAACGCCGGAGCACCGCTCAGCGGCAGCGCCAGCGGACCGCGCGCATGTCGATGGTCTGCCGGCCGGGCTTCGTGTCGAGGGCCCCACCGATCACCTGCCCGTCATCGCTGATGCTCACCGCGTCCGCGCCGTACCGGCCGGTGCGCCCGTCGAGGTCGGGCAGTCGCACCAGCCCGTCGTCGGTCAACAGTCCGGTGCCGATGGCCGGCCCCGGTGCCGACCTGCTCGGGCGCCAGGTGTGGTCGACCAGGCCGACCATCCATCCTCGACCGTTGCCAGCGGACGGATTGAGCTCGGCCGGCAACGGCACGTACTCGCCGCGGGCCAGGTGGTAGCGGACCGCGTGTACGGGCCCGTCGCCCTCGCGCCGGTACGCCCTTCCGGTGATCCACCCGCCCTGGAACGACTTGGGCGCGAAGTCGGTCGCCGTACCGCCGGTGACCGACGGCAGCGGCAGCAGCTCGGGCTTTCCGCCGGACCGCCAGACGACCGCCCGTAGCGCCTCATGGGGGCCGTTCTGGATCTTGCCGACGACCGTGCCGTCGGAGTCGACGCCGATGGCGATCCCTTGCCACTTCGGGCCGGGCAGCGGCAGATCGACGGCCGGCTTTTCCGGGTCGGACCACAGCACCGGCAGCCGCCGGTCGCCGTCCTGCCGGGCCCCGACGATCCGGCCGTCGTCACTGATCGCCGTGGCCTCGCCCGCCGCCACCCCGGGCAGCCGGGTGGCCTTGCCCGCCCGCACCACGTACGGCTGCGGCCGATCACCGACATACGCCTCACCGACGGCGACGCCGGACGGGCTGACATCGACCAACTGCTGGCTGGAGCCGGGCAGCCGCACCTCGCGGGCCTGGTCGCCGTCCCAGATGATCACCGGGTACGAGAAGCTGCTGCTCGGGTACGAGCGGCCGAGCAGATACCGGCCGGTCGGGTCGCCGCCGGTGACCTGGCTCTTGTGGGCCCCCCCGGGGATGGGTAGCAACTCGGCCGTGCAGGTGGTCGGCCCGGACGACGGCGGCGGAAGGCTGGCGCTGGCCGACGTCCCCGCCGCCATCGGCGGCCCCTGCTCGGCCGGCCGGTCGGCCCGTACGGCCAGCGGCACGACCGCCACCGCCGCCACCGCCGCCACCCCGGCGACCGAGGCGGTGAGCGTCCGGCGGTTGCGCCGACGACGGCGCGCCTCGCGTATCGCCGTGGACAGGTCCACCCGGGACGGCCGGTCGGGGCCGTCGTCGAGATGCCGCAACAGTCCGGCGAAGTCTTCCTCATCGGTTGTCATCGCACTGCTCCTCTCTCCATCAACTCCCGATTGCCGAGCAGTCGGCGCATCGCGGCAAGACCGTGTGCGGTCTGGCTCTTCACCGTGCCGGCCGAGCAGCCCAGGGTGCGGGCCACCTCGTCCACCGGCAGGTCGTGCAGGAACCGCAGGACCAGGACGGCCCGCTGACGCGGGGCCACCTTCGCCAGGGCGTCGCGCAGAACCGTCCGGTCCTCCGTGCCGTGGTCCTCCGTACGGCGCACGTCCGGCGGCGCGCCGAAGAGCCGGATCCGCCACCAGCCCTTCCGGCGGCCGTCGAGGAAGAGCCGCACCAGAATCACCCTGACGTACGCGTCGATCTGGTCGGCCCGCGACGCCCGGGACCAGCGCTCGAAGAGCCGGACCGCCGTCTCCTGCACCAGGTCGTCGGCCTGGTCGATGTCTCCGCACAGCGAATACGCCAAGCGGTGCAGCATCGGCAGCCGCCCGCTGAGGTACTCGACGTATTCCTGTTCTGATGCGTCGGGCATCCGGTTACCTCCGTCAGTTCCCCCCTACAGACGGCGGTAGGTCGGAAACGGTTGTACGCGCCGACGACGGCTCTCCTCGCCGCCGGCGCCGCCGCGGCACCTCGGTGCTGGCCATTACCAACAACTTCCGCGGCGGCAACCGGGTGCAGACCTCGACGGCGGCCGACGCGCCGCTGCTCACCATGGACCAGCTCGTCGCGATCGCCCGGGCACCCGGGCTGAGCCTCTACCCGTGACGGCGGACGGGGCGCGATCCGTCGCGCCCCGTCCACCATCGGGCGGTCAGGCCAGGCCGAGCGCGGCGGCGACGACGGCCTGGGCGGTCCGGTTGAGGTCTCCACCCTTGGCGTCGGTCCCCGTGATCGAGTACTCGACCCGGAACCGGCCGTCCTCGGTGGACGCCACGCCCGCCAGGTAGCCGTACCGGGCACCGGTCTTGAGCCAGAGGGTCTCGCCTCCCGGAAGCGGGAAGGCGATGAGTCCGGCGCTGTGCCGGGCCGGTCCGCCCGCGACGTCCGGGACGGCCGGCAGGGTGAACATCTCGGCCAGCTGGGTTTCCGGCACCACCCGGCCGGCGAACAGCGCGGTCATGAAGGTGTCCAGGTCGGCGAGGCTGGAGATGACGTCGCCGGCGGCCGGGGTGAAGGTCTGGCTCCAGGTGGTCGCGTCGACCAGTTCGGTCACCCCGTCGCGGACGACGGCCTGGTACCCGTGTGCGTGCGGGCCCCGGATGCGCGGGTCGTCGCCGGGCGCGTACGTGTCCGCCAGGCCGAGCGGGCGGGCGATCTGCCGGTCCAGCTCCTCGGCGTACGAGTGGCCGGTCACCTTCTCGATCAGCAGGCCGGCGACGATGTAGCCCATGTTGGTGTAGTGCTGCTTCTTCCCGGGTTCGAACTCCCGGGGGTTGCGCAGGCCGAGCCGGACGATCTGCTCCGGGGTCCACCGGTCGTACCGGTGGGCGAGCTGCCATTCGGTCCCGTCCGGCACGGTCGGGCTGGGGATCCCGCTGGTGTGGTCGAGCAGCTGGCGGACCGTCACGGTGGGGTGGTCGGGCAGCAGACCGGGCAGGTGGCTCTGCACCGACCCGTCCAGGTCGAGCCGGCCCTCGGCGGCCAGTCGCAGCACCAGCGCGGCGGTGAAGACCTTGGTGACGCTGCCGACCCGGAACCGTGCGTGCGGCGGCACGGGGGCCTGGCTGTGCAGGTCCCGGACGCCGGTGGCGCCGGTCCAGCAGCCGTCCGGGGTGGCTATCCGGACCTGGGCGCTGGTGGCGTCGGCGTCGGGTAATCCGGCGATCTCCTGCCGGAGCGGGCCGGGGTCGAGGGTGCCGGGGCGGCAGTCGGCGGTGGAGCGGGCTGGCGGTGCGGCGGCGACCGCGCCGGGGGTCGCGACGGTCAGCGCGGTGGCGAGTGCCGTCGCGGCCAGGACGGTACCGCGATTCATGATCTTCATGACGTCGAGCCTGCCGTCCGGCGCCGGCCGGGAGCATCGGGGAGATTCCCTCGGCGTACCCGGATCGGCTGACCGGGGGAAACCTGGTCAGCCGTAGTAGCGGCGCAGTTCCCGGGTGAGCACCTTGCCGGTGGCGTTGCGCGGCAGGTACTTCACGAAGATCACGTCCCGGGGCACGGAGAACCGGGCCAGGTAGTGCCGGACGTACTCGCGGACCGCCTCGGGGTCGAGGGTCTCGCCGGGGTGCAGGCCGAGGAAGGCGGCGAGTCGCTGGCCGTACTCGGGGTCGGGGACCCCGAGTACGGCGGCCTCGCGTACCTGGGGGAGGCGGGCGAGCAGGTCCTCCACCTCGGACGGGAAGACGTTCTCGCCACCCGAGACGATCATGTCGTCGGCGCGGCCGTCGACGAAGAGCAGCCCCTCGGTGTTGATCCGGCCGAGGTCGCCGGTGTCGAGCAGCCCGTCGTGGGTCTCCCGCCGGGCCCCGGAGGTGTAGCCCTCGAAGAGCATCTCGTTACCCACGAAGATCCGCCCGACCCGCCCCTCGGGCACCGGCTCGCCGTCGGCGTCCAGGATCTCCAGCCGGGTGCCGTGCGGCGGCCGGCCGGCGGTGGTGGGGGCCTCGCGCAGGTCGGCGGGGCCGGCGATGGAGGCCCAGGAGACCTCCGTCGAGCCGTACAGGTTGTAGACCACGTCGCCGTAGACGTCCATGAACTGCGGCGCCAGCCCGCCGGGCAGCGCCGAGCCGCTGACCGCGACCACCTTCAGCGGCGGCCGCGGGTCCGGCGGCGGCACGTCGAGCAGTCGCTGCACCATCACGGGTACGGCGAAGAGCGCCTGGCACTGGTGCGCCACGAGCGCGGCCAGCGTGGCGGTCGGCTCGAACCGGCGGTGCAGCACGATCGTGGCGCGCAGCGCGAAGGCGATCTGGAGGGCGGCGTACCCCCAGGTGTGGAAGAGCGGCGCGGCGATCAGCACGGTGTCCCGGGCGTGCAGTGGGATGCGGTCGATGATGGACACCAGCGGGCCGAAGCCATTGGGCGTGGGGCGCCGCGCGCCCTTCGGCGTGCCGGTGGTGCCGGAGGTGAGCACGATCGTCCGGCCGTCGCGCTCGGGCGGTTGCAGCTCGCCGGGGAGCGCGCCGGCGATCAGCTCCTCGTGGCCGCGTTCGTCCACCCGGCTCACCTCGGCGGGCAGGCCGAGGAGCCGGTCGGCGAACTCGTCGTCGTGCACCAGCACCCGCAGCCGCTGCTCCTCGGCCACGGTGGCCAGCTGGGCGGCGGCGAGGCCGCTGTTGACCAGCACCGCGTCGGCGCCGAGCACGGTGGCGGCGACGACCGCCTCGATCAGCCCGTGGTGGTTGCGGCAGAGCACCCCGACCCGGTCGCCGGCCTGCACGCCGAGCCCGGTACGCATCGCCCGGGCCAGCCGCTCGGCCCGCTCCAGCAGTTCCTGGTAGGTCAGTTCGCCGCCCTGCTCGTCGATGACGGCGATCCGGTCCGGGTCCCGGGCGGCGGCCTGGCGCAGCTCGCCGGCGAGACTCCAGCCCCACTTGCGCAGCGCCCCGAGCTGGGAGGCGACCCGGATCGGCCGGCCCGGGGTGAGCAGCCCGCGCCGGGTCAGCGTGGCCACGACGAACGGCAGGTCCATGCGGCGGCCTCCTTCGAGGGTGCGCTGACGGGCCCCCGTGGGGGCCCGTCACCGGGACGTCACCCTTCGATCATGCACCGGTTGCTTTCCGGAGCCCAGCCGGTGCGAGCCGCGGCCACCTGGTGGACACCCGGGAGTCGCGGACACCGCCACCGAGGGTGACGGTCAGCGGATCTGCATGCCGGAGATCGCTCGGGAGATGACCAGCCGCTGGATCTCCGAGGTGCCCTCGAAGATGGTGTAGATCTTGGCGTCCCGGTACCACCGCTCGACCGGGTGGTCGCGTAGGAAACCAGCGCCGCCGAGCAGCTGCACCGCCTTCTCGGTGACCGCGACGGCCACCTCGCCCGCCTTGAGCTTGGACATCGAGCCCTCGCCGGCAGTGAAGGGGCGGTTGTTGCGGCCCATCCAGGAGGCCCGCCAGACCAGCAGCCGGGCGGCGTCGATCTCCATCTTCATGTCGGCCAGCGCGAACGCGATTGCCTGGTTGGAGATGATCGGCCGTCCGAACTGGACCCGGTCCCTGGCGTAGTCCAGGGCGTACTCGTAGGCGGCCCGGGCCACGCCGAGCGCCTGCGCGCCGACGGTGGGTCGGGACAGCTCGAAGGTGCGCATCGCGGCCTGCCCCGAGGCGCGCTGCCCGGAGCGGGCCCGGTCGAGCCTTTCGAGCAGGGCGTCCCGGCCCCCGAGCAGGCAGCGCCCGGGCACGCGTACGTCGTCGAGGAAGACGTCGGCGGTGTGCGACGCGCGCAGGCCCAGCTTGCGTAGCTTGCGGGTCGCGCTGAGCCCGGCGGTCCCCGGCGGTACGACGAACGCCGCCTGCCCGCGCGAGCCCAGCTCGGGCTCGACCGAGGCGGTGACCACGTGCACCCCGGCGATCCCGCCGTTGGTGGCGTACGCCTTCTGCCCGCGCAGCACCCACTCGTCGGTGGCCTCGTCGTAGACGGCCCGGGTGCGCATCGCGCCGACGTCGGACCCGGCCTCCGGTTCGCTGGTGCAGAACGCGGCGACGGTGGGCTGGTCGACGTCGCCGAAGCACTGCGGCACCCATTCGACCATCTGGTCGGGGGTGCCGGCGCCGTAGATGGCGGCGACCGCGAGAGAGGTGCCGAAGATGCTCAGGCCGATGCCGGCGTCACCCCAGAAGAGCTCCTCGCTGGCGATCGGCAGGGACAGGCCGGTGGGGTCGGCCCAGCAGGTGGCGAGGAACTCGAAGCCGTACAGACCGACCTTCGCCGCTTCCTGGATGATCGGCCAGGGAGTCTCCTCCCGGGCGTCCCACTCGGCCGCGGCCGGGCGCACGATCTCGGCGGCGAAGCCGTGCACCCAGTCGCGCAGGTCCCGCTGGTCCTCGTTCAGGTCGAGCGAGAACTCGGCCATGTCAGGCCTTGGGGATGTCGAACAGGTTGGCGATGTTGGCCGCCAGGCCCAGGTCGCCCTTGGCCTTGAGCTTGCCGGTCATGAACATCATCACCGGGTTGGCGCCACCGGAGACGATCTTCAGGAACTCGACCGGACCCATGGTGAGGCTGAGCTTCGGGTCGTGCTGCGGGGTCTCGTTGACGGTGCAGGCGCCGTCGGCGATGGCGACCTCGTAGGTGTCGGTGCCGCCGTCGGGCCTGCCGGTGATGTTCCAGTGGATGACCGCGTTGGTGGAGCCGGCCCGGTCGGCGCGGAACAGCTGCGGCATCCGGCCGAAGACCTCGCTGAGGATCTTGCCGCGCAGGTCGCCGGACATCACCCCGGCGATCTTGTCGTCCGGGGTGGACTTGACCAGCTGCGCGAACTCCTTGGGGCCGACGTTGGCGAAGTTGGCCGGGTCGAAGTCAGTCATGGGGAAATGCACCTCTCGGGCGGGGCGACTTGGTTACTCGCCCGTAACCTTACGCACGGGTAGGTATGCTCGCAAGGGTGTCCAGCACACCCACCTTCAAGCGCCTCCCCCGGGCCGTACGCGAGCAGCAGATGCTCGACGCGGCCGTCAAGGTCTTCTCCCGGCGCGGCTTCCACGCCGCCAGCATGGACGAGATCGCCGAGGACGCCGGCATCTCCAAGCCGATGGTCTACGCCTACCTCGGCACCAAGGAGGAGCTCTTCGTCGCCTGCCTGCACCGCGAGGGCACCCGGATGATGGAGGCGATCGCCGGGGCCGCCGCCCCGGACCTGCCCGCCGACGAACGGCTCTGGCGCGGGCTGCGCGCCTTCTTCGGCTTCGTCGGGGCGCACCGGGACGGCTGGGCGGTGCTCTACCGGCAGGCCCGGGGCTCCCAGCCGTTCGCCGGGGAGCTGGCCGCGATGCGCGCCCGGCTGGTCGAGGTGGTCGCCGGGATGCTCGACCACGCGCTGCGCGCCGAGGGGCGCGAGGTGGGCGAGACCGAGCTGGAGGTGGTCGCGTACGCCCTGGTCGGCGCGACGGAGTCCCTCGCGGACTGGCTGGCCGACCACCCCGAGGCCGACCCGGAGAAGACCGCCACCCGGATGATGAACGTCGCCTGGCTCGGGGCGGGCCAGCTCCTGCGCGGCGCCACTTGGCGGCCCCCGGCGGGCTGACGATCCACCGGCGCCCCGGAGTGTCGGAGGTGGCCGCCAACCTCTCGCGTCGCTCAGCGGACGGTGCCGACCAGGTGCGGACGGCCGGTCCGCGCGTCGTGCAGGGCGAAGTCCCAGGCCGGGGTGGCGCTGAACGCCACGGTGCTCGGCAGCGGCACCGGCAGCTTGAACGCCACGTCCACCGTGTACGCCTCGGGCAGCCGGCTCTCCAGCGCCGCCAGGCAGCGGGCCTTGCTCCACATCCCGTGCGCGATCGGGCGGGGGAAGCCGAGCAGCCGCGCCCCCAGCCGGGAGGTGTGGATCGGGTTGTGGTCGCCGGAGACCCGGGCGTAGTCCGTACCGACCCGGGGCTCGACCCGCCACCGGGCGGTGGCGGCCGGCGTCGCGGGCCGCTCACCCCGGTCGCGCCGCCCACCGCCGCCGGGGGTGCGTTCCCTGCCCAGGTACGTCGAGACGCCCCGCCAGACCTCCTCGCCGCCGATCAACCCGACCAGCACGACGTCGATCTGCCGCCCCCGCTCGTGCGGTCGCAGGTTCTCCGCGTGGGTGACGAAGTCCAGCGTCTCGCCCGCCTCGATCGGGCGGTGCACGGTGATCCGGTTGCCCACGTGCACCACGCCGGCCAGCGCGATGGGGAAATCCGGTGTGGTCATCAGCCGCAGCGCCAGCGGAAAACCCAGCACGTGCGGGTACGTCGCCGGCAGCCGGTCGGCCAGCCGGAAGCCGCAGACCCGGTCGTAGTCGGCCAGCTGCGCGCGGTCCACGGTGATCCCGGCGACGGCCAGCTCCACCTGCGGCGGGGCGTCCGGGCGGGCGGACCGGCCGATGACCGGCACCGCGTCGCGCAGCGCCCGCCGGTAGAGCGCGCCGGGCGCCGGCATCCGGGGCAGCTCGACTCGCGCCCGCGCCGCCGGGGTGGCATGCGCGGACAGGTCCTTCGTCGCGTACCCGGACAGGTCGTGGGTGGCTTCCACGCTCACGTCGTACCTGGACGTGCCGGCGGCGCGGACGGCGGCCAGCTCCTCGGCGGAGATGACCTCCGTCGGCCCGTCGATCAGCTCGTGGACCGAGAGGTCCTCGGCCGGGCCGTCCTCCGGCCGGTCCTTCCTCTTCGCCATCACGCCCCCAGCAGGCTCTGGCCGCAGACCCGGACCACGTTGCCGCTGACCGCGCCGGACGCCGGCCAGGCCAGCCAGCCGATCGTCTCGGCCACGTCCACCGGCAGGCCGCCCTGGGACATGCTGTTCATCCGCCGCCCCGCCTCGCGTAGCACCAGCGGGACGCGCGCGGTCAGCCGGGTCTCGATGAACCCGGGGGCGACCGCGTTGACGCTGATCCCACGCTCGTGCAGCGCCGGGGCCAGGGACTCGACCAGCCCGATCACGCCCGCCTTGCTGGTGGCGTAGTTGGTCTGGCCCCGGTTGCCGGCGATGCCGGCGATCGAGGAGACCGAGACGATCCGCCCGCCGGCCGGGATCAGGTCGCGCGCCAGCAGCACGTCGTTGATCCGCTCCTGGCTGGAGAGGTTGACGTCGAGCACCGAGTCCCAGCGGTCGGCGTCCATCCGGCCGAGGGTCTTGTCCCGGGTGATGCCGGCGTTGTGCACCATCACGTCGACCCGGCCGTGCCGCCCGGCGATGTGGTCGGCGAGCCGGGTGGGGGCGTCCGGGGCGGTCAGGTCGAGCTGGACGGCGCTGCCGCCGATCTCGTTGGCCACCTCGGCCAGCTCGTCCCCGGCCGCCGGGACGTCCAGGGCGACGACCCGGGCGCCGTCACGGGCGAGCACCCGGGCCAGCGCGGCGCCGATGCCCCGCGCCGCCCCGGTGACGAGGACGACCTGCCCGTCGAGCGGGCGGTCCCAGTCCGCCGGCGACTCGGCGGTGCCGGCGCCGACCCGGACCACCTGCCCCGAGACGTACGCGGACCGGCCCGAGAGGAGGAAGCGGAGGGTCGATTCGAGACTGGTGAGGGTGCCGGCGTCGCCGTTTCTGGTCACGTACACGAGTTGGGCGGTGACGCCGCGGCCGAACTCCTTGCCGATGCTGCGGGTCAGTCCCTCCAGGGCCCGCTGGGCGGTCGCCTCGCGGGGGGAGCCGCACTCGGCCGGCGGGGTGCCCAGCACGATCACCCGGCCGCTGGGCAGCACCGAGCGGGCCTGCGGGTGGAAGAAGTCGTACAGCTGGCGCAGGCCGGTGGAGTCGGTGATGCCGGTGGCGTCGTACACCAGGGCGCCGAAGCGCGCCGAGCCGTCGACGGCGGCGGAGTCGCGCAGCTCGACCCCGGCGGCGGTCAGGATCTTGCCGACCGGCTCGGCGAGCCGGCCCCCGGTGGCCGCCCCGAGCAGCACCGGCCCGGGGACGAGCGGGTCGCCGGGGGTGTGCCGGCGCAGTCGCGGCGGGTCGGGCAGCCCGAGGCGCTTGACCAGCGCGCGGCCGGCCCCCGATTGGACGAAGCTCGCGTACCTGTCGGTCATAGGCGTAGCCTACTGGCCAGTAGGTTGTGGGCAAGTCCTGAAACGGAGGCGGGATCGTGCAGAGCATCCGGCGGGTCGCGGTCATCGGCGGCAACCGCATCCCCTTCGCCCGGTCCAGCTCCCGCTACGCCAGCGCGTCCAACTCGGACATGCTCGGCGCGGCGCTGGACGGGCTGGTGGCCCGGTTCGGCCTGGCCGGGCAGCGGGTTGGCGAGGTGGTCGCTGGGGCGGTGCTCAAGCACGCGAAGGACTTCAACCTCACCCGCGAGGTGGTGCTCGGCTCGAAGCTCGACCCGCACACCCCCGCGTACGACATCCAGCAGGCCTGCGGCACCGGCCTGGAGGCGGCCATCCTGGTGGCTAACAAGATCGCTCTCGGGCAGCTCGAGGTGGGCATCGCCGGTGGCGTCGACACGACCTCCGACGCGCCGCTGGCGATCAACGAGGACATGCGCCGTACGCTGCTCAAGCTCAACTCCGCCCGCACCCTCGGCGAGCGCCTGAAGATCGCCGCGAAGCTGCGGCCGCACCAGCCGTTCAAGCCGGAGATCCCGCGCAACGCCGAGCCACGTACCGGGCTGTCGATGGGCGAGCACGCCGCGAAGACGGCGCTGCGCTGGCAGATCGATCGGCAGGCGCAGGACGAGCTGGCGCTCCGGTCGCACCAGCGGCTCGCCGCCGCGTACGACAGGGGCTTCTTCGACGACCTGCTCACGCCGTACCTCGGGCTGACCCGGGACCAGAACCTCCGCCCGGACACCACCCTGGACAAGCTCGGCTCGCTCAGGCCGGTCTTCGGCGCGAAGGGCCCGGACGCCGACGAGGCGACCATGACCGCGGGCAACTCCTCCCCGCTCACCGACGGCGCGTCGGCCGTGCTGCTGGCGTCGGAGGAGTGGGCGCGGGAGCACCACCTGCCGGTGCTGGCCTGGTTCTCCTGGTCCGAGACGGCCGCCGTCGACTTCGTGCACGGCGACGAGGGGCTGCTGATGGCCCCCGCGTACGCGGTGCCCCGGATGCTGGCCCGGGCCGGGCTGACGTTGCAGGAATTCGACTACTACGAGATCCACGAGGCGTTCGCCTCGCAGGTGCTGGCCACCCTCGCCGCCTGGGAGTCGCCGGAGTTCTGCAAGGACCGGCTGGGACTGGACACCCCGCTCGGGTCGATCGACCGGGACCGGCTCAACGTCAACGGTTCCTCGCTGGCCGCCGGGCACCCGTTCGCCGCCACCGGCGGCCGGATCGTCGCCACCCTGGCCAAGCTGCTCGCCGAGAAGGGGAGTGGGCGGGGGCTGATCTCGATCTGCGCGGCCGGCGGGCAGGGCGTCACGGCGATCCTGGAGCGCTGAGGCGTTTCCCCCCGGGGCTGCCCGCTCGTCGGTGAGGACGCCGCACCTCTTTCGGGGCAAAGAGCACGAAGCCTCACATTCAGGCTGTCACCCCACGACGATGAAGGCGTCCATCGGGAGGTTGGGAGTGGATCGGCACGAGGTGCGCAACGCCCTGCTGACGACGGGACTGTCGCCGGACGCCTTCGAGCTGGAGGGCGTGCACGAGCACGTGCCGGTCCCTCCCGACTTCTGGTTCCTGCGCCGGTCGTCGGGTGGGCGGTGGGAGATCGGCCTGTACGAGCGCGGGACGCGCGACGTGCGGCAGGTCTTCGACACCGAGGAGCAGGCGTGCGCGGGACTGTGGCGGGCGCTCACCGGCCGTCCCGCGCCGCCCTGACCGCCGCTGCCGACGTTGATTCACTCCAGGTCGGCGATGTGGCGATATCGGAGCGCTCCGCATCCCGCCGTATCGCCGACAGCGAGTCGATCAACCTGTCCGTCGCCCGGTCGCAGCCAGCCGAGGAAGCGGGCATACAGGTCTCCGGCGGGGTGGTGGCGCAGGTCGGAGGACGCGTCCGCCAGGTGCAGGCCGAGGTACACGCCGAGGGCGGCGCGGTTCCCCGCGTAGTCCCTGAGCAGCCTTTCCCGCCGGTCGGGGCAGGGCCACGGCCGGCCGCAACCGGCACACTCCCAGCCGGGACGGACCGGCACATGCGCGGCCGGAGCGGGGACCGGCCGGAGCCGGACCGCCTCCAGCTTGGCGAGCACCCGGCGCTGACGCGGCCCGGAGGGGTGCCCCAGCTCGACACCCCGCAGGTGGATCCAGATGCCGTCGCTGTGCCGCTCCCGCCGGCCCAGCTCCACGATCCGCAGGGTCAGTGTGCCCAGCCCATAGCAGTAGTGCTGCTCTGACAGCGCGACGACATCGCCCACCCGGAAACGGATCGGCGGGGGTGCCGTCACGGGGTGACCCAGGCGTCCGACCCGACTGCGGGCGCGCCGAGCCGGAGCATCCAGACGAAGGTCAGCAGCGGTGCACGCCGGGGCATCGTCCGCCGCTGCGGCCCGAACCAGTTACGCCTGCCGGCCCGGCGGCGCCGCGGCTCCTCGGCGGGAAGCACCGGCCGACCCAGGTCGACCAGGCGGTTCGCCGCCGCGTTCGCCGGCCGGCACGGCCCGGGGATCAGACAGACCACGCAGAGGTTGCTCTCCGAATCCGGTACGTGGCTGCTCAGGATCTCGCGTGCCGCCTTCGCCTCCGCCTCGTCGCGGTGCCACCGTTGGCCAATCGTTGACTGGTAGACGCCCATTCCTCGCTCCTGTCGGCGAGGGGCGGACGCACGGCTCACCTCGGGCCGCGTGCCCGTCCCGTCACGGGCCGGCGTCGTTCGTCGGTCGACGCGACGCCGGTGTTGGCCGGGGAGCGGTCACGCCGGACGCGCCACGCCACCGCCCGGGCACGCGCGTCAGCGCCGCCGGGTGGTAGACAGGAGGGGAGTCGTTCCCCGGGACGCGATCCGCGTGATTGCTCCCCTCGACTCGTGCCGGACCGGGAGTGGGAGAGGCCGCCAAACCGACCCACCCCGGTCCGTTTTCTTCGGCTGAGCGACAAGCTCGGCCGACACCACTGACTCTGTTGCCGCTCCGGTGGAACACCGGAGCTCTTCTT
This sequence comes from Micromonospora sp. NPDC047548, assembly GCF_040642975.1. Taxonomy (NCBI): domain Bacteria; kingdom Bacillati; phylum Actinomycetota; class Actinomycetes; order Micromonosporales; family Micromonosporaceae; genus Micromonospora; species Micromonospora sp. NPDC047548. The sequence goes on from NZ_JBEYTI010000005.1 coordinate 288,555, forward strand.
AGATCTTTCCGATGTGAATCATTCACATCGGATGTCGAGCATGCAATCACACCGCATCGTGTAGTTCAACCCTCACCATGCGTTTTGTGTCCCTTGATCTCGCTGACCGCCGCGCGGAGACTGGGCGCCATGGTGGATAGGCGGGACCGGCGGACTCCGACGCTGCGTGGCCGGCAGTTGGGCATCGATCTGAAGCGCCTACGGACCGCGGCTGGGCTGACCGCGGATCAGGCCGCCGATGCGCTCGGGTGCTCGCAGGGCAAGATCTCGCGGATCGAACTGGCCCAGACGGGCGTCAGCAAGGGTGATCTGTTCCTGATGCTCGACCTCTACGGCCTGACCGACGCTGCCGTAAAGGAGCGCTACTGGCGGCTGGCCCGAGAGGCGCGGGGCCGTGGCTGGTGGGAGGACTACCGGGAGGTGATTACCGGAGGCCTCAGTACGTACATCGCGTTCGAGGCTGAGGCGTCGGAACTGCGCACCTGGTCGTGGGGCACGATCAACGGCCTGCTCCAGACGGACGACTACGCGCGAGCGACCTTCACCGGCGAGCCGGCGGGACGCAATCGATCGGCCGACGAGGTCGACAAGCTCGTCGAGGCGCGGATGGCACGGCAGCGGCGTCTCGACAACCGATCGCTCAAGCTGTGGGCGGTTCTGGACGAGTCCCTGCTGTACCGGCCCATTGGCGGGCGCGACACCCTAAAGGCGCAGCTCGACTTCCTGCTGAAGCCGCAGAACAACATCGTCATCCAGGTCCTGACCCAACAGACGGTCTGGCACGCCGGCCTCAACGGCGCCTTCAGCCTGATGACCTTCGCCGATCACCCGCCAGTCGTGTTCCTGGAGTCCCTGAGCGGTGACCTCAGCGTCGAAGGTGAGAGGGACGTGAAGGGGTTTACCCTTGCCTTCGACTACCTCCGCGCGGCAGCTGCCAGCGTCGAGGAGTCCCGAGAGCTGATCGCTCAGGCGCGCGACATGACCTAGGAGGGCGGGCGGCCGTGGACCTGCGAGGTGTCATCTGGCGCAAAAGCAGTCGGTCCAGCGGTGGCGGAAACGGCGACTGCGTCGAGGTGTGCTTTGCTGGCGATGTCGTTGCCGTCCGGGACTCTAAGGATCCGGAAGGTGAAGTTCTGGCCTTCTCGGCTGCCTCTTGGCGAACTTTCATCGCTGGGTCTGCGGGCGGTGCCTTCCGGCGCTAATGATCTAGGGACCCTTGGTGGGCACGGATCACGGCGGAGGTTCCGAAGCTGCAAATTGGGAGGAGTAGGGCAAACTCCCAATCCTTAAATCCCCCTGGCAACGAGGCTTGTCTAAGAGCGACCGGCAATTGGGCCGTAGGTTCGGTCAGAAGATCAGATCGGGGCAGCAAGCGGGCACAGGCATCAACGATCATGTGAGTTCTCTAC
>NZ_JBEYTI010000006.1:0-45962 GCF_040642975.1 Micromonospora sp. NPDC047548
CCGCGCGGCAGCGTGGCACCCGACGGGCGCGGATCTGGGCTGGAATGCGGGCCGGCCGCCGGGTCACGGGGACCCGGCGGCCGGCCAGGGACTTCGGTGCGGCGTCAGCGCAGGCGCCGCCCGCGCGGCACCGGGTCGGTCTCGTCGTCGAACTCGCCGATGACCTCCTCCAGCAGGTCCTCCAGCGCCACGAAGCCGATCGGCCGGGTCGGGCCGCCGCCGTTGCGGACCAGCGCCAGCTGGGCCTGGTCGGCGCGCATCGCGGCCACCGCCTCGGTGACCGAGGAGGTCCCCGGCAGGGTGAAGGCCCGGGTCATCAGCTCGCCCGCGGTCGCCGGCCGGCCGGCGGTGACCGCCCGCACCGCCTCCCGGACGTGGACCAGGCCGCAGACCTCGCCGCCCGGGTCGAGCACGGCGAGCCGGGACCGGCCGCTGTCGCGGCTGACCTGCTCGACGTGCTCCGCGCTGTCGTCCCGGCGGACCGTGACGATCTCGCCGAAGGGCTCCATCACGTCGGCGACGGTCGTGCCCTGCAACTCCAGCATGCTGGTCAGCAGGTGGTGCTGCTCGGCGCCGAGCAGCCCGTGCTCGCGGGACTGCTCCAGCAGGATGCGCAACTCGTCCGGGCCGTGCACCTGGGCGAGCTGGTCCTGCTGCTGCACCCCGACCAGCCGCAGCATCGCGTTGGCCAGCGCGTTGAGCGCCGACAGCACCGGCCGGGCGACCCGGGCGAACGCCCGGAACGGCAGCGCCAGCAGCACCGCCGACCGCTCGGCGTCGGTGATCGCCCAGGACTTCGGGGCCATCTCGCCGACCACCAGGTGTAGGAAGGTCACCAGCGCCAGCGCGAAGACCAGCGCGACCGCGTGGCTGGCCGCCTCGGGCAGCCCCACCACGTGCAGCAGCGGGCTGAGCAAATGCTCGATCGCCGGCTCGGCGAGCGCGCCGAGACCCAGGGTGCACAGCGTGATGCCGAGCTGCGCGCCGGCCAGCATCAGCGACAGTTCGCGGACGCCGTCCAGGGCGGCGCGGGCCGCCCGGCCGCCACCGGCGGCCACCTGTTCGAGGCGGTAGCGCTTGCTCGCCACCAGCGCGAACTCGGCGGCCACGAAGAAGCCGTTGAGCGCCAGCAGCAGCGCCGAGACCAGCAGGGCCACGCCGGGGCTCATGCCGCCACCTCCCCACCGGGGGCCTCGCCGGCCATCCGCAGCCGCACCGAGTCGGCCACGTGCCGGTCCACCGCGAGCACCTCGACCAGGGCCCTCGGCCGCTCGCGCGGCTCCTCGCCGTCGGCGGGCAGGCTGATCTCCAGCCGGTCACCCACCTCGGGCACCCGCCCCAGCTCCCGCATGACCAACCCGGAGAGGGTGTCGTACTCGGGGGCCTCGGGCAGCGCGATGCCGGTGCTGTCGGCGACCTCGTCGATCCGCCAGCGGGCCGGCACCACCCAGGAGCCGTCCTCCTGCCGGGCCGGGGCGCGCTCCGGCGGGTCGTCCTCGTCCCGGATCGGGCCGACCAGTTCCTCGGCGATGTCCTCCAGCGTGATCACGCCGGCGAAGCCGCCGTACTCGTCGACCACGCAGGCCAGCTGCCGGTGCCCGGACCGCAGCCGGTCCAGCACCGTCGGCAGCGGCAGCGTCTCGGGCACCAGCAACGGGGGTACGGCCACCGCGCTGACCGGGGTGGTGGCCCGCTGCGCCGGGGGGACGCCGAGCACGTCGGCGATGCCGATCACGCCGACCAGGTCGTCCACGCCCTCGGCGCCGCGCACCGGGAAGCGGGAGTGGCCGGTGTCCAGCAGCTCCACGACCCGGCTGACCGGCTCGTGCGCCCGTACGGTGTGCACGTCGACCCGGGGCACCATGGCCTCCCCGGCGGTCAGCTCCCGGAAGTCGAGCCCCCGGTCGAGCAGGTCGGACATCTCGGCGTCGAGGCGCCCCTCCTCCCGGGACTCGGCGATGATCTGCTCCAGGTCCTCGGGGGTGGCGCCGGTGGGCAGCTCCTCGATCGGCTCGATGCCGAACCGGCGCAGCAGCCGCACCGCCGCGCGGTCGAAGAGCGTGATCAGCGGGCCGGCGATCTTGAGGTACATCAGGGTGGAGCGGCTCAGCGCCCGCGCGAGAGGCTCGGCGCGGGCGATGGCCAGGTTCTTCGGGGCCAGCTCACCGAGGACCATCTGGACCACGGTGGCGATGACCAGGGCCAGCACCACCGAGAGCGGGAGGCTGACCGCGGTGGAGACGCCGGCGCCGCCGAGCAGCTCGGCCAGGCCGGCGCCCAGGTAGGGCTCGGCGACGTAACCGACCAGCAGGGCGGTCACGGTGATGCCGAGCTGGGCGCCGGAGAGCATGAAGGAGAGCCGGCCGGTGACCACCAGGGCCCGGGCGGCCGCCTGGTCGCCCTCGTCGGCCTGTTGCCTGAGCCGGCCGCGGTCCACCGCGACGTAGCCGAATTCCTGGGCCACGAAGTAGCCGGTGGCGGCGGTGAGAACGATGATGAGTACGAGACCGACGACGATCAACACGGGTCGCTCAGGGCTCCCGGGGACGTCGGGGCGAAGGGATGCCGGGCATGTCCCGGCTGGCTACTGCTGCCCTCCTGGGCAGAAGAGTCGATCATGCGGCAATTCTATCGGCGGTCGCTGAACGCCCGCTGAGGGTGGGGACAAAGCCGCCGCTCATCCCCTATTTCCGCTGGTCGGCGAGTTCGTCCCGGTCGAGCAGGGCCCGGTCCACCCGCCCCGACCGGTACCCGGCCCGCCCGATCATCTGCGGCTTGGTGGCGGCGTGCATCCGGGCCAGCACGTCCGGGAAGCGCAGCACCCCGATCCCGGCGACCAGGCTGAGCAGCGCCCCGCACCAGGGCGACCGCCGCCAGCCAGTCGGCGAGCGTACCCGCGCTCACGACGGCTCTCCCGTCGCGGCCGTCGCGGCGCGCCTGCCCCGCCGGGCCGCCGCCCGGCAGGGCCACGGGCGCGCTGGCCAGTGCGGCGCGGGCGCCCCGACGCGCCCGCCGAGGCCAGGGCCGCACTGATCGGCGGTCAGCGCCGCGCGACGTCGCCGGCCGGGACGGCGGTCTCCCGGGACGGCCGGTCCCGGCGGGTCTCGACCAGCAGGTCGGGACGGCCGAGCTGGACGACGACCTTGTTGACCACGCGCTGGGCGGCGGCGAGCGAGCGTACCGAAAGCAGGTTGCCCCGGCTCTCCCGGCGCAGGACGAAGTAGTGCACCGCGGCGCGCACCTGCCCCCGGTCGGCGGCGCTGGCCTGGGCGGTGGAGATCACCAGCTCGCGCAGGGAACGGGCGAGCCGCTCGGCGAGCTCCAGCTCGGGGCCGCGCAGGCTGCCCCGGACGGCGGAAAGGTGACTGTCGACCTTGCGGATGAGCACGTCGGTGGCGGGCGTGGAGGCGGGCTCCTCGACGGTCATCCGAACCCCTCCACCCGACGCTGCGTTGCGAGTAAAGTTACTTTATGTCGCGCGACACAAGCAAGCAGTTAAGTAAGACTTAACACGTCAAGCGGCTCATCCACCCCGTAAGCAGCCACAGCCGGGCAGACCACGCCACGCCCCGGACTCATTGTCACCCCGACCGGGCAGGATGGAGGGCGTGACTGAGCAGGTGGGCCGGGCCGACGGCGCGCGGGTGATGGCTGGGTTCGGCGCGGCGACCCGGGAGTGGTTCACGGCCGCCTTCGCCGCGCCCACTCCGGCGCAGACGGGCGCCTGGCACTCGGTGGCCGCGGGGCGCAACGCGCTGGTCGTCGCGCCGACCGGTTCCGGCAAGACGCTCGCCGCCTTCCTCTGGTCGCTGGACCGGCTGGCCAAGGAGCCGCCCCCCGCCGAGGCGCGGCAGCGCTGCCGGGTGCTCTACGTCAGCCCGCTCAAGGCGCTCGCGGTCGACGTCGAGCGCAACCTGCGAGCCCCCCTCGCGGGCATCCGCCAGGCGGCCACCCGGCTCGGCGTCGCGCCACCGGAGATCACCGTCGGGATGCGCACCGGCGACACCCCCGCCGACGAGCGGCGGGCCTTCGCCCGCACCCCGCCGGACATCCTCATCACCACGCCCGAGTCGCTGTTCCTGCTGCTCACCTCGGCCGCCCGGGATTCGCTACGCGGCGTCGAGACGGTGATCGTCGACGAGGTGCACGCGGTCGCCGGCACCAAGCGCGGCGCGCACCTCGCGCTGTCCCTCGAACGCCTCGACGAGCTGCTGGACCGACCCGCGCAACGGATCGGCCTCTCCGCCACGGTCCGGCCGATCGACGCGTGTGCCCGGTTCCTCGGCGGCGCCCGCCCGGTCGACGTGGTGCAGCCGGCCAGCGCCAAGACCATCGAGGTGAGCGTCCAGGTGCCGGTGGAGGACATGACCCGCCTCGACGAGCAGGAGCAGCCGGAGGACGACCTGGGCGGGCCGGGGCCCCGCCGGGCGTCGATCTGGCCGGCCGTCGAGGAACGGGTCTTCTCGCTGATCCGGGCGCACCGCTCGACCATCGTCTTCACCAACTCCCGGCGCAGCGCCGAACGGCTCTGCGCCCGGCTCAACGAGCTGGCCGCCGAGGAGCTGGCCGACACCAGCGCCCCGTTGGTGGGCCCCGGAGCCGGGCGCACCACCCACGGCGACGGGCCGGTGCGCGTACCCGACGAGTCGGCGTGGGACGACGGCCCGGCGGGCGGCGACAGCCCGGCGGGCGGCGGCGACGCTCCGGTCGGGCCGGTCCGGGCCGACCGGCCGCCGGCCGAGGTGATGGCCCAGTCCGGCGCGGCGGCCGGCGCGCCGCCGGTGATCGCCCGCGCCCACCACGGCAGCGTGTCCCGCGAGGAGCGCAAGCACATCGAGGAGGCGCTCAAGTCCGGGCAGCTGCCCGCCGTGGTGGCCACCTCCAGCCTGGAGCTCGGCATCGACATGGGCGCGGTCGACCTGGTGGTGCAGATCGAGGCGCCGCCGAGCGTCGCCGCCGGCCTGCAACGGGTGGGCCGGGCCGGGCACCAGGTGGGCGCGGTCTCCCGGGGCGTGGTCTTCCCCAAGCACCGGGGCGATCTGCTCTCCTGCACAGTGGTCGCCGAGCGGATGGCCGAGGGCGCCATCGAGGAGCTGCACTACCCGCGCAACCCGCTCGACGTGCTGGCCCAACAGGTCGTCGCGATGGTGGCCCTGGAGCCGTGGCGGGTCGGCGACCTGGCCGTGGTGGTACGCCGCGCCGCCCCCTTCGCCGAGCTGCCCGACTCCGCGCTGCACGCCGTGCTGGACATGCTCTCCGGGCGCTACCCGTCCACCGCCTTCGCCGAGTTGCGCCCCCGCCTGGTCTGGGACCGCGCCGCCGACGTGCTCACCGGCCGGCCCGGCGCCCAGCGCCTCGCCGTGACCAGCGGCGGGACCATCCCCGACCGGGGACTGTTCGGGGTCTTCCTGGCCGGCGCGGAACGCGCCGCCCGGGTCGGCGAGCTGGACGAGGAGATGGTCTACGAGTCCCGGGTCGGCGACGTCTTCCTGCTCGGCTCCTCCTCCTGGCGGATCGAGGAGATCACCCCCGACCGGGTGCTGGTCTCCCCCGCACCCGGCCAGGCCGCCCGGATGCCGTTCTGGAAGGGCGATCAGCTCGGCCGGCCGGTGGAGCTGGGTCGCGCCATCGGCGCCCGGGTCCGGGCCCTGCTGCGGCAGAGCGACGAGACCGCGGTCGCCGCGCTGCGCGCCGGCGGGCTGGACGACTGGGCCGCCGGCAACCTCATGGCGTACCTGCGCGAGCAGAAGGCCGCCACCCGCTCGCTGCCGGACGACCGCACGGTGGTGGTCGAACGGTTCCGCGACGAGCTGGGCGACTGGCGGCTCGCCGTGCACAGCGTGCTCGGCGCCCGGGTCAACGGGCCGTGGGCGCTGGCCATCGGCCGCCGGCTCGCCGAGCGGTACGGGGTGGACGCCCAGGTCATGCCCGCGGACGACGGCATCGTGGTGCGGCTGCCCGACACCGCCGAGGAGCCACCCGGCGCCGACGTGGTGGTCTTCGAGCCCGACGAGATCGCCCAGATGGTCGAGGAGTCGGTCGGCACCTCCGCGCTCTTCGCGTCCCGGTTCCGCGAGTGCGCCGCCCGGTCGCTGCTGCTGCCCCGCCGCGACCCGCGCCGCCGCCAGCCACTGTGGCAGCAGCGCCAGCGCGCCGCGCAGCTGCTCGACGTCGCCCGCGAGTACGCCGACTTCCCGGTCACCCTGGAGGCCGCCCGGGAGTGCCTCCAGGACGTCTTCGACCAACCGGCCCTGGCCGAGCTGATGCGCGACCTGACCGCCCGCAAGGTACGCCTGGTCGAGGTGGAGACCGACCGACCGTCGCCGTTCGCCCGCTCACTGCTGTTCGGGTACGTCGGCGCCTTCCTCTACGAGGGGGACGCCCCCCTCGCGGAGCGCCGGGCCGCCGCGCTCGCGCTCGACTCGGCCCTGCTCGGCGAGCTGCTCGGCCGGGTCGACCTGCGCGAACTGCTGGACCCGGCGGTCCTCGCCGAGACCGAACGCCAACTGCGCTGGCTGACCGAGCAGCGCCGGCCCCGCGACGCGGAGGACGTGGTCGAGCTGCTCCGGGTGGTGGGCGACCTCTCCGAGGCGGAGCTGGCCGAGCGGGGCGCGCCGGTGCCGTGGCTGACCGAGCTGGAGGCCGCCCGCCGGGCGCTGCGGGTCCGCGTCGCCGGCGAGGAACGCTGGGTGGTCGTGGAGGACGCCGCGCGGCTGCGCGACGCGCTCGGCGTGGCGCTGCCGGTCGGGGTGGCCGAGGCGTACCTGACGCCGGTGACCGACCCGCTCGGCGACCTGGTGGCCCGGTACGCCCGCACCCACGGGCCGTTCACTGCGGCGACCTGCGCCGCCCGCTTCGGGCTCGGGGTGTTCGTGGTGGAGCAGGCGCTGCGCCGGCTCGCCGCCACCGGGCGGGTCCTCTCCGGCGAGTTCGCCCCGGACACCGTCGGCACCCAGTGGTGCGACGCCGAGGTGCTGCGGCTGCTGCGTCGCCGCAGCCTGGCCGCGCTGCGCAGGGAGATCGAGCCGGTGCCGCCCCGGGCGCTGGCCGCGTTCCTGCCCCGCTGGCAGCAGGTCGGCTCGTCGGCGCGGGGCGTGGAGGCGCTGGCCGCCACCATCGAGCAGGTGCAGGGGGCGGCGGTGCCGGCGTCCGCGCTGGAACGGCTGGTGCTGCCGGCCCGGGTCGCCGACTACTCCCCCGCTCAGCTCGACGAGCTGTGCGCCACCGGCGAGGTGCTCTGGGCCGGTTCCGGGGCGATCTCCGGCGGGGACGGCTGGGTCACCCTGGCGTACGCGGACGCCGCACCGCTGCTGCTCCCGCCGCCGGACGAGGCGCTGAGCCGCACCCCGCTGCACGAGGCGGTGCTCGACGCCCTCGCCGACGGGCAGGCGCTCTTCTTCCGCGCGCTGTCCGACCGGGTCGGCGCCACCGACGACGCGGCGCTGACCGGCGTGATCTGGGATCTGGTCTGGGCCGGTCAGCTCACCAACGACACCCTCGCCCCGCTGCGGGCCGTGCTCGGCGGTGGCGGCGCGCACCGGTCCCGACCGTCCGCGCCGCGCACCCGCTACCGCCGTCCGGGCCGGGTGGCGCTGCCTACCCGCGGCGGCCCGCCCACCGTGGCCGGGCGCTGGTCCCGGCTGCCGGAGCGGGACACCGACCCCACCCGACGCTCCGCCGCGCTGGCCGACGTGCTGCTGGAACGGCACGGGGTGGTGACCCGGGGCGCGGTGGTGGCCGAGCAGGTGGCCGGCGGCTTCGCCGCGGTCTACCCGGTGCTCTCCGCGCTGGAGGAGCGCGGTGCCGCCCGGCGCGGCTACTTCGTCGAGGGGCTGGGCGCCGCCCAGTTCGCCGTGCCCGGGGCGGTGGACCGGATCCGGGCCCTGGCCGACCCGGCCGTCGGGGCGCGGGGCCGGGGCGGGCCGACGCTGGTGCTCGCCGCAACCGACCCGGCCAACCCGTACGGGGCGGCGCTGCCCTGGCCGGAACGGGTGGTGGACTCCGGGGACGGGGCCACCCCGGCGACCGGGCACCGGGCCGGGCGCAAGGCCGGCGCGCTGGTGGTGCTGGTGGACGGGGATCTGGTGCTCTACGTCGAGCGGGGCGGCCGGACGATCCTGTCGTTCACCGACGACACCGAGGCGCTCGCCGCGGCCGGCAAGGCGCTCGCCGACGCGGTGCACTCCGGCGCGCTGGGGGCGATGTCGGTGGAGCGGGCCGACGGCGAGGCGGTGCGCTCCTCGCCGCTGCGCGACGCGCTCACCGCCGCCGGCTTCCGGGCCACCCCCCGGGGGCTGCGGCTGCGCGGCTGACCGTCGACCGCCGCACCCGCACGCGCCACTGCCCTGCGCGTCCGGTGCCGACCGCCACCGCACGCCGCACGCGCCGCTGCTCGGCGTGTCGCCGGCTGGCGGCCGGTGCCTCCGCGAGCGTGATACCTCGAAGGCATAGTGATAACCCTGAGGTATCACGCTCACGGGGACACGTCTCGCCGGGCGGACCGGACAGGCCGCCGGCACCACGTTCGGAACCGCCCCGACGACCACGGGGCGGACGTTGCCGGCACCGGCGGCGTCGGAAGGCCGGGACCCGGCGGCGCGTAGGAGAACACGCCGCGGCGCCCCCGGTCATTGCCGGAGGCGCCGCGGGTGCGAGCCGACTGTCAGCTCGTCGGGATCAACTGACCCACCAGGCCGTGCTGCTCGTCGTCCGGCCCGGCGCTGAACCAGAGCGTTCCCTCGCCGCCTGTCGTCTCGGTGCCGGGCAGCAACGCCCACAGGCCGTCGATGGTGATCGTGTCACCGTCATCGTCCCGCAGCTGGCCCTCGAACTCGTCGCGGTCGAAGACGTTGATCCGGCCGTCGCCGAAGTTGCCGACCAGCAGGTCGTCGGTGAACTCGCCAAAGCCCTCCGGCGCGATGGCCAGACCCCAGGGCGCGTTGAGGGTCCCCTCGCTGGCGACCCGGCGCACGTCCCTGCCGAAGTGGGTGAAGAGGTCCACGAAGCCGAGCCCCGCACCATGCACCTCGTCCTTGGCCGCCTCGTCCTGCTTGGCGTAGGTGACGTAGACCCGCTGACCGACCGTGAACACGTTGAACGGTGCGAACCCCTCGGGGAGGTCCTCGTCCTGGAAGACGAAGTCCGGCAGCTCGACCTTCTCGAAGTTCTCATCGAACACGTCGATGCGGGCGTTGTGGAAGTCGGTGGCGAGCAGGAAGTCGCCGAAGTCCGTCTCCAGCAGCGCGGTTCCCTTGTAGATCGCACCGTCGGTGTGGGCGACGACGACCGCCTCGGTGCCCGCGTTCGGGTTCCAGGCCGTGACGTCACCGCCCTCGCTCACGAAGATGAACCGGGCCGGTTCGTCGTCACCCCGTCCCGGCACCTCGAAGCCATCCGTGTCGTTGAACGCCGCTCCGGTCGGCGCTCCGCCAGGAATCGTGACGGTGAGATCCGCCTTCGTGACGGGCTCGCCGTCCACACCCCCGCGATAGACGGTGGCCGTGTTCGTGCCGTTGTTGGACACCCACAGCGGCGTCGTCGGCCCCAGGGCCAGACCCCACGAGTTGACCGCGTCCGGGTCGACGACGGCCGGTCTTCGGGACTCCTGGTCTGACACCTGGTTGATGACATCGAAGCGAGGAGCGCGGTCATCACCGTGACCTCCGCCGTCCGCCATCGCCGGACTGCCCACGGCGGTAGCTGCCGCCACCGCTCCGATCGTCACCAGCCGCGCGATCTTCGTCGCCATTTCTGCTCCTTTGCATCGGCTGACGGGGAAGCCTGCGTCCGCCGGTCAGCCAGGTAGCTGTCGCGGACGCGGGCACGGGAGCCACAGCTGGCTTCGGAGAGGGGAAATTGTGGTGCCTTTCGCCGTCTCGAGTCGGTTGGGCGCCCGTAGCGACCCTTCCATAAGGCCCGGGAGCCGGCTGCCGGTTTAGTGAACTTTTATCAGCTTTCCACCCGGCCGGGGGGAGAGGGGGTGGCCAACCGGGAGGCGGTGCGCGGGCGTACCCTTCACCGACGCGCCGGCCGGCGGACTGGTCGCGTACGCCGACTCCGCCGGACTGGTGGCGGTGGCGGTCACCAACGGCCGGGCGGTCGACCTGCTCGCCGTACGTCCCGGGGACGTCCTGCCGGTGACCGGCGGCTGAGACCGCGCCTCCCCGGCCCGCATCGAGTGTGGGATGCTGCCCCGGTGGGTGAGCACTGGGTTCCCGTCGTCTGTCCGTGTTGCGCGTCCCGGACCGGCGGGGGGACCTGCCCAGTCTGCTTCTGGACCGACGACGGCCAGTCCGACGCCGACGCCGACGTGGTGCGCGGTGGCCCGAACGGCGACCTCAGCCTCACGCACGCCCGGCTCAACTTCCACGTCTACGGCGCCAGCCACCCGCGCTATCAGGACATGGTCCGTTCGCCCCGTCCCGAGGAGCGCCCCTGACCGTCTGCCGGCTCTGACCGGCGATCCGGGCGCGCCGGTCCTCCGGCGGTGGGGCGGCCATCAGCGCACGGTAGAAGGCCACGAACTCCGGCGGCCCGACCCGGGCCCACCGGACCCGGTGGAGGGCCCGGCCGAGGCGCGGGTCAGCAGTGATTCGGCTCGGGCGGGGGAGGATGGCGGGGTGCCCGAAGGTGACACCGTCTGGAACACCGCCCGCGTCCTGCACCGGGCGCTCGGCGGCGCCACGCTGACCGGCAGCGACTTCCGGGTGCCGCAGCTGGCCGCCACCGACCTCGCCGGGTGGACGGTGCGCGAGTCGGCCAGCCGCGGCAAGCATCTGCTGCTGCGCCTGGCCGCGCCCGAGGAGCGGTCCGACACCCGGCACTGGACGCTGCACTCGCACCTGCGGATGGACGGCGCCTGGCGGGCGTATGCGCCGGGGGAACGCTGGACGGCCCGGCCCGCGCACCTGATCCGGGTGGTGCTGTGCGGCACGGGTGCCGTGGCCGTCGGCTACCACCTGCACGAGCTGGCCCTGCTGCCCACGGCCGACGAGGAGTCCCTGGTCGGGCACCTCGGCCCCGATCTGCTCGGCCCCGACTGGGACCCGACCGAGGCGCTCCGCCGGCTCGCTGCGCACCCGGAGGCCACCATCGGCCAGGCGCTGCTGGACCAAACCAACCTCGCCGGGGTCGGCAACTTCTACAAGTGCGAGGTGCTCTTCCTGCGCGGCGTCTCGCCGTGGACCCCGGTCGGCGCGGTGCCCGACCTGGCCGGCACCGTGACGCTGGCCCAGCGACTGCTGACGGCCAACCGGGGCCGCTGGACGCAGAGCACCACCGGTTCGCTGCACCGGGGCCGGACCAGCTACGTCTACGGCCGGCGCGCACAGCCCTGCCTGCGCTGCGGCACCGCCATCCGCAAGGAGGAGTTGGGCGAGCGGGTCACCTACTGGTGCCCGGTGTGCCAGCCCGCACCCGGCCCGTCGCTGCCCTGACCTGCGACTCCCATCAGACGAGACACGCACGGGATTGGGACGATTGGGTAATTCCTAACCGGCCTCCCAGGTCGCATGCTGCGGTTGAGTGCTCACCGTTCGTCACTGCCGGGCGCGACCACCCGCCACGTCGAGGTGGCGGCCGTCGTGCCCCGAGCCCCGGGGGAGAGCCATGGCCCTGTTCCGCAGACTGCGCTCCAGCTGGCCGGTCCGCGCGGTCCGCAGCGACCGCGCCGGGGGACCCACCGTGCCGGCCGCCCGGACCGCCGAGCCGGCCGGGCCGGCACCAGCCAGCCTGGACCCGGCCGCCGTCCCGCGCTGCTTCGGCCCGGTGCCCAACTTCGCGCACAGCCCGCTGCCGGCGCTCGACGGGAACGGCCGGGTGGTCCCGGGCACCGGCGTCCGCAAGTTCGTCGACGCGCTGCCGCTGCCCGGCCCGCTGGGGCGCAACGGGCTGGGCGGGCTCCTGCCGGTCGCGGTGCCGGACACGATCAGCTATCCCGGCTGCGACTACTACGAGATCGGGCTGCGCGAGTACACCCAGCGGCTGCACCGCGACCTGCCCACCTCCCGGCTGCGCGGCTACCGGCAGCTCAACCTCGGCACCGACCCCGACGGGCACAACACGGTCGCCCCGCCGGAACGGCCGTACCACCTGGGCCCGATGATCGTCGCGCGGCGGGGGCGGCCGGTACGGGTCAAGTTCATCAACCAGCTGCCCACCGGGCGGGCCGGCGAACTCTTCCTCCCGGTCGACACCAGCCTGGACGGGGCCGGCACCGGGCCGCTGGACGGGCCGGCCCCGTACCCGCAGAACCGGGCGGTGCTGCACCTGGCCGGCGCGCAGACCGGCTGGACCAGCGCCGGGAACCCGTGGCAGTGGGTGACCCCGGCGGGCGAGATCACCCCATACCCGAACGGGCCGGGGCTGAGCCACGTGCCGGACATGCCGCCCCCTGGCCTCGGCGCCACCACGCTCTACTTCCCGAACGAGCAGAGCGGAAGGCTGATGTGGCTGCACGACAACACCCTCGGGTTGTCCCGGCTGACCGTCTACTCCGGGCAGCTGGCGCTCTACCTGCTCACCGACCCGGCCGAGGAACGGCTGGTCGCCGACGGGGTGCTGCCCGCCGAGCAGTTCCCCCTGGTGGTCCAGGACAAGACCTTCGTCCCCGACGACGCCCAACTCGCCGAACAGGACCCGACCTGGGACCGGGACCGGTGGGGAACCCGGGGCAACCTGTGGCACCCGCACGTCTACCAGCCCCGGCAGAACCCGTACGTCCCGTCGGGGCGCAACCCCACCGGGCGGTGGGACTACGGCCCGTGGATGCCTGGCGCGGGCAGCGGGGACCCGGTCGGGGCCGGCCCGGTGGACAACCCGAACCACGATCCGGTCGCCGCCCCGGAGGAGCCGCCCCGGGCGCCGGGCGTGCCGCACCCCACCGCGGTGCCCGAGGCGTACGGGGACACCCCGCTGGTCAACGGCGTCGCGTACCCGTACCTGACGGTGCGGCCGAAGGCGTACCGGTTCCGGATCCTCAACGCCTGCGCCGACCGTAGCCTCAACCTGGCGCTCTACCGGGCCTGCTCGGACGCTCCGATGTGGCGGTCCGACGGCGCGTTGGCCGACGCCGGGGCCGGTGAGGTGCCGATGGTGGAGGCGATGCGGGTCTCGGGACGGCCGGCCGACTGGCCCACCGACGGGCGGGAGGGGGGCGTGCCCGACCCCCGGGCGGCGGGGCCGCGCATGATCCGGATCGGCAACGAGTGTGGGTTGCTCCCCGCGCCGGTGGTGGTGCCGAACCGGCCGGTCGGCTACCGCTACGACCGGCGCGACCCGACCGTGCTCAACGTGGACGGGCACGCCCTGCTGCTCGCCCCCGGCGAACGGGCCGACGTGGTCGTGGACTTCTCCACCGTCCCGCCCGGCGGCACGCTGATCCTCTACAACGACGCCCCGGCCCCGCTGCCCTGTTTCGACCCCCGGTACGACCACCACACCGACGCCCCGGACGGCAGCGCCGAGGGCGGCGTGGCCGGCACCCGCCCCGGGTACGGCCCGAACACCCGCACCCTGCTCCAGTTCCGGGTGGCCGGCACTCCCGCCGACCCGTACGACCTGGGCCGGCTGGCCGAGCGGCTGCCCGGGGCGTACGCGGCCAGCCAACGGCCGCCGATCGTGCCGCAGCCCGAGTACGACCATGCGTTCGGCACCCGTACCGCCCGCCGGACGCAGGTGCCGGTGCACGCCACCACGGTCAGCTTCACCCCGGCCGGCGCCGCCGCCCCGGTGACCCTGCCGGTCCACGTGAAGACGGTCGGGCAGGTCTTCGAGCCGGGGCACGGCCGGCAGGCCGGGCGGCTCGGCGTCGCCCACCCGTACGCGGGACCGCTCGGCCCGGCGTCCCTGCCGCTGGGCCCGGCGGACCCGGCGACCGAGGTGCTCGTCGCCGCCGACCCGACCGGACCGCAGGACGCGACGGCCGACGGTTCCCAGGTGTGGCGGATCAGGGGCACCGGCCGGCAGACGCACGTGGTGCGGATCGGCGGCTGCGACGTGCAGGTGCTCAACCGGGTCGGCTGGGACGGCACGGTCCGGCTCCCCGACGCCGGGGAGCTGGGCTGGAAGGAGACGATCCGGGTGAACCCCGCCGAGGACGTGGTGGTGGCGCTGCGTCCGGTGGTGCCTCCGCTGCCGTTCAAGATCGGCGACAGCCTGCGGCTGCTCGACCCGAGCCGGCCGGCTGGCGCCCGGGTCGGCTCCACCCCGGTCAGCCCGCTCGACGGGCGCCCGGCCGCGGTGGTCAACCAACTGGTCAACCTCGGCTGGGAGTACCGCTGGTCCAGCGGCGCGGCCGGCCTGCGCGACCTGGGGATGAGCCGGCCGCTGGTGCTGCGGGTCTCCCCCCGGGGGCCGAGCGGGCTCACCGCCACGCCGGTACCCGGCTCGGCGACGGCACTGCCGGCGATCGCCCTGACCTGGACCGGCAACGGCAGCCGCCCGCCGGCCAGCAGTCACCTGCTCCAGCGGGCCACCGACGCCGGCTTCGCCGAAGGGCTCACCACGATCACGGTGGCGGCCACCGCCACCCGGTACACCGACGCGACGGTCACCCCCGGCGTCACCTACCACTACCGCATCCGGGCGGAGAACGCGGTGAGCTGCTCGGCCTGGTCCAACAGCGTCCCCGCGTCGGTGCGGCTCGCCACGCCGACCGGGATCGCCGCGGCCGTCCCGCCGGCCGCGCCGCTGCGGATCGCGCTGCGCTGGACCAACCGCTCCTTCGCCACCGGGATCGACGTGCAGCGGGCCACCAACCCGACCTTCACCAGCGGGCCGGCCACCACCGCGATCGGCGTGGCGGACAACCACCTCGACCCGGCGGTCGCCCCGGACACCACGTACTACTACCGGGTGCGCACCACGTACCTCGGTGCGGCGTCCCCGTGGTCGACGGTGGCCACGGTGATCACCCCGCCGGCCCCGGCGACGCCGACCGGAGTGACCGCCACCCCGAGCGCCCCCGCGCCGGACACCGCGACGGTGGTGCTGAACTGGGCGGCGGGCACGCCGAGCGGGCCGGGCGCGGGCTTCACCGTGCAACGGGCGCTCGACCCGTCGTTCACCCGGGGGTTGGCCACCTTCACCGTCACCGGCCGGGGCTTCACCAACAGCGGGCTGGCCCGGGGGGTGACGTACCACTACCGGATCCGCTCGTTCAACGTGGTCGGCAGCTCGCCGTTCACCGGGCCGGCCCCGGTCACCACGCCGGACTGACCCCGGCCCGCCGGGCGAGCCGACGGTCCCGGTGGCGGGCGCCGCGCCCGGTGGGCGGTCAGCGGGTGGGGGCGCGCAGCGGATCGCCGACGGCACGCAGCTCGGCCAGCGCCGAGGCGACGCCGTGCAGCAGGTCGGTCGCCTCGGTCAGCCGGGAGGCGGCCGGGTGCTCGGTGCTGGGGCGGGCGTCCTCGGCGACGTAGCCGGCCGCCGCCACCACCAGCCCCTCGTACGCGGCCACCCCGCCGTCGAGCTGGCCGACCAGCGTGCGGTGCGCCTCGGCGAGTCGGGGCCGGGCCTCGGGCGGGGCCAGCGTCAGGGCACGTTCCACGCTGGCCACCCGACCGGCCAGGTCACGCAGCGAGCGGTCGGCCGCGGCGGCCTCCAGCACCGCCGGCTCGGCCAGCCCGGTCAACCGGGGCGCCATCCCGGCCAGGGTGAGCGCCGCCCGGTCCAGCCGGGCCCACGCCTCGGCGGCGGTGGTGCCGCGCAGCGCCAACCGGGAGCGGACCCGGCGCACCTCGGCCAGCACGCCCGGGCCGACGGGGAGGCGCTCCACGGCGGCGACCAGCCGGGCCCGGGACCGGGCGGCGGCCTCGGCCGGATCGAGGGCGGGCGGTGCGGGCCGGGCCGCGAGGGCCCGCAGGTCGACCCAGCGCCAGGCGGCCAGCGCCACCGCGCTGCCCGCCGCGCCGGCCCAGGCCGCATCGGGCAGCCCGAGCCCGGCGTACGGGGTCAGCACGGCCGCCGCGCCGCCGAGCCCACCGGCCAGGACGCTCCACCGTCGGGCGGAACGCCGCAACCGGCGCAGCCGACGGAAGTGCCGTGCTCGCTCGTCCGCCACCCGTACCTCCTCGTGCCGTCCGCTCAACCGGCGGCGGTGGTGTCCCCCGTGCCGCGGTCGCGGGTCATGCTCGCCCGGATCTCGTCGAGCCGGGCGGCGGCGGCCGGGTCGGCTGCCGCCGGGGCGGCCGGCTGGGTCTGCTGCTGCACGGCCGGCCGTTCCTGCTTGCCGAGCTGCTCACCGGCCATGCTCGCGCGGATCTGCTCCAGCCGGGAGGAGCCGGCGGTGTCCAGCGCCGACTTCTGGATCTCCAGCATCCGCCCCTCGACGGAGTTACCGGCCAACTCGGCGCGGCCCATCGCGTTGGCGTAGCGGCGCTCGATACGGTCGCGCACCTCGTCCAGCGAGGGGGTGTTGCCAGGGGCGGTGACCGCGGACATCGACTCCAGCGAGTGGGCCACGCTCTCCTGCATCTTGGCCTGCTCCAGCTGGCTGAGCAGCTTGGTGCGCTCGGCGAGCTTCTGCTGGAGGATCATCGAGTTGTTCTCGACCGCGCGGCGGGCCTGGGCGGCCGCGCCGAGCGCCTGGTCGTGCAGGGTCTTCAGGTCCTCGGTGGCCTGCTCGGCGGAGACCAGCTGGGTGGCCAGCACCTGGGCGGTCTGCTCGTAGCGGCCGGCTTCAGTCTCGTCGCCGCGGGCGCGGGCCTGGTCGGCGAGGACCAGCGCCTGCCGGGCGTTGGCCTGGAGGCGTTCGACCTCGGACATCTGCCGGGAGAGCTTCATCTCCAGCTGGCGCTGGTTGCCGATCACCGCGGCGGCCTGCTGGACCAGCGCCTGGTGCTGGCGCTGCGCCTCCTCGATGGCCTGCTGAATCTGCACCTTCGGATCGGCGTGCTCGTCGATCTTGGCACCGAAGAGCGCCATCAGGTAGTGCCAGCCCTTGACGAACGGGTTCGCCATCTCCGCGGTATCCCCTCAGTAGCGTCGCTGCGCCTCGACCGGAGCCGGACCGGGCCGACCGGCCGACCGGCCGCGCGGTGTTCCCCCATCGTCGCAGCCGGATGCCAGTCGGACATCCGTACCATGGGAGTGCGCCGTACGGCCTGCGATCAACCCTACGCGGCGCGCGCGAGCGCGGCCATGCGGTGCGGACGTCGGGTGTCAGGCGGCGCAGACCACGTCCCGCTCGGCGGGACGGACCCGGGTGCTGCGCAGGGTGGCCTTCAGCGGCGACTCCTGGCGCACGGAGACGGCCACCTTGCCGTCCGAGCTGACCTGGCGGACGTTTCGGTTGGTGGGCTTGCGCACGGCCACCGGAGCCGGCGTCGGCTCGTCCTGCATCGGCACGAGCACCCCCGGCAGCTGCTCGGCGAGGGCGACCGTGTCGCTGACCTCGCGCAGCAGCTCGGACAGGCGGGCGCCGAGGGCGTCGCAGATGGCGGCCAGCAGCTCGCTGGAGGGCTCCTTCTGGCCGCGCTCGATCTCGGACAGGTAGCCGAGGCTGACGTTGGCGGCGGTCGAGACCTCACGCAAGGTGCGTTGCTGACCCTGTCGGCGCGCCCGAAGTGCGTCGCCGATCACGCGGCGTAGCAGAACCATCGCACCTCCCCATGACGGGAATCCCTCTCCCCCGGGCGCCCGCCCGCGCCGGACGCGGTCCCCCGCGCCGGAGCCGGCATCGCACGCCGGAGCCTTCCCGCAACCGTACCCGTTGCCCGCCCCCGCGACATCCCACCCCGCCCGTCAAATCCGATCACCCGTCACCGCCGGCCGGCCGGGCTGGCGGCGGCACGCTCGTCCACGCCGGCGCCGGCCGGGGCCTGGACCTGCTCGGCCAGCAGCCGCAGCGCCTCGATCACCGCGGCGGCGCGGATGTGGTCCCGACCACCGTCCAGGTCGAGCCGGCGGACGGTCGTGCCGGCGGGCCCGGCCGCCGCGACGTAGACCAGCCCGACCGGCTTGCCATCCTGCGGCTCCGGCCCGGCCACGCCGGTGGTGGCCAGCCCCCAGTCGGCCCCGCAGCGTCGCCGCCCGCCCTCGGCGAGCGCCCGCGCCACGTCGGGGTCGACCGGCCCGCGCTCCGCCAGCAGCTCCGCTGGCACGCCGGCCAGCTCCGACTTCAGCTCGGTGGCGTACGTCACCAGGCCACCCCGGTAGACCTCGCTGACCCCGGCGATCTCCACGACCGAGGCGGAGAGCAGCCCGCCGGTGAGGGATTCGACGGTGGCCAGCGTCTCGTGCCGCTCGTGCAGGCTGTGCACCACGGTCGCCGCCGGGCTCCCGACGGGCCGCTCGTTCTTCGCATCCGTCCCCATGCCCCGCTTCCCTTCCCCGCCTGCCGCGCCGTACTCATCCTCCGCCCCGAGGCGTCGATCATGGAGCCGTTGCGCTGACAACGCCGGCGTGTCACGGCCACCCCGTGCCCCGAGGGTCCGGTCAGCGGGTGGGACGACGCAGGCGGAGGGCCTGGACGACGTAGTCGAAGCCGGTGACCACCGTCACGACCACGGCGGCGGCCATGATCCACGGGCCGACGGCGGCGAGCGCGGCCGGCATCGGCCAGAGGTACCAGGTGATCGCGAGGATCTGGAGCGCCGTCTTGATCTTGCCGCCCCGGCTGGCCGCGATCACGCCGTGCCGGATCACCCAGAAGCGCAGCCCGGTGATGCCTAGCTCCCGGGCCAGGATCACCGCGGTCACCCACCAGGGCAGCCGGTCGTACCAGGAGAGCAGCACCAGGGCGGCGCCGGTGAGCGCCTTGTCGGCGATCGGGTCGGCGACCTTGCCGACCGAGGTGACCAGCTTGAACCGGCGGGCGATCCAGCCGTCGACCAGGTCGGTCGCCGAGGCGACCACGAAGATCAGGCAGGCGGCCATCTGCCAGCCGGCGTGGGTCGCCCCCGAGACGATCACCGACACCGCGAAGACCGGCACCAGCGCCAGCCGCAGGGCGGTCAGCGCGTTGGCCGCGTTGAGCACCGGCACCCGGGCGACCACCGGAGCCGACTCCGTCGTACCGGTCACGGTCGCACCCCGCTCCGGTCGCCGTGGCGTACCTGGTACCGCACCACGTGGCTCCCCCGCTCCCTCCGGGCCCGCCGTCACCGTTCCGCGCCGGACGCCGCCGAGATCATCTCATCCGGCACGGCGACCAGGTCGACACCCTCGGTCGCGGTGACCGTCGCGCGGACCAGGTCACCGGGGCGCAGCGCGGCCAGGTCGACCCCGCCGTCGACCGGCGCGACCAGCGTCGTCGAGCCGTCGACCTCGGGGGCCTGGTGGGCCGCCCGCCCCTCGACCACGCCGTCGTCGACCGAGTCGACCAGCACCTCGACGGTCGAACCGAGCCGCTCCTCGGCCCGCTGCGAGCAGAGCTCGTCGGCGAGCGCGCTGAGCTTGTCGTACCGGCGCTTGACGGTGGCGGCGGAGACCTTGCCGGGCAGGCCGGCGGCCTCGGTGCCGTCCTCGTCGCTGTAGTCGAACATGCCGATCGCGTCGAGGCGCGCCTCGGTCAGGAATCGGACCAGCTCGTTCACGTCGGCCCGGGTCTCGCCGGGGAAGCCGACGATGAAGTTGCTCCGCGCGCCCGCCTCCGGGGCCAGGGCGCGGGCGCCGGCCAGCAGCTCCAGGAACCGGTCGGTGGACCCGAAGCGGCGCATCCGGCGCAGCACCGGCTCGCTGGAGTGCTGGAACGACAGGTCGAAGTACGGTGCCACGCCGGGCGTGGTGGCGATCACCTCGACCAGGCCGGGCCGGGTTTCGGCGGGCTGGAGGTAGCTCGCCCGCACCCGGACGATGCCGTCGATCGCGGCCAGCTGCGGCAGCAGCTTCTCCAGTGCCCGGGGGTCGCCCAGGTCCTTGCCGTACGAGGTGGAGTTCTCGCTGACCAGCACCAGCTCACGGACGCCGGTTCTGGCCAGCCACTCCGCCTCGGCCAGCAGCTCGTCTGGCTCACGCGAGACGAAGGCGCCGCGGAAGGCCGGGATGGCGCAGAACGCGCAGCGCCGGTCGCAGCCGCTGGCCAGCTTCAATGAGGCGACCGGGCCGGTGTCGAGCCGGCGACGCAGCACCTGGCGCAGGTGGGCCGGGGTGTGCTCGTCGGTCTCGGTGACCGGCCGGGCCGGCGTGCCGTGACCGGGGAGGGAGACCGCGCTGCCCCGGCGGGAGACCGGGGTGAGCGGCAGCAACTCGCGCCGGTCGCGCGGGGTGTGCGCGTCGACCGCCTCGCCGGCGACGACCGCGTTCAGCCGGGCGGAGATCTCCGGGTAGTCGTCGAAGCTGAGCACCGCCTGCGCCTCGGGGAGGCTGTCGGCCAGCTCACGCCCGTACCGCTCGGCCATGCAGCCGGCCGCGACCACCTTGGCGCCGGTGTCGGCGGCGGCGAGCAGGGTCTGGATGGAGTCCTGCTTGGCCTTCTCCACGAAGCCGCAGGTGTTCACGACCACCACGTCGGCGCCCTCGCCGTCGGTGGTGACCTGCCAGCCGTCGGCGTGCAGCCGGGCGGCCAACTCCTCCGAGTCGACCTCGTTGCGGGCGCAGCCCAGCGTCAGCAGGGCGACGCGGCGGCCGTCGGGGGCGGACGACAGCTCCAGGTCGCGGCGCGGCGCCAGACGCGCCGAGCTGGAATTGTCGGCAGGGGAGGTGGCAGACACCATCCGAGGGTACCGGGCGGCGAGGCGGGGGCCGGCAACGGCGGGCCGCCGGCATCGGCCGGCTCACACCCCGGCCGGTCAGACCGCCGCCGCGCCGAGGAGCACCAGCCGGTCGAGGAGAAAGACCTCCGTGCCGGCCAGGCCGGTGGAGCAGAAGACGGAGACCTGGTCCGCGCCGGTCCGGCCCCGGACCGCCCCGGCCAGCACCGCGCCCAGGTCACCCAACCGCGCCACGTACGGCTCGACGGCGGCGAGCATCGGCGGGGTGTACGCGGACGCCTGGGCCGGCGAGTCGGTGACCAGCACGTCGGCGGCGTCCAGCAGGTCGGTGCCGAACTCGTGCCGGTCGGACTGCTTGAAGCCGACGGTGTTGACGTGGGTGCCCGGGGCGAGGTCGGCGGCGTCGAGCACCGGCGTCGGGCTGGTGGTGGCCAGCACCACCACGTCCCGGCCCCGCACCGCCGCCCGGGCCGAGTCCACCGCGCGGGCCGGCACGCCCAGTTCGGCACGGACCCGAGCGGCGAACGCCTCCCGGCGGGCGGCGGAGCGGCTGTGCACGGTCACCTCGCGCAGCGGGCGCACCGCCGCGGCGGCCCAGACCTGCGTCCAGGCCTGCCGGCCGGAGCCGATCACCCCGAGGGTGGCCGCGTCCGGCCGCGCCAGGGCGTCCACCGCGACCCCGCCCAGCCCCCCGGTACGCCGGGAGCCCAGTTCCTCGCCGACCGCCACCGCCCGCACCGCCCCGGTACGCCCGTCGTGCAGCACCACCAGCTGCTCGGACTCCGGCAGGCAGAAGGTGTCGTACGAGCGGAAGCCGTACCACTCGCCGGTGAGGTGGCCGGCGGTGAGCACCATCCGCCCGCCGCCCAACGGGGCGGCCGCCCGGGGCGGGGCGACGAGCCGGCCGGCGTGGGCGGCCAGTAGCGCGTCCCGCATCGCCGCGACGGTCGCGGGGGCGTCCAGGGCGGCGGCGACCTCCCGGTCGGTGAAGAGCAGCGTCATGGCTGCCATCCTGCAACCTGAAGTCAGCTTCACCTCAACCTGCGGTGCGCCAGATCACCGCCCGGCCACCCGCCCCGCCGGGCGGTGCTACCGTCGGCGGTGGCGGCCCCGGCCGTCCCGGACGAGTGGTGGGCGTACCCGGTCAGGCCAAGACGCCCCGCGACAAGCAGAACCCACTCGTCCCGGCCCCGAGGGTTCGGGGCCCGCTCCCCGAGGTGATGACCCGTGGCCTGGATCGTGTTGGTGGTCTCCGGACTGTTGGAGACCGCATGGGCGGTCGCGCTCGACCGCAGCGCCGGCTTCAGCCGGCCCCTCCCCTCGCTCGTCTTCGCAGTGACCCTGGTGCTCAGCATGTTCGGGCTGGCGTACGCGCTGCGCGAGATCCCGGTCGGCACCGGCTACGCGGTCTGGGTCGGCATCGGCGTGGTGGGCACCGCGCTGGTCGGGATGGTGGCCCTCGGCGAGTCGGCCAGCCTCCCCCGGATCGCCTGCCTGCTGCTGGTGGTCGCCGGCGTGGTGGGGCTCAAGCTCTACCACTGACCGTCGCCATGGCGCGGAAACGGCGGTCTCCCGGGCCGGAGAAGACCGCCACATCGCCGGAAGTGCCGCCGGTGCTGGACCGGTCAGTCCTCGCCGCCGCGCAGGCCGACCAGGACCTCCTCCAGCTCGTCCGGCTTGACCAGCACGTCGCGGGCCTTGGAACCCTCGGACGGGCCGACCACGCCCCGGGTCTCCATCAGGTCCATCAGCCGGCCCGCCTTGGCGAAGCCGACCCGCAGCTTGCGCTGGAGCATCGAGGTCGAGCCGAACTGCGAGGTGACCACCAACTCGACCGCCTGCACCAGCAGGTCCAGGTCGTCGCCGATGTCCTCGTCGATCTTCTTCTTGCTCTCCTGCGCGGGGGCCAGCACGTCCGGGCGGAACTCCGGCTCGCGCTGGTCCTTGCAGAACTTGACCACGTCGGCGATCTCGCGCTCGGTCACCCAGGCGCCCTGGATCCGCACCGGCTTGGAGGCGCCCATCGGCAGGAAGAGCCCGTCGCCGCGGCCAAGCAGCTTCTCCGCGCCCGGCTGGTCGAGGATGACCCGCGAGTCGGCCAGCGAGGAGGTGGCGAACGCCAGCCGGGACGGCACGTTCGCCTTGATCAGGCCGGTGACCACGTCGACCGAGGGACGCTGGGTGGCCAGCACCAGGTGGATGCCGGCCGCGCGGGCCAGCTGGGTGATCCGGACGACCGAGTCCTCCACGTCGCGCGGGGCGACCATCATCAGGTCGGCCAGCTCGTCCACGATCACCAACAGGTACGGGTAGGGCCGCATTTCCCGCTCGCTGCCCGGCGGTGCCTTGATCTCGCCGTTGCGCACCTTGCGGTTGAAGTCGTCGATGTGCCGGACCCCGTTGGCGGCGAGGTCGTCGTAGCGCATGTCCATCTCGCGGACGACCCACTCCAGCGAGTCGGCCGCCTTCTTCGCGTTGGTCACGATCGGCGTGACCAGGTGCGGGATGCCCTCGTACCCGGTCATCTCGACCCGCTTCGGGTCGATCAGCAGCAGCCGCACCTCGTCCGGGGTCGCCCGGGTCAGGATCGAGACGAGCAGGGTGTTGAGGCAGCTCGACTTGCCGGCACCGGTGGCTCCCGCAATGAGAATGTGGGGCATCTTCGCGAGGTTGGCCACCACGTAGCCGCCCTCGATGTCCTTGCCGAGCGCCACCACCATCGGGTGGTGGTTGCTGGTGGCGACCCGGGAGCGCAGCACGTCACCGAGGGCGACGTTCTCCGGGTCGGTGTTCGGGATCTCCACGCCGACCGCGCTCTTGCCCGGGATCGGGCTGAGGATCCGCACGTCCGGCGACTTCACCGCGTACGCGATGTTGCGGGAGAGCTGGGTGATCCGCTCGACCTTGACCCCGTGCCCGAGCTCGACCTCGTAGCGGGTGACCGTCGGGCCACGGGTGAAGCCGGTGACCGCGGCGTCCACGTCGAACTGCTCGAAGACGCCGGTCAGCGCCGCGATCACCTCGTCGTTGGCCTTGCTCCGGGTCTTCGGCGCGGCGCCGCCGCTGAGCATGTTCGCCGGCGGCAGCGTGTAGTCGCCGGCCAGCCCGGTGAGCGCGAGCTGCTCGGCCCGGGTGGGCACGGGCGAGTGCTCCGGCGGCTCGACCGGCTTGCGGGTGGCGGGCACCTTCGCCCGCGGCCTGCGGGGCAGCGTCAGGGTGTCCTGGAGGTCGACGCCGTCGAGGTCGTCGTCCGGGTCGTCCGGGCCCAGCGGCGGCGGCGCGGTCCGCCTGGCCGCGCGGCGGCGGGCCGGCTTCGCCGGAGTCTCCTCCTCCGCCTCCGGGTCGGCCGGCGGGGCGACCAGCGTGCCGGCGAGCAGGCCCAGCCGCTCGGGGATCTTGTTGATCGGGGTCGCGGTGACCACCAGCAGGCCGAAGACGAGCAGCAGGATGAGCAGCGGCACCGCCACCCAGGCGGTGACCGCCGCCGCCAGCAGGTCGCCGATCCCGGCGCCGATCAGCCCGCCGGCGTAGTCGCGCTGCGTCGGGCCGACCGGGTCCTGTCCGATGTGCAGCATCGCCGCCGTGGCGATCAGCATGGAGCCCCAGCCGACCAGGCCGCGGCCGCGGTGTTCCGGGTCGGCCGGCGTGCGCATCAGCCGCCAGGCGCCGATCATCAGCAGCACCGGCACCACGATCGCGATCGCGCCGAGGAAGAGCCGCACGGTGTCGGCGAGCCGGGCCCCGAGCGGGCCGGCACCGGCGAACCAGATCCCCACCCCGCTGAGGATGGCCAGGCCGAAAAGCAGCAGCCCGGCACCGTCGCGGCGGTGCTCCGGGTCGAGGTCGCGGGCGGAGGCGGCCTGCCGGCCGGCGGCGCGGACCGCCCAGCCCACGCCGTGCGC
Organism: Micromonospora sp. NPDC047548; assembly: GCF_040642975.1. Lineage (NCBI taxonomy): Bacteria > Bacillati > Actinomycetota > Actinomycetes > Micromonosporales > Micromonosporaceae > Micromonospora > Micromonospora sp. NPDC047548. The sequence goes on from NZ_JBEYTI010000006.1 coordinate 24,554, forward strand.
CAGTCCCATCCACAGTGCACCGACCGCGCGTCCGACGTAGACCGCCGGGCCGGGCCGGGCCGCCGGCCGTCGCCGGGCGGTCGCCTTGGTGGCCTTCTTCGCCGGCTGGCGGGCACGGCTATTCGTGGTACCGCGCGGCGACGCGCCGCGTCGCCGGCTCGCCTGAGAGGTACGGCCCGCCATACAGTCACCGTAACGGCGTAACCCGGGAGATCGCCGCTTTTCCGGGTCGTGTCCGCGCGTCGCAGCACGGACCACGCCCGCAAACGTGTTATTCGCCTCAGGAAGGGATGCCCGATGGCGTCGCCTGCTTTCGAGGACCGTCCGGACGACCCCCTGGCCGGGCACCCGCAGGCCCTGCGGCCGTTGACCGGCGCGCTGATCGCCGCCGTGCTCGGCGCCCGAGGGTACGCGTTCTCCGCGGACGCCGACGGCGACCTGGTCGGCCGCTGGGACGACAACCTCATCTGGTTCCTGCGCCCCGGCGAGGCCGGGGAGCTGCTCCAGGTCCGCACCATGGCCGCGCCGGCCTTCGCCATCGAGTACGTCCCGACGCTCCACGCCTTCTGCAACTCCTGGAACCACGACCGGCTCTGGCCCAAGGCGTTCGTGCACGTCGACGACGAGGGCGTGGCCCGGGTCTGCGGCGAGGTGATCACCGACCTGGAACGGGGGGTCACCCCGCACCAGCTCGACCAGCTCATCGACTGCGGCGTATCGACCGGCTGCCAACTCGCGGCCGCCGTCGCCCAGCTCCCCGGCGGGACGACCCGGTGACCGGCCGGGGCGAGCCCGCCGGGCGGGGACTGGCCGCCCGCGTCCCGGAGCTGGTCGCGGCGCTGGCCGACGCCCGGGACATGCCCGACGGCGAGGCCCGCTTCGCCGAGCTGGACCGGATCGCCGCCCGCGCCGACGCGCTGGGCGACCCGCACTCCGGCCTGGACGCCCGGTTCGCGCTGGTCGAGGCGTACCTGCTGCACGGGGAGCGGTGGCGGCTGGCCGATCCGGTGCGGCGCTGCGTGGCCACCGTCGACCGGGCCCCCCAGCTGCTGACCGAGCGCCCCGGCGACGCCGAGCTGCTGCGCCGGCACCAGCGGTACGCGGTCGAGGCGGCGATCGGCACCCCGAGGGTCGGCCTGGACCAGGCCCGGGCCCTCCTCGACGACCTGGCCCGGCGGGCCGGCGAGCGGACCGGGCTCGTCGCCCAGCTGCGCTGCCGGCTCGCCGACCACCTCGGCGACGAGCCCACCGCCCGCCGCCGGTACGACGACTGGGCCGCCACCGAACCCGACCCGACCGCCGGCTGCCCCGGCTGCCTGCCGGCCCGGCGGGCGGAACTGCTCGCCGGGTGGGGCGACGACGCGGCGGCGCTGGCGGCGTTGCACCCCGTCCTCGACGGCGCGGTGGACTGCACCGACTCGCCGGAGCGGGCCCTGGCCGTGGCGCTGCTGCCCTGGCTGCGCACCGGGGAGGCGGAGCGGGCCGGGCAGGCGCACCTGCGGTCGTACCGGCGGCACCGGCGGGAGCGGGGCGCCTTCCCGTACCTCGCCGCGCACCTGCGCTTCTGTGCACTGGCCGGGCACCCCGCCCGAGGGCTCGACATCCTTGCCGAGCAGCTGCCCCGGCTGGACCACCCGCACGACGACCTGTCCGCGATGGAGTTCGCCGCCGCCGGGGCGCTGGTCTGCGCCCTCGCCGCCGAGGCGGGGCCGACCGGGCGGCGGGTGCGCCGACCGGCGCACGGCAGCCGGCCGGCGGCCGAGATGGACGTGGAGACGCTCGGCACCGACCTGCTGGCGCTGGCCACCGGGCTGGCCGGCAGCTTCGACGCGCGCAACGGCACCGGGCACCAGTCCGGCCGGATCGCCTCCTGGCTGGCGGAGCGGCCCCTCGCCACGCCGGTGCCACTGCCGGACGACGAGACCGGCGACCCACCGGAGCCGACGCCGTTCGCCCCGGCGGCCGACGAGCTGGCCCCGCTGAGCCTGTCGATGATCATCGCTGTGCTGGACCGCCGGGGCGACGTCTATGCCGTGGACGCCGGCGGGGTCGTGGTCGGGCGCTGGAACGAGGCGGTGATCCAGTTCCGGCAGGTCGGGCAGCGCGGCGAGATCCTGCACGCCCGGGTGGTGGCGGCCCGGCGGCTGCCGGCGGGGCGGCTGACCGAGGCGTACGAGTTCTGCAACGCCTGGAACCACGACCGGCTGCTGCCGAAGGCGTACGTGCACGACCTGGGCGAGGGCGAGTTGGTGCTGGCCGGCGACGTGACCACCGACCTGGAGCACGGGGTGGCCCCGGCGCAGCTGGGCGTCCTGGTCGACGCGGCGGTCGCCACCGGCGTCGCGTACGCGGACGCGGTCGCCGCGCTGCCCTGACCGGACCTGCGGGCGGTGAGGTCCGATAGCCGCTGGACGGCGGGCCGCCGACCCTGGTGGACTTGCCGCATGACGACGCCAGCACAGCAGCGGGCCGCCCGCCTGCGCGCCCTGCACCAGCCCGGTTCCCCGCTCGTCCTGCCCAACGCCTGGGACGTCGCCAGTGCCCGGCTGGTCGAGGAGTGTGGCGCGGCGGTGGTGGCCACCACCAGCGCCGGCATCGCCTGGACGCTGGGCGTCGCCGACGGCGGGGCGCTGGACCGCCAGCGGGCGCTCGCCCCGGTCGCCCGGATCGCCGCGGCCGTGACGGTCCCCGTCACCGCCGACGTCGAGGACGGCTACGCCCCCGACCCCGACGGGGTCGCCCGGACCGTGACCGAGGTGCTGGCCACCGGGGCGGTGGGAATCAACATCGAGGACGCCGCCCCGGACGACCCGACCGCGCTGCGTCCCACGGCCGAGCAGTGCGCCCGGATCGCCGCCGCCCGCCGCGCCGCCGACGCCGCCGGGGTGGCGCTCTTCGTCAACGCCCGGATCGACACCTACCTGCGGGCGGTCGGCGACCCGGCGCAGCGACTTGCCGAGACCCTGCGCCGGGCCGAGGCGTTCCTGGCGGCCGGGGCGGACGGCGTCTTCGTGCCGGGGGTGACCGACGTGGCGAGCATCGCCGCGCTGGTGTCCGGGGTGGACGGACCGGTGAACGTGCTCGCCGGCCCGGGCGCACCCACCGTGACCACCCTGGCCGAGCTGGGCGTGGCCCGGGTAAGCCTCGGCTCGTCGCTCGCCGAGGCCGCGTACGGCCTGGTCCGGAGGGCTGCCACCGAGGCGCTGGGCGGCGGCACGTACGCGGCCCTGGCGCCCGCCGCATCGTACGGGGAGTTGAACGCGCTGCTGCGCTGAACGCGGACGCGGAGCGGCCCCCGTCTGCGGTCCATCCGCTCGGGTACGCCCGCCGGGGCGGAGTCCGGGCACGACGACGCCGGTCCACCGCGGACGGTGGACCGGCGTGCGGAGCCGGTGGGTCAGACCTCGACGACCGTCGGGACAATCATCGGACGGCGGCGGTACTTGTCGTTGACCCAGCGCCCGACGGTGCGCCGGACGATCTGCTGGAGCTGGTGCGGGTCGGTGATGCCGTCCGCGGCGGCCCGGTTGAGCGCCTCGGTGACCAACGGGATCACCGGGTTGAACGCCTCCGGGTCCTCGGAGAAGCCCTTCGCCGAGAGGGTGGGGCCGGCGACCACCTTGCCGGTGACCGAATCGACCACCACGGTGGTGGCGATGAAGCCGCCGTCGCCTAGGATCCGCCGCTCGGTGAGCAGCGACTCGCTGACGTCGCCGACGGCGAGACCATCGACATAGACGTAGCGGCTCTTCACGTGCCCGACCAGGCTGGCCCGGCCCTCGACCAGGTCGACCACGTCGCCGTCCTCGCAGAGCACCACCCGGTCGGAGGCGACGCCGGACTCGATGCCGAGGCGGGCGTGGGCGCGCAGGTGCCGCCACTCGCCGTGCACCGGCATGAGGTTGCTCGGGCGGACCACGTTGAGCAGGTAGAGCAGCTCACCGGCGGGGGCATGGCCGGAGACGTGCACCTTGGCGACGTCCTTGTGCACGACCACCGCGCCCGCCCGGGCCAGCCGGTTGATCACCCGGTAGACGGAGGTCTCGTTGCCCGGCACCAGCGAGCTGGCCAGCACCACCGTGTCGCCGGGGGCGATGGTGATGTGCCGGTGGTCGCCGCTGGCCATCCGGCCCAGGGCGCTCATCGGCTCGCCCTGGGAGCCGGTGGACATCAGCACGATCTGCTCGGGCGGCAGCGTGGTGGCCTCCTCGATGCCGATCACCAGACCGGCCGGGATGTTGAGCAGGCCGAGATCCCGGGCGATGCCCATGTTCCGGACCATGGACCGGCCGATCAGCGCGACCTTGCGGCCGTGCTCGATCGCCGAGTCGAAGACCTGCTGCACCCGGTGCACGTGCGAGGCGAACGAGGCGACGATGATCCGCCCCTTGGCCTTCACGAAGATCGAGTCGAGCACCGGCCCGATCTCCCGCTCCGGGGTGACGAAGCCGGGGATCTCCGCGTTGGTGGAGTCCGACAGCAGCAGGTCCACGCCCTCGGCGCCGAGCCGGGCGAAGCCGGCCAGGTCGGTGATCCGGCCGTCCAGCGGGAGCTGGTCCATCTTGAAGTCGCCGGTGTGCAGCACCAGCCCGGCCGGGGTGCGGATGGCCACCGCCAGCGCGTCCGGGATCGAGTGGTTGACCGCGAAGAACTCGCACTCGAACGGGCCCAGCCGCTCCCGGCCGCCCTCCCGCACGGTCAGCGTGTACGGCTGGATCCGCCGCTCGGCCAGCTTCGCCTCGACCAGGGCCAGGGTGAACTGGGAGCCGACCAGCGGGATGTCCGGCTTGTGGGCGAGCAGGTACGGCACCGCGCCGATGTGGTCCTCGTGACCGTGGGTGAGCACGATCGCCTGGACGTCGTCCAGCCGGTCCAGGATCGGGCCGAAGTCCGGCAGGATCAGGTCCACGCCGGGCTGCTCGACGTCGGGGAAGAGCACCCCGCAGTCGACGACGAGCAGCTTGCCGTCGTACTCGAAGACGGTCATGTTGCGACCGATGGCGCCGAGCCCGCCGAGCGGGATGATCCGCAGACCGCCCTCCGGCAGCGGCGGGGGCAGTTCACCCTCGATGTGGGCTTCGGTCACGCGTCCACCTCATTCTGCGACGCCGTCAACCGGCGTCCGTCGTGTCGTTCAATCATTCGGTCAGTTCCAGGCCCGCCGCCGCGCAGTCGGCGCGCAGCTGGGCGATTTCGTCGGCGGTGGCGTCCACCAGCGGCGGTCGCACCGGGCCGGCCGGCAGGCCCTTGGCCGCCAGGCCGGCCTTCACCAGGATCGTGCCCTGGGTACGGAAGATCCCGGTGAACAGCGGCAGCAGCCGCCGGTGCAGGCTCAGCGCGGTCGCGGTGTCCCCCGCCTCGTACGCCTCGATCAGCTGCCTGGCCAGCACGCCGGTGAAGTGCGTCGACGTGCCCACCAGGCCGACCCCGCCGACGGCCAGCGCCGGCAGGGTGAGCGAGTCCTCACCGCTGTAGTAGGCCAGGTCGCTGCGGCTGAGCACCCAGCTGGTGGCGGTGAGGTCCGCCTTGGCGTCCTTGACCGCGACGATCCGGCCGTGCTCGGCGAGGCGCACCAGCGTGTCGGTGGCGATGGCCACCCCGGCCCGGTGCGGGATGTCGTAGAGCATGATCGGCAGCCCGGTGGCGTCAGCGACCGCGGTGAAGTGGCGCAGCAGCCCGCTCTGCGGCGGCTTGTTGTAGTACGGGGTGACCACCAGCAGGCCGTGCGCGCCGGCCTTCTCGGCCGACGCGGCCAGCTCGATGGTGTGCCGGGTGTCGTTGGTGCCCACCCCGGCGACGATCCGGGCCCGGTCACCGACCGCCTCCACGACCGCCCGGATCAGGGCCTCCTTCTCCGCGTCCGTGGTGGTCGGCGACTCCCCCGTGGTGCCGTTGAGCACCAGCGCGTCGTTGCCCTGCTCGTCGACGAGATGGGCGGCGAGCCGTACGGCGCCGTCCAGGTCGAGGGACCCGTCGGCGGTGAACGGGGTCACCATGGCCGTGAGCAGTCGCCCGAACGGGCGCGAGGCGCCCCGGTCGGGGGCGGCAGGGTGGTCGTGCGTCATGTTCCCAACCTAGCGGACGACCACCGGAGGGCCGGTGGGGAAGGGCTCAGGACAGCTCGGCGTGCGCGCTCGTCGCCACCTCGGTGCCGTCGGGCAGGGTGGAGATGACGAAGTCGGCGAAGACGTTCGGGGCCACCCGCTGAAGCTGGCGCAGGCACTCCACCGCCAGCTCGCGGATCTCCACGTCGGCGTGCTCGGTGGCGCGCATGGCGATGAAGTGCCGCCAGGCCCGGTAGTTGCCGGTGACCACGATCCGGGTCTCGGTGGCGTTGGGCAGCACCGCGCGGGCCGCCTGCCGGGCCTGCTTGCGCCGCAGGGTCGGGTTGGGCTCGTCGGAGAAGCGCCGCTCCAGCCCCTCCAGCAGCTCGGTGTACGCCCGGACGCTCGCCTCGGCGGCCTCGACGAACTTCTTGTGCAGCTCCGGGTCCTCGGCGATCACCGTCGGCTCGACCATGGCCGCGTCCCGCTCCGGGACGTACCGCTGGGACAGCTGGGAGTAGGAGAAGTGCCGGTGCCGGATCAGCTCGTGGGTGAACGAGCGGGAGACGCCGGTGAAGTAGAAGCTCACCGAGCCGTGCTCCAGCACCGAGAGGTGCCCGACCTCCAGGATGTGCGCCAGGTAGCCGGCGTTGGTGGCGGTCGCCGGGTTCGGCTTCTTCCAGCTCTGGTAGCAGGCCCGGCCGGCGAACTCCGCGAGGGCCTGGCCGCCGTCGGCGTCGGTCGACCACGGCACGTCGTCCGGGGCCTGGAACTGGGTCCATGCGATCAGCTTGACCTGGGGCTGCACCATCTCCGGCATTCCTGCGACTGTAGTGGCCGGGCGGCCGGCGGGGAAAGTTGGGCTCGCGGGCGTGACAGCGCCCACGACCTGGTGATCGGTACCGCCGCCCGGCCTCGGGGTGGCGAGGATCGCAGCGGCCGGGGTCAGACGTAGAGCGCGGTGAACGGGGCCCAGGGCAGGTTGCGGGCGACGGAGAAGGCCAGCCAGACGGCGAGGAACCCGGCGATCACCGGTGGGCTGATCCGCAGCTCGGGCAGGCGCCAGCCGAACGCCTGCTGCCCGGCCCAGGCCACGAAGAGGTACGCCAGGAAGGGCAGCGCGAAGACGAAGAGGAAGTGGTGCCGGGCGGCGGCGGGCAGGTCGGCGTGCAGCACGTACCAGAGGGCGCGGGTACCGCCGCAGCCCGGGCAGTCCAGCCCGGTGAGCAGCTTGAGCAGGCAGCTCGGGGCGGCGTCCGGGTCGCTGCGGGTGGGGTCGCTGACCAGCGCGTACGCCACGCCGACGCCGACGCAGCCGAGCGCGGCCAGCGGCGCCGCCCAGCGCGGGGAGCGCGCGTGCACGCGGAGCACGAAACGGGTGAGCCGGTCCGGCTCGACCTGCTGGTAGGCGCCGGGCGGCCAGGCGGCGGGAGCGGCGTCCTGCGGCCAGGCGCCCGGGGCGCCCTCGCCGTGCGGGACGGCGTCGCCGGGCGAGGTGGGCACCGCACCGGGCGGGGCGGCCTGCGGCGTGCCCGTGTCCTGCACCTGCTGACCCGGCTGGCCCGCCGACCCGTCAACGCTCGTCACGCGCTCACGGTACACCGGCAACCCCCGCCAGCGCGGCGGCCAGCGGGCCGGCGAGGTCCCCGGCGGCCGGCGGGGCCACCGCGGACAGGCCGAGCCAGCCGGCGAGCCGGTGCAGCTCCGCGGCGAGCGCGACGGCGGTCTCCCCCGGGTCGACGCCCGGCTCGACCCAGGCGGCCGGCACCAGCAGCACCCCGGCCCGACGGTCGGCCTTGAGGTCGACCCGGGCGGTGAACCGCTCCCCCTGCAGGAATGGCAGCACGTAGTAGCCGTGCACCCGTTGCGGCGCCGGCACGTAGATCTCGATCCGATAGCTGAAGTCGAACAGCCGCTCGGTGCGGGGCCGCTCCCAGACCAGTGGGTCGAAGGGGCTCACCAGCGTGTTGCCCCGCACCCACCGGGGCAGCCGGGCGGTGGCGTGCAACCAGGCCGGCTGCCGCCAGCCCTGCACCGTCACCGGCCGCAGCTCGCCGGCCTCGACCAGCTCGGCGATCGCCTGTCGGGCGCCGGCCAGCGGAAGCCGGAAGTAGTCGCGCAGCTCCGGCTCGGCGGCCACCCCGAGCGACCGCGCGGCCACCGACACCAACGTGCGGTACGCCTCCGCGTCGGTCGGGGTGGGCGCGGCCAGGACGGCGGCCGGCAGCACCCGCTCGGGCAGGTCGTACCGGCGGGCGAAGGAGGTCGTCCGGTCGGCGGCGGTCACCTCGCCGGCCCAGAAGAGAAACTCCAGGGCCCGCTTCACCGCCGACCAGTTCCACCCCCAGTTGCCGGTCTCCCGGGGCGCGTCGTGCTCGATCTCGGCGGCGGTCAGCGGCCCTCGTGCGGCCACCTCGTCGCGGACCCAGGCGACCAGCTCGGGCTGCTCCTGGGCGATGCGCCGCATGCCGCCCCAGGCGTGGGAGTGGGCCCTGGCCATCCGCCAGCGCAGCGCCGCGTGCAGCCCCACCGGCACCAGCGACGCCTCGTGGCCCCAGTATTCGAACAGCTCGCGCGGTCGGCGGTAGGCGGCGGTGTCGAGCAGGGCCGTCGGGTAGGGCCCGAGCCGGCTGTAGAGCGGCAGGTAGTGCGCCCGTTGCAGCACGTTGACCGAGTCCATCTGGATCAGCCCGACCCGGCCCAGCGCCCGGCGCAGATGCCGCCGGGTGGGCACGCCGGTGGGCGCCGGGTCGGCGAAGCCCTGGGCGGCGAGCGCCACCCGCCGGGCCTGGGCGAGGGAGAGCGATTCCGGTGCGGCCATCGTCGGGCACCCTAAACCAGCGGTACGACGCCGGAGCGGACGCTGGACGGTACGGCCGCCGAGGCATAGAACGGACACATGCTCACCATCCGCCGCGAAGAACCCGAGGACGCCGAGGCGATCGCCCGGGTGCACATCCACGGCTGGCAGGCCGGCTACGCCGGGATCATGCCCGACGAGGTACTCCGCCGGCTCAACCCGGTGGCCTGGGCGCAGCGGCGACGGGACGTCGGCACCGCCGACCCGGAGCACCCGTTCACCACACTGCTCGCCGAGGTCGACGGGGTGCCCGCCGGGTTCGCCACGTTCGGGCCGTACCGCAACAACCAGGACCGGGGCGACCTGAACCCGGCGTACGGCGAGGTGCTGGCGATGTACGTGGAGCCGGCGCACTGGGGCGACGGCACCGCGCGGGCGCTGCTGGCCGCCGCCCGCGACGGCCTGGCGGCCCGGGGCTGGCGGGAGTACCGGCTCTGGGTGCTGGCCGAGAACGCGCGGGCCCGCCGCTTCTACGAGCGGGCCGGGCTGTCAGCGGACGGCGAGCGGTCGACCTACCCGGTGCCGCTCGCCGGCGGGCGTCCCCCGGTCCGGCTCGACGAGCTGCGGTACGCCGCCCGGCTCGACGGTTGACCCGGCCGGCCCCGGACGCCCGGCCGGACCGGCCGTGGCCGGGACGGCCCAGCGCCGGATCGGCAGCAGCACCAGCAGCGCCAGGCTGATCCAGACGTAGGTGTTGCTGCCGAGGAAGCCGCCCACGCCGGTGAAGTCCTTCTCCCACGCCCAGACGATCCGGCTGATCAGCAGCCCGTACGCGACCACCGCGAACGCCAGCAGGGCGCGGCGCCGCAGGCCGCCGGCGGGCGCGGCCACCGCGTTGTCCACCAGCAGGATCAGCGCGGGAATCAGCCAGACCAGGTGGTGCACCCAGGTGACCGGGCTGACCAGGCACATCAGCGCGCCGGTCAGCGCCAGCCCGGTCGCGTGATCGCCGACGGCCGCCGCCGCCCGGGACCGCCACGCCCAGATCGCCAGGGTGGCCAGGACCAGCGCCAGCCAGGCCAGGGTGCTCGGGTGATCCGGGTTCAACCGGGCCACCACGCCGCGCAGCGACTGGTTGGAGACGAACGCCAACTCACCCACCCGGTTGGTGTTCCACAGCGCCGAGGTCCAGAACTCCCGGGAGGCGTCCGGGAAGAGCGCAGCGGCGAGCAGGGTCACCACCGCCGCGGCGGCCACCGAGGTGAACGCGGCCCGCCAGCGGCGGGTGATCAGCAGGTAGACGATGAAGACGCCCGGGGTCAGCTTGATCGCGGTGGCCAGGCCAATGCCCACGCCGGCCCACCGGTTGCCGGCCGGCACCAGCCGCAGCAGGTCCAGCGCGACCAGGAACAGCAGCAGCATGTTGACCTGGCCGAAATTGATCGTCTCGCGCATCGGCTCGAACGCGGCGGCCAGGCAGAGCGCCACCGCCAGGGCGAACCAGCGGGCCCAGCCGGCCCGACGGGACACCGGGTCGAGCAGCCACCAGAGCAGCACGGCGCTGACCACCACGCTGGCGGCCACGCTGACGGTGATCGCCCCCGGCCACGGCAGGTACGCCATCGGCAGCATGACCAGGGCGGCGAACGGCGGGTAGGTGAAGCCGTACTGGGTGCCGGGCTTGAGGTAGTCGTAGATCTCGCCGTGGTCGTGGACCCAGAAGGTCAGCGCCCCGTAATAGACCTTCAGGTCGAAGAAGCCGTGCCGCACCGCCGCCACGGAGAGGAAGGCGGCCACCACGGCGGCGAGCGCGACCACCCCGACGACCTGCGCGGCCGTCCGCCTGGCACCCTGCGCCACCATCGTCACTCCCGCCCTGCGTAGGCTTGCGTCCCATGGCCATGGGGTACGTCCGCCCGGCACGTCCCGAGGACGCCGGCGAGATCGCACGAATCCAGCTCGCGACCTGGCGGGTCGCCTATCGCCGGATCCTGCCCCGGCACGTGCTCGACAACCTGGACGAGGCGTGGCTCGCCCGGCGGTGGAGCGCGGCGGTGCAGGAGCCGCCCTCCGGCGCGCACCGCGTGCTGGTCGCCGTCGAACAGGCCGAGCAATCGTATCTGGTGGGGTTCGCCGCCTCCGGTCCGGCGGACGCCGAGGCGCTGGCCCCCGGCGAGCCGGCCGAGGCGCTGGCCGACGGCGTGGCGGCGGTGACCGACCTGCTGGTCGAGCCCCGCTGGGGCCGGCGCGGCCACGGCAGCCGGCTGCTCGCGGCCATCGTGGACCAGTGGCGCTCCGACGGCTTCGACCGGGCGGTGGCCTGGGCGTTCGAGGGCGACGAGGCGACCCGGAAGTTCCTCACCTCCACCGGCTGGGAGCCCGACGGTGCCGCACGGGCGCTGGACGTGGACGACATGCTGGTCCCCCAGCTCCGCCTGCACGTCGCGGTCCCGGCCGAGCCGGTCGCCGAGGCCTGACCACGCCCGGCCGCGCGGGTTGCGCGGCGGGGTCGGAGGGGCCGCCCACGGTGGATGCCATGCCACCGGTGGCGGTTCCCGGCCGACGCCGGGAACCGCCACCGGTGGGTCAGCCCTTGTCGGCGCCCTCGTTGGCGCCCCGCACGAAGTACCGCTGGAAGATCACGAAGAGGACCGCGACCGGGATGGTGGCCAGCAGCGCCGCCCCCAGCTTCAACGGATACTGCGTGCCCTTGCCGAGCGAGCCGCTGACCAGGTCGGCCAGGCCGCGCGGCAGGGTGAACAGGTCCGGGTCCTGCACCGAGACGAGGCTGTGCGGGAACTCGTTCCAGGAACCCTGGAAGGACAGGATGGTGAGCGTGATCAGCGCCGGCCTGGCCATCGGCAGCACCACCGACCAGTAGGTGCGGAAGACGCCGGCCCCGTCGATGCGGGCCGCCTCCTCCACGCTGACCGGAATCGACTCGAAGAACTGCTTCATGATGAACACGCCGGCCGCGTCGGCGAGCAGCGGCACCACCAGCCCGGCGTAGCTGTTGTAGATGCCGAGTTGGTTGAGCACCAGGAACTTCGGGATCAGCAGCACCACGCCGGGCACCGCCATCACCGCGATGACCGCGGCGAACAGCCCGGACCGGCCCTTGAACCGCAGCCGGGCCAGCGCGTATCCGGCGAGCGAGTCGAAGAACACCCGGCCGAGGGTGACCAGGACGGTCACCAGCAGCGAGTTGCCGAGCCAGAGCGGGAAGTTGGTGCCGGCGAAGATCCGCTCGATGCCGGCGAAGGTCACCGGGTCGGGAATCGGCGACAGCGGGTTGGCCGCCGCGTCCGGCTCGGTCTTGAACGAGTTGCCGAGCTGGATGACGAACGGGTAGAGGAAGACCAGCCCGAAGAAGATCAGGACGGCGTACCCGAGGAACCGGCTGGCCAGGGTGCGGGCCTCCCGGCGGGCGCGGCGGGCGGGCGCCGCCGCCACCGGCGGGCGGTCGGTGAGCGCGGTCATGACTGCGACCCTTCCGGTACGCGCCGACGCCACCACCGGCCGCGCCGCGGCCCGTCGGTGTCCCGGTCGGCCATCACCCGGCGCTGCACCAGGGTGAGCACGACGATGATCAGGAACAGCACGAAGGAGATGGCCGCGCCGGGGCCGTAGTCGAAGTCCCGGAACGCGGTCCGGTACGACAGGTAGGCCGGGGTGAGGGTGGTCTTGGCCGGCTCGCCCTGGCTCATCACGTAGACCTGGTCGAAGACCTGCCAGGAGCCGATCAGGCCGAGGGTGAGCACCAGGAACATGGTCGGCTTGATCATCGGCAGGGTGACGTGGCGGAACCGCTGCCAGCGGGTCGCGCCGTCCAGGGTGCTCGCCTCGTCCAACGCCACCGGCACGTTCTGCAGCGCGGCCAGGAACATCAGCATGAACGTCCCGGAGGTGGTCCAGACGACCAGCGTGATGATCGACATCATCGCGACGCTCGGCCCGGAGAGCCACTCCCACCAGCTCAGCCCGAACGGACCGCCGCCGGCGAACGCGGCCGGCGCGGTGTCCACCCCGACGGCGCCGAGCAGCAGGTGCAGCACGCCGCGCGAGTCGGCGAACCACTGCGGCCCGTCGATGCCGAAGAGGCCGAGCATGGCGTTGACCGCGCCGGAGTTGGCGAACAGGAAGAGGAAGACCACGCTGATCGCCACCGAGCTGGTCACCGACGGAAAGTAGAAGGCGCTGCGGAAGAACGCCTTGCCCTTGAGCATCCGGTTGTTGACCACCAGCGCGAGACCGAGGGCGAGCACCGTCTGCGCCGGCACCACGATCGCCACGTAGTAGATGTTGTTGCGGATGCTGGTCATGAAGTCCCGGCGGGCCAGCCCGTCCTCGGTGAACAGCTTCGTGTAGTTGTCGGCGCCGACGAACGGCACCTTCGACGTGAACGGGCTGCCCTGCCCGTTCCAGTCGGTGAGGCTGACCCAGAGCGCCATCAGGATCGGCAGCAGCATGAACAGGCCGAGAATGACGATCACCGGGGCGACGAAGACCCAGCCCGCGACGTGCTCGTTGCCCCGGATGCCGCGTCCCGGGCGGCGCGGCGGGCGGCCGGTCGCGGTGGCCGGCGCCGCGGGTGCTTCGGTTGCCATCTCCCCTCCTTCGACTCGCGCCTGGCCGGTGGGGGCGCCGCCGGTCGGCGGCGCCCCCATGGTCGGCGTCAGCCGCCGAGCGCGGCCTTGGCGTTCTTGTCGAAGTTGCCGAGGATGGTCTTCGGGTCGCCGTTGCCCAACCCCTGCAGGCCGGACTCCAGGTCGTTGAGGACGCTGTCCATCTTCGGGGCGTTCACCGGGCCCTGGGCGTACGCGGCGCCGTCGATGAACGGCTTGTCCGCCGGGAACGCGCCGGTGTACTGGTCCCGCACGGACTGCCGGGACGGCATCACGCCGAACGCCGTGGCGAAGGTCATCTGCTGGTCGCCGGCGGTCATCGCCTCGACGAACTTGATCGCCTGCTCCTTATACTTGCTCTTGGCGGCGATACCCCAGCACTGGGTGAAGGAGAGCGTCCCCTTGCCCTTCGGGCCGGCCGGCAGCTCGACGACCTTGTACTTGACGTTCGGGAAGTCGTTCTTCAGGGCGCCCTTGATCCAGTTGCCCTCGATGGTCATCACGGCCTTGCCCTTGCCGAACGCCTCGCCGGACCAGCCGGCGTCGAGCTGCTTGGGGGTGCGGGCCAGCCCCTCGGTGAGCAGCGACTTGACGTAGGTGAGGGCGGCCACGTTCTCCGGGGTGTCGCCAGTGGGCTGCTTGCCGTCCTTGCTGAGCAGCCAGCCGCCGTTCTGCACCAGGAACGCGCCCATCCGGTCCCGGGTGTCGCCGAGGGCCAGCGGCACCTGCCCCTTCGCCTTGATCTTGCGGGCGGTGGCGGTGAGCTGGTCCCAGCTGGTGGGGACGTCGGCGTCGGTCAGGCCGGCCTTCGTCCACAGGTCGGTGTTGATCTGGAGGGCGAGGGTGGAGAAGTCCTTCGGCGCGCAGTACAGCTTGCCGTCGTAGGTGAACGTGGTGCGCAGGCTCTCGTAGAAGTCGTCCTTGTTGCTGATCTTGTCGCCGTACGGCTCCAGCGCGCCGACGCTGGCGTAGTCGGCGAACCGGCTCGCGTCGACGTAGAAGACGTCCGGCGGGGTGCCACCGGCGAGGGCCTGGCCGAGCTGCTGGGTGAGGTCCTGGGCCGGGGTCACGGTGGCCTGGTTGCCCGAGCTGCTCGCCCACTTCGCGGCGGCGTCCTGCACCGCCTTGGTCTCGGCCTCGCCGGACGAGCCGATCAGGATCTGCAGGCTGGCCGGGCCGCTGGACTGCGTGGCTTCGGTGTTGTCGTCATCGAAGCCACTGCCGCAGGCGGCGGTGCCGAACAGCGCGACGGCGGCGAGGCCGGCTACCGCCGCGCGGGTGAGGGATCGAGGTGCCATCGGTTCTCCTGGTTGGGGGAATGGTGTCAGGCGGTGTGCCGCACAACCAGCGAGGGCTGGAGCAGCACGGGGGCAGGGGTCCGCGGGGGCCCGTCGAGGACCGCGGTGAGCAGGTCGACGCAGCGGGCGGCGGCGTCGCGCAGGGGTTGGCTGACGCTGGTCAGCCCGACCGCTGCGGCGACCGGGGTGTCGTCGAAGCCGATCACCGGCACGCCGGCCCCGGGGCGACCGTCGGGGGCGGCCCGGACGGCCGGCGCGCTGGGGCGGGCGGCCTGGAGGGCACCCAGGGCGAGCGAGTCGCTGGCGCAGACCAGGGCGGTCGGCGGCGGCGCTGCGGCGAGCAGGTCGGCGGCCAGCCGCTCGCCCTCGGCGATGCCGTCCAGCGTCTCCCGGTCCAGCCCGGTCGGGTCGACGCCGGCGGCCCGCAGGGTCTCCCGCCAGCCCGCGCGGCGGTCGTCGCCGACGCCGGAGCCGGCCGGCCAGCCGATGAAGCCGATCCGGCGGTGACCGGCGGCGAGCAGGTGGCGGGTGGCCTGGGCCGTCCCGGCGGCGCCGTCCACGTCGACCCAGGGGTGGGCGTCGGGGTCGTCCCAGGGTCGGCCGAAGGTCACGAAGGCCACGCCGCGGTCGGCGAGCCAGGCGGTACGCGAGTCGCCGTGGTCGGTGCCGGTGAGCACGAAACCGTCCAGGTCGTACGCGCTGAGCAGGTCGTCGTAGGTGGCGATCTCGGCGGCGGCGTCGGCGGCGGTGTAGAGCAGGGCGCGGTAGCCGGCCGCCTCGGCGGTCTCGGTGAGGCCGTGCAGGAAGCGGTCGAGCACCGAGCCGTTGATCCCGTCGCGGGTGGGCTCGATCCGTACGGCGATCAGCCGGGACCGGCCGGTGCGCATCTGCCGGGCGGCCTGACTGACCCGGTAGCCGAGGGTGGCGATGGCCTCCTGCACCCGCTGGCGGGTCTCCTCGCGCACGATGTGCGGGGTGTTGAGCACGTTGGACACCGTCTGTCGGCTGACCTGGGCGTGCCGGGCCACCGTCGCGATGGTCACCTTTTCAGCCACTTGATGCCTCTCGACGTCTTGAACGATCCAATTCGGATACGGCAGGATTAGATCGTTCAAGTTTCTGGAATGTTTCGCACTTTGGCACCGCCCCGGACGGCTTGTCAAGAGCTCGTCCGCCCCCTCAGGATCTGGAGTCTGAACCGTGACCGAACGCCAGCTGCAACCCCTGCTGCACGACCTGGTCGGGGTGGTCCTCGCCCCGACCAGCGCGCTGGGTGACCGGGCCGGGCAGATCCGCCCGGCCGGCGTCCAGGGGGTCTTCCACGCCGACGCCCGGGTGCTGTCCCGGGCCGAGCTGCGGATCGACGACCGGGAACCGGAGGCGCTGACCCACGGTGCGGACGGCCCGCACGGCGCGTGCTTCGTCGGCCTCGCCCGTTGGCTCGGCGACCCCGGCCCCGATCCCACCGTCCGGGTCGAGCGCGCCCGCCGGGCCGGCCCGCGCGGCGTCGACGAGGAGATTCGCCTCGTCTCCACGGCCGCCGCGCCGGTGCGCGCCACGGTCAGCGTCGACCTCGGCTGCGACCTGGCGCCGATCGAGGTGGTCAAATCCGGCGGCGCGGCCACGCCGATCGAGGGCAAGACCGGCCAGCCGGGGCAGGTGGCCTGGGCCGCCGACGGCATCACGGTGACCGTCACCGGCGAGGGCGCCCGGGTGGACACCGACGGCGACCGGGCCACCGCGCCCCGGCTGTCCTGGCCGGTCGACCTCGGCCCCGGCGAGACGGCGACGCTGCGCTGGCGGCTGCGGGTGGACGACCCGCGGGCGGTGGTGACCGCCCCGACCGGGGAGTCGACCTGGTCCCGGCCGGTGGTGCAGGCCGACGACCGGCGGCTGGTCCGGCTGCTCGACCGCTCACTGGACGACCTGCGCGGGCTGCGCCTGGCCGAACCCGCCACCCCCGGGGACGTCTTCCTCGGCGCCGGCGTGCCCTGGTTCCTCACCCTGTTCGGCCGGGACAGTCTCTGGGCGGCCCGGATGATGCTGCCGCTCGGCACCGAACTGGCCGCCGGAACGCTGCGGGTGCTCGCCCGCCGGCAGGGCGCCCGGCTCGACCCGGCCACCGGGGAGGCGCCCGGCAAGATCCTGCACGAGCTGCGCCGGAACGAGTTCGCCCTGCTCGACGGGCAGCTTCAGCTGCCGCCGGCCTACTACGGCACCGTCGACGCCACCATGCTCTGGGTGGCGCTGCTGCACGACGCCTGGCGCTGGGGTCTGGCCGCCGACCAGGTGGAGCCGCTGCTGCCGCACCTGGAGGCGGCGCTGGGCTGGCTCGGCGAGCACGCCGACCCCGACGGCGACGGGCTGGTCGAGTACGTCGACACCACCGGGCACGGCCTGGCCAACCAGGGCTGGAAGGACTCCGGGGACGCGGTCCGGTTCCGCGACGGCCGGCTCGCCGCGCCGCCGATCGTGCTGGCCGAGGTGCAGGGGTACGCGCACCAGGCGGCCGTCGCCGGCGCGGACCTGCTGGACGCGTTCGGCCGTCCGGGCGCCGACCGCTGGCGCGGGTACGCGGCCCGGCTGGCGGAGCGGTTCCGCGCCTCGTTCTGGGTCGACGGCGGCCCGGACGGGCCCCGCCCGGCGCTGGCGCTGGACCGGGACAAGCGCCCCGTCGACTCGCTGACCAGCAACATCGGTCACCTGCTCGGCACCGGCCTGCTCTCCGGCGAGGAAGAGGCGCAGGTCGCCCGCCTGCTCACCGGCGACGCGCTGGCCGGCGGGTTCGGGCTGCGCACCATGTCCACCGACGACGCCGGGTTCAGCCCGCTGTCGTACCACTGCGGGTCGATCTGGGCGCACGACACCGCCATCGTGCTCGCCGGGCTTGCCCGGGCCGGCTTCCGGGAGGCCGCGCTCGGCCTGGCGGAGGGGCTGCTCGGGGCGGCGGAGGCGTTCGACCACCGGCTGCCCGAGCTCTACGGCGGCGACGACCGTACGCTGCTCGGCCGGCCGGTCCCCTACCCGGCGGCCTGCCGGCCGCAGGCCTGGTCGGCGGCGGCCGCGGTGCTGCTGCTGCACGCCGCCACCGGGCTGCAACCCGACGTGCCGAACGGCCGGGTCACCCTGCGCCCGCTGGCCGGCCCCGAGCTGGGCGCCCTCTCCGTCCAGGGCCTGCGCATCGCCGGCACCCCCGTCGACGTCCACGTCGACCGGACGGGCCAGCCCACCCTCACCAATCTGCCCTCGACCCTCACCCTGACCCCCACCACCCCGGCTGTCCCCTCCCCCCGCCCCGCCCCCGACTCCCCCGTCCGGGCCTGAACCGGGTCGATCATGAGGTTGGCGGCGGTACGTTGCCGTCAACCTCATGATCGACGGGGTCAGGAGGTGAGTTCGGCGACCAGTTCGTCGTCCTCACGGGCGCCGGTGGGAGTGAAGCCGACGGAGGTGTACAGGCGGGCGGCGGGGGTGTTGTCGGGGTGGTACGAGAGGCGGACCACGCTGCCGCCGTCCTGGGCGGACAACCAGTCGGCCAGGGTGCGGACGGTGGCCCGGCCGACGCCCCGGTCCTGCTCGGCGGCAGCGATCACCATGCCGCCGATCCACCGGGAGCCGTCGTCGTCCACGCCCCACATGGCGTGCCCGACCACCGTGTCGTCGGCGTAGACGGCCAGCGAGGTCCACACGTCGGTGCGCATGGTCAGCACCAGGTAGCGGGCCGCCAGGGCAGCTACCCAGTCCCGCTGGTCGTCGCGGGGCGCCACGTCGGCGACGGCCCGCCAGTTGTCGTCGTCGACCGGCCGCAGCGTCACGTGACGGCCGGCCCGGTCGCGCAGCCCAGAATCGATCATGGCGCCGAGCCTAGGCGCATTCCCACCCCGCGGACGACCGCTTTCCCCCGCACCGACCGACGCGCTGAGCGCCACGCCGGCGACGACCGCATTCCCCGCGCCGACCGTCGCCGTCGAGCCCCGCGCCGGCGACGACCGGCGGACGTCACCTGCCTGGCGGAGCCGTCAGGGCCGGGCTGCACGGCGCCGACCCGCCGCCTGCGGCGCCGACGAAGGGCAGGGTTCAGGCCGCTCGACCCCGGCCGGCGGGCGTTCAGTCGAGCAGGGAGTCCAGGCCGATGGTCAGACCAGGCCGGTTGCGCACCGCGCGGACGGCCAGCAGCACGCCCGGCATGAACGAGGCCCGGTCGTACGAGTCGTGCCGGATGGTGAGCGTCTCGCCGGTGGTGCCGAAGAGCACCTCCTGGTGGGCGACCAGCCCAGTGGCGCGCACCGCGTGCACGCGTACCCCGTCGATGTCGGCGCCGCGCGCGCCCGCGACCTCGTCCTTGGTCGCGTCCGGTACCGGACCCAGGCCGGCCTCGGCCCGCGCCTGAGCGATCCGGCGGGCGGTGTGGGTGGCGGTGCCGCTGGGGGCGTCGAGCTTGCGCGGGTGGTGCTGCTCGATGATCTCGACGGACTCGAAGTGCCGGGCGGCCCGCGCGGCGAACTGCATCATCAGCACCGCGCCGATACCGAAGTTCGGGGCGATCACCACGCCGACGCCCGGCTTGCGCTCCAGCCAGCCGCGCACCCGCTCGATCCGCTGCTCGGTGAAGCCGGTGGTGCCGACCACCGCGTTGATGCCCTGGTCGATGCACCAGTGCAGGTTGTCCATGACGACGTCCGGCGTGGTGAAGTCGACGACCACCTCGGCGCCCGCGTCGGAGGCGTTGAACAGCCAGTCGCCCTGGTCGACCATCGCCACCAGGTCCATGTCTCCGGCCGCGTCGACCGCCTTGCACACCTCGACGCCCATCCGGCCCCGGGCACCCAGCACGCCGACCCGGATCGGCTCGTCCAGGCCCTTCTCCTGCTCGTCAGTCACGGGGCACAACCTATCCCAATCGGGACGCCGTCATCCGCCGGGACCACCCTCGTCCCACCGGACGGCGGTGACCCACTGCGGTTGCGGCATGTCGCGCTTCCGGGGCGGCGGACACCGCGACACGCCGCACGGCGCGGCCGACCGGGCGCGTGGGCAGGGCAGATCCGAACGGGTGCGGGGCGACGGGTCAGGCGGAGAAGTCGTGCTCGCCGAACGGGCCGACCACGGCGAGGGACATCGGCCGGCTCAGCAGCTCGGCGGCGAGCGTGTTCACGTCCGCCAGGGTGACCGCGTCGACCCGGGTGAGCAGCTCGTCCACCGGCATCAGGTCGCCGTAGAGCAGTTCCCCCTTGGCCAGCCGGCTCATCCGCGAGCCGGTGTCCTCCAGGCCCAGCACGAACGAACCCTTGCTCATGCCCTTGCCCCGGGCCAGCTCGGCCTCGGTGATCCCCTCGGCGGCCACCCGGGCCAACTCGGCGCGGGTCAGCGCCAGCACCTCGTCCACCTTGCCGGGGGCGCAGCCGGCGTAGACGGCGAAGAGGCCGCTGTCGGCGTACTGGCTGGCATAGGAGTAGACCGAGTAGGCCAGGCCCCGCTGCTCGCGGATCTCCTGGAACAGCCGGCTGGACATGCCGCCGCCGAGGACGTTGTTGAGCACGCCGAGGGTGAAGCGCCGCTCGTCGGAGCGGTCGATGCCGGGGCAGCCGAGGATCACGTGCGCCTGCTCGGACTCCTTCGGCTCGACCAGGGTGGTGGCCGGTCTGGTGCGTACCGCCGGGGTGGCCGACCGGTGTGGAGCCGGCACGGCCGGGTCGGTGTCCAGCGGCGTGCCGCGTAGTGCCTGGCGGACCAGCTTGACCACGACGGCGTGGTCGAGGTTGCCGGCGGCGGCGATGACGATCTGCGGTGCGGTGTAGCGGCGCTGGTAGAAGCTCTGGATCTGCCGCCGGGTCATCGGGGTGACCGTCTCCTCCGTGCCGGAGATCAGCCGGCCCAGCGGGTGGTCGCCGTAGACGGCGCGGGCGAAGAGGTCGTGCACCTCGTCGCCGGGCTCGTCGTCGTGCATGGCGATCTCTTCGAGGATGACGCCGCGTTCGGTCTCCACGTCGGCCGCCTCGAGCACCGAGTCGGCGACCAGGTCGCACATGACGTCGATCGCCAGCGGCAGGTCCTCGTCCAGCACGCGGGCGTAGTAGCAGGTGTACTCCTTGGTGGTGAAGGCGTTGGTCTCGCCGCCCACCGCCTCGATCCCCGAGGAGATCTCCAGCGCGCCGCGCTTGTGGGTGCCCTTGAAGAGCAGGTGCTCCAGGAAGTGCGCGGCGCCGGCCTGCGGGCCGGTCTCGTCCCGGGAGCCCACCGCCACCCAGATGCCGAACGAGACGCTGCGCATGGCCGGGATCGCCTCGGTGAGCACGCGTAACCCGCTGGGCAGGACGGTACGACGTACCGTGCCGCCCAGCGGGTCGTCACTCAGCGTACGGGTGACCGCCCGGCCCGACCCGGCGCGACCGGGTTGCGTCCCGGTGGCGTGCCGGACGGCGCCGGACGGCGCCACCCCCCGTCGACCCGCAGGAAAAGACGAACGCTGGGCCCGACTCACGGAAACCTGCTCTCAGTTGACGAGGGGTGGGGTGGGACGAACCGGCCGGGGGGGGGGGGGGGGGGGGCGGCGGGCGCGCGGCGCGGGAGGGCGGCAACACCGCCAGCCCTCGCCGGACGGCAGACCGAGAGCCACCCCCCCCCCCCACCCCCCGCCCCGCC